>DASXRN010000259.1:0-27095 GCA_036506595.1 Polaromonas sp. | reverse complement strand
TAGCGATTGGCGAGGCGGGCAAGGCTGGCGCGTTAGACATGATGCATCCGGGCAGGCGTGGGGCGCAGCCGTTCCGGAGCGATGCACCAGCGCCCTGCCGATAGCTCAAACTCAGACATCGATACGTTAAATCTGATAAACTGATTTTCAGCTTTTCAGCTTTTCAGCTTTTCAGCTTTTCAGAGGAGGCTCACATGGGCGTTGTAGCATTGACGGTGACCGAGTTTTCACGTGGCCTGTCAGACTTTTTGAGTCAGGTTCAGTACCAGGGCCAGTCGTTGGACATTCAGCGCGGCAAACGGGTGGTGGCACGCGTGTTGCCCGCCGTAGCCTCTGACGGCTTCCCGCTTGACCGGCTGGATGATTTTCTGCTCAAGGGGCCGCAGCTCAGCGCCCCCGAGCGACAAGCCATGGCCAGCGACGTGCGCGCGGTGCGCTCCAAACTCAGCGCGCGGGATGATCCATGGGCCTCGTGATCGATACCGATGTGTGGGTGCTGGCTGAAAAATCCGCCGACAAACTGGATTTGGCCCGCTGGGCACATTACGGCGGCGCTTACATGAGCGCGGTAACCGCCAGCGAGCTATTGGTCGGCGTGGAGCGCGCCAACGCGGCCCAGCGCCGGGCGCAACGCGGCGCGTTTGGTTTGTTGAAAACCTGCTGTCGTCCATTCCGGTGCTGGAGTTTTCAATGCCGGTAGCCCGGACTCATGCCCGCATGATTGCCGCATTGTCAAAAAACGTGACGGCGGGTGCGCACAATGCCTTGATTGCGGCTACGGCAGTGCATCACGGCTATGCGCTGCTCACGCGCAACGTGGCTGATTTCAAGCTATTTGCGGGGTTGAAGGTGGAGGCGTTTAGCGAGCCCGCGTAATCCGAATGTATTTGAAATTGGAATTTGGCCCAAATTTCCACTAACTTCCGCCCTCAATTTTCCCATTTGATTCGGGAAATCGGCTCCGGTTATTTTGGCTGCCGCCATGACGACGGCACCCTCGTTCAGAATTTCACCGGATCGCCCCCAACCTCACTCGGCGGTAATCTTCGCCGCCTCGGCAATCGTGCGCAGGCGGGCGATTTCCCGGGGCACGCGGGCCCGGTAGTCATCGGGCGTGCCGTACTCGGGCTCGTAGCCGCTCTTGATCAGCGCGTCCTGCAGCGCCTTTTCCTTCATGGTCGCGGCCACCGCGGCCTCCAGCGTGCTGCGCACCGCTGCGGGCAAGCCCTTGGGGCCCACGATGGCGAACCAGGTGGACAGCGAGACTGCGGGGTAGCCCGCCTCGGCCGCCGTCGGCACCTGCGGCAGCAGGTTGGAGCGCACCGTGCCCGTGATGGCGATGGCCTTGACCTTGCCGGCCTTGAGCTGCGGCGCGGCAGCCACGACGGTGTCGATCGAGAGGCTGATCTGGTTGCCCATCAGGTCCTGCATGGCGGGCGCGCTGCCCTTGTACGGAACGTGCAGAAGGTTCATGTGGGTGGCGGCAGTGATCATCTCGCCGGCGAAATGCGAGGTGCTGGCGGTGCCGAAGGAGCCGTAGGACGCGCCGCCGGGGATTTTCCTGACCTCTTCGACCAGCTCCTTGAGCGAATTTGCCTTGATCGCGGGGTTGGCCAACAGCACGAGCGAGGTCGAGCCGACGATGCCCAGCGGGTCGAAGCTCGCGAGCGGATCGTAGGGCAGCTTCTTGTAGACCGCCGGATTGACGGTGTAGGTCCCCGCGGCGCTCAGCAGCAGCGTGTAGCCGTCGGGCGACGCCTTGGCGACCGATTCGGCGCCAAGGATGGTGCTAGCGCCCGGCTTGTTGTCGACCACGATGGGCTGCTTGAGCTTGTCGCCCAGCGATTGCGACAGCAGCCGCGCCAGGATATCGGTGGAGCCGCCGGGCGGAAAAGGCACCACCAGCTTGATGGGCCGGCTCGGGTAAGTCTGCGCGCAGACGCAAGCGCCGGCCAGCAGGGCGGCTGTCAACAGGAAAAGGCGACGGAGCAACGACGGGGACATGGGGACTTCCTTCAGGAAAGGGCGAGGCAGGGGGAGAAATAAAACAGGAATCGGAACAGCAGCAGCTTCAGGCACTCAGGACAGGCCGGCGCCGGCCGGCCGGGTTGGCGCGCTCGAACTGGCGGGCGAAGGCCAGCAGCGCACGCTCCTGGCGGAAGCGGCCGACGATCTGGATGCCCACCGGCAGGCCATCGGCCGTGAAGCTGCACGGCAGCGAGATCGAGGGATGGCCGGTCACCGTGATGCGGTAGCTCGAGCGCATCCAGCCGATGTAATGCGGCATAGGGGTGCCGGCCACCGACCGCGGGTACTCCTGCTCCACGGCAAAGGGCAGGACCTGCGAGACCGGCGCGACGAGGAAGTCATGGCGGCTCAGCAGCGCCTGCATGCGCGCGAACATGCGCGCCCGCGCCCGCTCGGCCTCGGCAATGGTCTTGCCGTCGAGCCCGAGGCCGAGGTCGATGTTCCAGCGCACCGTGTTCTTGAGCAGCTCGCCCTTCTCGGCGCGCACCGGGCCGAAGTTGGTCGCGAAGGCCAGCGCGCGCAGCGTCTCGAAGGCGAAGTCGGCGTCGCTGAAATCGGGCTCGTCTTCCTCGATCACGCAGCCCATCGCGGCCAGGTGGCGCACGCCTTCACGCAAGGCGTCGGCCACGGCGGGCTCCAGCGGCAGGCCGCCCAGCGTGGGACTGAGCGCCACACGCACGCCGCGCGGGTCGGTGTCGGCGATGCGCGCGAAGCCTTCGGCGGGCGGCGGCACCGACAGCGGGTCGGCCGCCTCGCTCCGGGCGATCACATCGAGCAGCAGCGCCACGTCCGCCACGCTGCGGCCCATGGGCCCGCCCACCGTCAGCGTGTTGAACGGATTGCTGCTGGGCACCATGGGCACGCGCCCGATGGAGGGGCGCAGCCCGACGATGTTGCAAAAGCTCGCCGGATTGCGCAGCGACCCGCCCATGTCGGAGCCGTCGGCAAGCGCGACAAAGCCGGCCGCCAGCGCCGCCGCCGCGCCGCCACTGCTGCCGCCCGCCGAGACGTCGGTGCGGTAGGGGTTGCGGGTCGGTCCGAAGACTTCATTGAAGGTGTGCGAACCGGCACCGAATTCCGGCATGTTGGTCTTGCCCAGGCAAATGGCGCCGGCCGCCTTTTGGTACGCAACGACGGCGCTGTCCTGCGTCGGCACGTTGTCACTGTAGGCGCGCGAGCCGAAGGTGGTGCGGATGCGGCGCGTGAGAAACGTGTCCTTGTGCGCCACCGGCAGACCGAACAGCGGCCCCGGCGCGGCGCCGCGCGTCAAGGCCTGATCGGCCTCGGTCGCTTCGGCCAGCGCGCGCTCGAACACGTTGCTGACGATTGCGTTGATGCGGGGATTGAAGCGCTGGCAGCGTTCGACATGCGCCTTGACCAGCTCATGCACACCGAGCCGGCGGGTCCGTACAGCGGCGGCCATGTCGACCGCATCCATAAAACAAATCTCATCCACAGCCATGTCCTTTTCTGTTCTGTTCTGTTCTGTTGGCGCCCCTTCATCAGGGAAGCATCGACTTGAAGCGATGCCGTGAAGATAGCCACGCAAGCCGCTTTCGTAAAGATGACGGCCCGCCCGGAACCACGCCGTTTTTGCACCCAAGGCCGCTTTTTAAGGCCCCACTGTTGCCCACTGTTGTGATGGGCGGGCAGCCTCCCGCCCATTGCCGGTGCATTTCTTCAGCGCCCCTCAGCGGCGCACGCTCTCGACCTGTCGGCGCGGCACAAGCCAACTCGGTGCAAACCCTCAAGAAAGCAGCTTTGCAAAATTAGCAAAGAAAAACCACAAATTGAACGGATGAGAGAATGCCTGGCACCCACGGTTGAGCCCATGCTCCGGTTGTTCCGGTCGCTCCAGAAGGTTGTTTATGAAACTCACATCGATTCACGCCACACCGCTGGCTTACTTTCTGGAGGTGGCCGAACGCGGTTCGCTGACCACGGCATCACAGACCCTGCACGTGGCCATTTCCGCGATCAGCCGGCAGGTCGCGCGGCTGGAAGATGAGCTCGGTGTTCCGCTGTTCGAACGCAATGCGCGCGGCATGCGCCTGACCGAGGCCGGCGCCGTCGTGCGCGAATACGCCACGCGCGCATTCCTCGACGCGGAGGCCATGCGCGCCGAACTGCAGGGGCTGGTGAGCCTAGCCAACAGCAGCGTACGCGTGGCCTGCTCGGACGGCTTCGCCCACGACTACCTGCCCTACGCCATCGCGGCCTTTCAGCGCACGCAGCCCGGCGTGCGCTTCTCGCTCGACGTGGGCGCGCCGGCCGAGGCGACGCGCAAGGTCCGGGCCGGCGAGGTGGACGTTGCCCTCACTTTCGCCATCGCCGCGCAAGAGGGCATCCACGCCGAGTATTCCGAAACGGCCCCGGTCTATGCACTCGTGTCAAAACGCCATCCGGTGGCACTTTGCAACAGCGTCACGCTGGCCGAACTGATGGCCTATCCGCTGGTATTGCCGACCGGCGCCAACACCATCCGCCAGTTGTTCGACCTGGTCTGCGGGCTGGAAGGCCTGCGCCCCCACATCGTCATGACCAGCAGCTCGCTGACCGCCCTCAATGCCTACCAGCACTACGGCGACGTGGTGGGCTTCTGTGGCTCCCTGTCGGTGCGCAACCGGCTGCGCGAGGCGAGGCAGGTGCTGGTCCCGCTCAGCAACCCCGAAATGCAGCAGCGGCTGATGCAGGTTCAGTCAATGGCCGGACGCCGGCTGCCGCCCGCCGTGCGGACCTTTGTCGACTTCCTCGTTGAAGACATCGTCGGAAGGCGCCGCAAGGTGCGGGGGCGCCGATGAGTTGGATGGCGACTTGTGGAAGTTCTGGCGCGGCACGGTCTGCGGGTAGGCCAGCTCGCCCTTCATGGCTGGGGTGATACACCCGTCAAGGTCGTCAGCATCAAGCCGCTTGACGCGTACGGACTTTGTACGGAAAATAGACTGAATTCGCTTTAAATGAGTCCATGCCAATGAACGCATCCACCCGCGCCGAGCGCATTGAAATCCGCGCCACGGCAGAGCTCAAAGCCAGTCTGGAGAAAGCAGCCCGGCTGCAAGACCAGTCGCTCAGCGCTTTTGTCCTGAACGCTTCGCGCGAGGCGGCCACGCGCGTGCTGGGCGATCAAACGCGTTTCACGCTGACCGAGGCCCAAATGAAGGCCCTCAACCAGGCGCTGGATGCACCGGCGCGTGAACTGCCTGGACTCAAACGACTGTTCGCCAAGCCCAGCGTATTTGCCTGATGGCGGAGCCTTCCGAGCCAGCACTGGTCTTCGGCCAGCCCGTGCCTCTTGACTCTACCCACGATACCCACGCTTTTGATTGCGGCGCTGCACCGCTCAATCAGTTCTTGCAACGCTACGCACTGGCCAACCAGGCCAACGGCAGCGCCCGCACGTTTGTCACCCTGGCACAAGGGCAGGTGTTTGGCTACTACAGCCTGGCAGCGGCATCGGTTGAACATGCGGCCGTGCCGCAGCGCGTGAGCAGGGGCCTGGCCCGCCACCCTATTCCCATGCTGCTGCTGGCACGGCTGGCGGTGGATGTACGGGCTCAAGGCCGAGGCGTGGGGCGCAGCCTGTTGCAGAGTGCGCTCTTGAAATACCTGCAAGCCTGCGAGGTCATTGGCTGCCGCGCGCTGATGGTGCACGCCAAAGACGAAGCCGCCGTGCGCTTTTACCAAGGCTATGGCTTTGAGCCGTCACCCGTGGATGCATTCCACCTGTATTTGCTGACCAAGGATATTCGCAAGACGCTTGCCTGAACCTGTGAGAACCAGAGGCAGGCGGAAATCTTGCCCCCTCGACCAATGGCCTTGCAGGCTCGGCAAACAGCTATCAATTCAATAGCAGCCTGCGCCCGTGCTTCCTTGGCTAGTGGCCAATTCGGCCAAAAAATTCAGCAACCCAGATGCGTCGCATGACGCCCCGCTCAGCTCACATGCGTTCAAAAATCGCCGCAATGCCCTGGCCGCCGCCTATGCACATCGTCACCAGCGCGTAGCGGCCACCGGTGCGCTGCAGCTCGTACAGGGCTTTCACCGTGATCAGCGCGCCGGTGGCGCCAATCGGGTGGCCCAGCGAGATGCCCGAGCCGTTGGGGTTGACCTTGGCCGGGTCCAGCCCCAGGTCGCGCGTCACGGCGCAGGCCTGGGCGGCAAAGGCTTCATTGGCCTCGATCACGTCCAGGTCATTCACCGTGAGGCCGGCTTTCTTCAGCGCCAGTTGCGTGGCGGGCACGGGGCCTATGCCCATGTATTTGGGGTCCACACCCGCGTGGGCGTAGGCCACCAGTCGGGCCAGCGGTTTGGCGCCCCTGGCCTTGGCGGTGCCAGCTTCCATCAGCACCACGGCGGCGGCCGCGTCATTGATGCCCGAGGCATTGCCGGCGGTGACGGTGCCGTTTTCCTTGAGGAACACCGGTTTGAGCTTGGCCAGGTCGGCCAGCGTGCAGTTGGGGCGGAAATGCTCATCGGTGGCGTAGGCCACCTCGCCCTTTTTGCTCTTCAGCATGACGGGCATGATCTGGTCCTTGAAGTAGCCGGCCTCGGTGGCGCGCTGGGCGCGGTTGTGGCTTTCGACGGCAATCGCGTCCTGCTCTTCGCGGCTGATGCCCCATTTGGCCGCGATATTCTCGGCGGTCACGCCCATGTGAATGGTCTGGAAGGGGTCGTGCAGCGCGCCCACCACCATGTCAACCATCTGGCTGTCACCCATGCGGGCGCCCCAGCGGGCCGACAGGCTGGCATAGGGGCCACGGCTCATGTTCTCGGCGCCGCCGCCAATGGCAATGTCGGCGTCACCCAGCAAAATGGACTGACTGGCCGACACAATGGCCTGCAGGCCCGAGCCGCAGAGCCGGTTGACGTTGAACGCGGGCGTGCCTTCGGCGCAGCCGCCGTTGATGGCCGCCACGCGCGACAGGTACATGTCCTTGGGCTCGGTGTTGACCACATGGCCAAACACCACATGGCCGACGTCGGCGCCGTCCACACCGGCCCGCGCCAGCGACTCGCGCACGACCTGCGCGGCCAGCTCGGTAGGGGGAGTGTCCTTCAGGCTGCCGCCATAGGTACCAATGGCGGTGCGCACACCGCTGACTACAACAACTTCACGGCTCATGGGTTTGCTCCTGGTGGTTTGGAATGAAATGACGGGAGGGGTCCGCTTAGGATACAGCTGGTGGACACGCAATGCCAGCCAAGCCGGAGCCACGCTATTCGCTATCAATTACATAGCTACCCGCGCCCGTACGCCGAGGGCCAGCAGCCGTTTTGCCATTGAAGTCACGGCTCTGTCCTTGCTCAGCAGCAGGGCTTGGTGGGCAACCGCCATGTCGATGAACTTCTGGTCGTCGGCGTCGCTGCAGGTGAGGCTGGCTTTGGGGGCCGTTTCTGTGAGGCGGGCATACCGGTCGAAGGCTGCCAGCACGTCGTCGGCGCTGAGCTTGCAGGACTCCAGGCGCGGAACGATTTGCGGGTAGGCCAGCACGCGGGCCAGCTCGTCGCGCATGGCTGGCGTGGCCAGCCAGTCGAGCGCACCGGTTTTCAGCCCCTGTTTGACCGGTTGCGCCGCCGCATCGTTGAACACAAACACATCGAGCACGATGTTGGTGTCCAGCACGATGGCTCGGGCTGTCACGGTTTGGCGTCGCCGGTTGCGCGCTTCTCCGGTTTTGCGCGTGCCGAACCGGCCACCATGTCAAAGCGGAACAGCCGGCATTCAATCGGGCCGTTCCACATCGGTACGCGGCGCGATTCCTTGAGGCGCATCTTGCCGGGCAGCTTGAGGTCGGGCGTCAGCACATGGGCGGTCCAGCCGGCGTAGTTTTTCTTCCAGTGCGCGGCCAGTTGCGGAAAGAAGTCGGAGGCCTCTTCGCCGCTGGCGGTTTGTGCCTGCTCGCGGCCCGGGTTGGTGGTGCGGTCGCGACTGGGCGCAAAACCTGAATCATCACGCGAGTCGCCGCCATCGTTGGCCAGCGGCTGGCCAAACTCGTCGATGCTTTGGCCCTGAAACTGCGCGCGGCGCTGGTCGCGGCCTTGCACGGAAGGAATGCCCGCGACACCCGCCACGTCGATACGCTCGCCATAGGGCGGGTTCACCAGCATCACGCCCGATGGTGCGGGCGGCATGCGCTGCAGCGCGTCACCACCGCGAAACTCCACGGCCTTGGCCACGCCGGCGCGCTCGGCATTGCGTTCGGCAAAGTCCACCATCCGGAAGGACACATCACTGCCAAACACCGGCGCCGTGGGCTCGGTGATGGCGGCCTCGGCCTGATCGAGCAGGCCGTCCCAGACATGGCCCTGAAACGGCAAATATTTCTGGAAGGCAAAGCGGCGGTTGATGCCGGGCGCGATGTTGCAGGCGATCTGCGCGGCTTCGATGGCGATGGTGCCGGAGCCGCAGCAGGGGTCGTACAGCGGCACGCCGTTCCTGCACTGCTGGTCCCAGCCGCTGGCAGCAATCATGGCGGCGGCCAGGGTTTCCTTCAGCGGGGCGTCGCCCTTGTCTTCGCGCCAGCCGCGCTTGAACAGCGGCTCGCCCGAGGTGTCGATGTAAATGGTGACGGTGTCGGTGGTCAGGTGCACGTACACGCGCACGTCGGGCCAGCGCGTGTCGACATCGGGGCGCACGTCGAACTTGGCGCGAAAGCGGTCGGCAATCGCGTCCTTGATCTTCAGCGCGGCAAAATTCAGGCTTTGCAGCGGGCTGTGCTGGGCCGTGATCTCGACCTTGAAGGTCTGCTTGGGCGTGAACCAGATTTCCCAGGCGACATTGGCCGCGGCGTTGTACAGGTCCTGCTCGCTGCGGTACTGGTTGTGCTGCAGCTCGATCAGCACGCGCTGGGCCAGCCGGCTGTGCAGGTTGAGCTGCAGGGCGTCGCGCCACGAGCCCTGCAGCTGCACGCCGGCACGCCAGGCCTTGCCGTCAATACCGGTGACGCGCTTGACCTCGCTGGCCAGCAGCGCTTCAACGCCGGCGGCGCAGGGTAAAAAGAGTTGAAGTTGGTTCATAAGTAGGGCCTCAAGGGGCTCTTTCAGAGCGATTTGCGCAGGTTGGCGGGCGCAATGCGCAGGGCTTCGCGGTATTTCGCCACGGTGCGGCGGGCACATTCAATGCCCTGCTCCTTGAGCATTTCGGAAATCTGGTTGTCGCTGAGCGGCTTTTTGCTGCTTTCGGATGTGACCAACTGCTTGATCAGTGCGCGCACCGCCGTGCTCGACGCATTGCCGCCGGTTTCGGTGCCCAGCGCCGAGCCAAAAAAGTATTTGAGCTCGAAGGTGCCAAACGGCGTGCTCATGTACTTGGCCGTGGTCACGCGCGAGATGGTGGACTCGTGCAGGCCCAGTTCGTCGGCAATCTCGCGCAGCACCAGCGGGCGCATGGCCAGCTCGCCGTGCGTGAAGAAGTTTTTCTGCCGCTCGACGATCGCGCTGCTCACGCGCAGTATGGTGTCAAAGCGCTGCTGGATGTTTTTGATGAACCAGCGCGCTTCCTGCAAGCGCTGCTGCAGCGCCTGGCCGTTCTGGCCCTTGTGCAGCTTCAGCGCATTGGCATAGATGTCGTGCACGCGCAGGCGCGGCATGACGTCGCTGTTGAGCGAGACCTTGAAGCCCCGGCCCGATTTGACAACAATGACATCGGGCACGATCAGGTTGCGCTCGACATTGACAAAACGCCGGCCGGGCTTGGGGTCGAGCCGGCCAATCACGCCGATGGCGCCCTTGATCACGGCCTCTGAAAAACCGCACAGGTGCGACAGGCGTTTGACGTCGCGCTTGGCGAGCAGCTCCATGGGCTGCTGGCACATGGCCATGGCGGCGCGCACCTCTTCGCAGTCCTTGCAGTCGAGCAATTGCAGGCCCAGGCATTCGGCCAGGTTGCGCGCGCCAACGCCGGCGGGCTCCATGTGCTGCAGCAGCTTCAAAGCCATGGCAAAGTGCTGCTCCAGCTCTTCGGCCGCTTCCAGGTCGCCGTTCGCCAGCCCGGCCGCCAGCGCGGCCAGGCTGTCTTCGAGGTAGCCGTCGTCATTCAGCGACTCAATCAGAAAGTGCAGGGCCGCGCGGTCTTCCTCGGACAGCCGCAGGCCCAGCGACTGGCGGTGCAGATAGTCTTGCAGCGACTCGTGGCTGGCCGCCAGATCGGAAGCCTCGGCCTCGCTGTCGTCCGCATTGCTTTTGCGGGCGGGCGCATCGCCGCCCCATTCGCTGTCGTCGGGCGCGGTCTCCACCGAGCCATCGCCCTCCCAGCTTTCCTCCAGCCTGGCCTCGGAGCCGGCCTCCGGGCTGGTTTCAGCATCATTTTGGCCTGCAGCCCCCGTATCATCAGCACCAGAAGCTATTGAATTCGTAGCAGATTCAAACTCCCGGCTGTCCTGGCTGACCGGCGTGTTGGTGTGCTCCAGGCCGAATTCTTCGCGCACCGCAGCCTCTTCGGTGACTTCCAGAAACGGGTTTTCGTCGAGCATCTGCTCGACTTCCTGGCTCAGCTCCAGCGTGGACAGCTGCAGCAGGCGAATCGACTGCTGCAGCTGCGGCGTCAACGCAAGATGCTGCGAGACGCGTAATGACAGACCCTGTTTCACTGGAGTTCCGAATGTCCGAAAAGACGGGACGACATGCCTTCATCCAGCGGGGGCCGCGGAACTGGCTTTGCCAGGCCGCAGGCGCCGTCCCCCGGAGGGGGAGAGGCCGCTACACGAAGCGAGCGAGCAACAGGGGGAAACCAATCCACCATCACATTTTGAAGTGTTCGCCGAGATACACGCGGCGCACATCGGCGTTGTTCACAATCTCGGACGGGGTACCGGTGGCCAGCACATGGCCATCGCTGATGATGTAGGCGTGGTCGCAAATGCCCAGGGTTTCGCGCACATTGTGGTCGGTGATCAGCACGCCTATACCGCGCGATTTCAGGAAGCCGATGATGCGCTGGATTTCGATCACGGCAATCGGGTCGATACCGGCAAACGGCTCGTCGAGCAAGATAAAACGCGGCTGGGTCGCCAGGGCCCGCGCAATCTCGACGCGGCGGCGCTCGCCCCCCGACAGCGCCGGCGCCGGCGAGTCGCGCAGATGGTCAACCCGCAAATCCTGCAGCAGCGCGTCCAGCCGCGCCTCGAGCGCGGCACGGTCCAGCGGCTTGCCGGCTTCATCGAGCTGCAGTTCCAGCACGGCGCGCACGTTTTCCTGCACGGTGAGCTTGCGGAAGATGGAGGCCTCCTGCGGCAGGTAGCTCAGGCCGAGGCGGGCGCGCCGGTGAATCGGCATATGTTCAACCGGCTGGCCGTCGATGGAGATTTCACCGGCATCGGCGCGCACCAGGCCCACGATCATGTAAAACGAGGTGGTTTTGCCGGCCCCGTTAGGGCCCAGCAAACCGACCACCTCACCTTTTTCCACCGCCAGTGAAACGTCCTGGACCACCTTGCGGCCGCCATAGGATTTGCGCAGCCCCTGCGCGACTAGGCGGCTGGGCGTTGCGGTATTGAGCGCCAAGCTATCGTTCACCACATCCATCTGTTGCCCATTTTTCTCATGACTTTATTTTTTCTCAGTGCCCAACGTGGTGCTGGGGCGCAGGTTGGGCGAAGGCCCTGCAAGCGGGGCCGCAGGGGTCGCGGCTGCCGATGCGGCGGTGCGCGGCGACAGCATGGCGCGGACCCGTCCCGTGGGATTGGCCGCCGTGCGGTTTTGCGCGCCCCCATCCACGCTGAACACATCGGTGTTGTTGTCGAAAACAATCAGCGCGCCGCTGGTCTCATCGACCAGGGTCGCGCCGTTGTAGCGGCGCACGACGGCATTCTTGATGAATTTGACGAGATCGGCACGGCTGTCGTATTCAATCCGTTCACCCTCGCCCTCGATGTACTCGTCAACCCCGTCGCGCTTTTTGCGGTAGTAGGCGAGCTTTTCGGGCGTCCCTGTGGCAATCGCCAGCTGGTAACCCTCGGGGTCTTGCGACACATCCACGCGCGCCCCGCGGACAATGGTGGTGCCCTTGGTGATGACCACGTTGCCGGTGAAAACACTGGTTTGCTTCAGGTCGTCGTGGCGCAAAGCATCGGCCTCGGCATTCATGGGTTTGTCGCGATCGGCCCGTTCGGCGGCGGCCGGAAGCACAACCCCCAGCGCGAGGGCGGCCGTCACGATCAGGGCGAAAAAAGGTTTTTTCATAAAGGCACGAATCTTGCTGCTTGGAAGGTTGGATGATTGTAGCCATGCCAGCCAGCTGAATGGCTCCAGCGCAAGAATGGCCCATAAAAAACCCGCCGGTTGGGGCGGGTTTTCTCTGAAAGGGCGTGGTTTTTCAGGCCTTGCCGGGCTTGGCCTTGCGGGACTGGCCGATCAGGTAGTCGGTGACCTGGAGCGCACGCCCCATGTTTTGCGCCAATGTGCCCGAGGTGAAGTAACGCCCGCCCACGCCGAGGGCCGGCACGCCGTCCACCTGGTAGCTGTCCTGCAGCTGCGTGGCCTTGCGTGTCTTGGTGCTGACGGAAAACGAGTTGTACATCTCGACAAACTTCGGCCTGCTGATGCCCTGTTTCTCGGCCCAGGCCGCCACCAGGTCCGCCGTGTTGAGCGCCTGTTTCTCCACATGGATGGCGTAGAACACCTTTTTATGCAGCTCATCGACCTTGCCCATGGCCTCCAGCACATAAAAAAGACGCTGCTGCGGCTCGAAATCCGGACGGAAAGAGACCGGAACGCGCCTGACGCTCACGTCTTTGGGTGCTTTTTTAATCCAGGCTTCGAGTTGCGGCTCAAAGGCGTTGCAATGCGGGCAGCTGTACCAGAAGAACTCCACCACCTCGACCTGGCCTGCGGGGGCTTCGACAGGCGCGGCCCTGTCCAGCGTCAGGTAGTCGGCGCCGTCCTTGAAGGCCGCCGCTTGGGCCTGCGCGGCGCCGGGCAGTGCGGCTGCGCTCAAGGCGGCAGCTGCCACGGAGGCGGCTGAAAGCGAAAACTCACGTCGTTGCATTAAATTTCTCTCCTGGGATGTAGGGATGTTTCGTCACGGTGTCGTGCAGGGGTTTGACGCACCGGCCCGGAAAAGTTCAGAACGACTAGCGCTGTACCCTGACCAGGGCCGTCTCTATCGAGTTGTTGTCCAGCCGTTCCTTGGCCTTGTCGGCATCTTCTTTCTTGTCGAAGGGCCCCAGGCGCACGCGGTATACCGTGCGGCCCGACTGTTCGCGCTCGGTTACCTTGGCCTGCATGCCCAGCAGCAGCAGCCTGGCCCGCTGCTGTTCCGCATCTTCAGGGGTGCGGAAGGCGCCAGCCTGGATGAAGTAGCTGAACGGATCGGCGCCAGAGCCCGACGATGGCGCTTCCATTTTGGCCCTGGCCAGATCGCCCAGCGGGTCGGCCGAGGCCGCCGGCTTGGCGGTTTTTGGCGCGGCCGCTGCCGCAGCGGCCGATGCGGCAGCGGCTGGTACGGCGGCCGTTTTTGGCGGTGCCGCCACGGCCGGCTCGGGGACCGTCACATTCGTCACGTCACCGGACGCGGACGGTGCTGGCGGCTTGACAGGGTTTTTCCCGGCCAGCGGCGCATTCGGGTCCCAGTCCTTGTTCTTTTTGGCTTCGGCGGCATCGCTGTCGGTGCTGCGCGGCTGGGACTTGTTCATGAAGGGCACCGGCACCTTGGTGATGTAGACCGCCACGGCCAGCGCGGCGCCCAGTCCGATCAGCGCACCAATAATCAAACCCAGCAGGGTTCCGCCTCGTTGTTTGTTCATACCTTGCCCAGTTTCCTTGCTTGTCCGCTTCGGCTCTATTTATCTTTGCTTACATCTTGCGCGGCGCACTGACACCCAGCACCGCCAAGCCATTGTGCAACACCTGCGCGGTGGCGGCGACCAGCGCCAGGCGCGCCAGCTTGACGGCCTCCTCGTCGACCAGAATCCGCTCGGCATCGTAATAGCTGTGGTAGCAGGCCGCGAGCTCGCGCAGGTAAAAAGCCACGTCATGCGGCGCAAAACCGGCGGCGGCGTTGCTGAGCATGTCGGGGTACTTGGCCAACAGCAGCATCAAGGCCTGGGCCTGCGGGCTGTCCAGGGCCGACAGGTCCACGCCCTTGAGCTGACTCTCATCACCACCCCATGCCGCCAGCACCGAGCAGATGCGGGCATGGGCGTACTGCACGTAGTACACCGGGTTTTCATTGTTTTTGGCCAGCGCCAGGTCGATGTCAAAGATGTACTCGGTGTCGGGCTTGCGGCTGAGCAGGAAGAAGCGCACGGCATCGGCGCTGGTCCACTCAATCAAATCGCGCAAGGTTACGTAGCTGCCGGCGCGCTTGGAGATCTTGACCTCTTCGCCATGGCGCACCACCCGCACCATGGTGTGCAGCACGTAGTCGGGGTAGCCCTGCGGGATGCCGGCGTTGGCGGCCTGCAGGCCGGCGCGCACCCGGGCAATGGTGCCGTGGTGGTCCATGCCCTGGATGTTGATGGCACGGCTGTAGCCGCGTTCCCATTTGGCCAGGTGGTAGGCGACGTCAGGCACAAAGTAGGTGTAGCTGCCATCGCTTTTTTTCATCACGCGGTCTTTGTCGTCGCCGTAGTCGGTGGACTTGAGCCACAGCGCGCCGTCCTGCTCGTAGGTTTTGCCGGCGTCCTTGAGCTTTTGCACCGCGCTGTCGACGCGGCCCGAGCTGTACAGGCTGGACTCGAGGTAGTAGTTGTCAAACTTGACCGAGAAGGCCTGCAGGTCCAGATCCTGCTCGTGGCGCAAATAGGCCACGGCAAACTGGCGGATCGCGTCGATGTCTTCGACGTCACCGCTGGCGGTGAACTCGCGGTCATCCGACTTGACGGTCTTTTTGGCCAGGAAGTCGTTGGCGATGTCGGCAATGTAGTCGCCGTTGTAGGCCGGCTCGGGCCAGCCGGCATCACCCGGTTTCAGGCCTTTGGCCCGCGCTTGCGTGCTGGTCGCCAGGGTCTGGATCTGCACGCCGGCATCGTTGTAATAAAACTCGCGCCACACCTGCGCGCCCTGCGTGGCAAACAGGTTGCAGATGGCATCGCCCAGCGCCGCCTGGCGGCCGTGGCCGACATGCAGGGGGCCGGTCGGGTTGGCCGAAACGAACTCGACAATCATGCGGCGCTGGCCGTCAGCCGGCTGCGTGCCGTAGCGGGCCGCGCCCTGCAGCACCTCGCGCACGACTTGCTGCTTGGCTGCGGGTTTGAGCCGGATGTTGATAAAGCCGGGGCCGGCGATTTCAATCGCGTCCACCCAGCGCTCATACGCCGCGGATTGCAGCAAGGCGGCCCGCAGGTTTTCCGCGACCTGGCGCGGGTTGAGTTTGAGCGGTTTGGCCAGTTGCATGGCTGCGGTGGAGGCAAAGTCGCCATGCGCCGCCACCTTGGGCGACTCGAAGGCGGCCGCCACACTGCTGTCAGGCGCCAGGGTCTTGAGGGCCTGGCCCAGGGCGTCCAGCAGGTCTTGTTTGATTTGAAGCATTCCTTGATTTTAAGGGTGGCCCCAGAGGAACTTTCGCGCTTCTGGCGGGCGCCCGGGCGATATGCGAGAATCCAGCTTCATTCAAGAGAGCGCTGTTGCCCTGCAACAGCCGCCGAAGGCGCAATCTCCCATGATCGCTCAGGCCCCTGTATTGAATGGAAAACGCCGAATCTGGAGAGAGCCGCAGTGCAAAGCTGCCGCCACCGAAGGAGCAAGACCGCAAAACACCGAGGGTGTTGCGATTGAATCTCTCAGGTACCAAGGACAGTGGGAGCGGCACCCGGACGGGTGATCGCTGCCGCTCTGAAATTTGCTATTAATTTCATAGCCAGTTGCGCCCATTCCGCCTGGGCTTGCGACCTTTTTTCCTTGGAAATACCATGAAAGTCACAGTTTTAGGCGCCGGCGTCACCGGCATCACCTCCGCCTGGTTTTTGCGTCAGGCCGGCCACGAGGTCACCGTGGTCGATCGCCAGCCCGGCGCCGGCCTGGAAACCAGCTTTGCCAACGGCGGGCAGATTTCGGTCAGCCATGCCGAGCCCTGGGCCAACCCCGGCGCGCCGCTCAAGGTGCTGAAATGGCTGGCCAGAGAGGACGCGCCGCTGCTGTTTCGCCTGCGGCCCGACCTGAACCAGTGGCTGTGGGGCCTGTCGTTCTTGCGCGAATGCACGCCCGGCCGCACCCGCCACAACATCAAGCAGATGGTGAACCTGGGCCTGTACAGCCGGGCCACGCTGCAACAACTGCGCGACCACACCGGCATGGACTACCAGCAAAAGACCGAAGGCATTTTGCACTTCTACACCAGCGAACAGGAGTACGCCGACGCGCAGGGCCCGGCCGCCGTGATGCGCGAGTACGGCTGCGAGCTGGACATGAAGACGCCGGACGAATGCGTGGCGATTGAGCCCGCGCTGGCGGCCAGCCGCGCGCAAATCGTCGGCGGCAGCATGACGCCCAGCGACGAGTCCGGTGACGCGCACGCCTTCACGCGCCAGCTGGCCGCCCTGTGCGCAGACGCGGGCGTGAATTTTTTGTACAACACCCGCATCGTGGGCGCGCGCAAGGAGGGCGACGCACTGACGGCGGTGCAGATTGCCAACGCCGAAGGGGTGGTGCGCGAGCTCAAATCTGACGCCTATGTGATGTGCCTGGGCGCCTACAGCCCGCAATGGGCCAAGCTGCTGGGCCAGACCCTGCGCATTTACCCGGCCAAGGGTTATTCGGTCACGCTGCCGGTGATCAACGAAGCCGCGTCCTACAACGTCTCGCTGACCGACGATGAATACAAGCTGGTGTTTTCGCGCTTGGGCAACCGCCTGCGCATTGCCGGCACGGCCGAGCTGAACGGCTACAGCACCGAGCTGAACCTGGTGCGCTGCGAAGCGATTGTGCGGCGCGTGCGCCAGCTTTTCCCCGACATGACCGACGGCCGGAACGCGCAGTACTGGACCGGCCTGCGCCCCGCCACGCCGTCCAACGTGCCCTACATAGGCCGCTCCAAAACCAGCAACCTGTTCCTCAACACCGGCCATGGCACGCTGGGCTGGACGCATTCCTGCGGCTCGGCTGCCGCGATTGCCGACATCGTGAGCGGACGTGTGCCCCAAGTGGACTTTGCCTTTACCGGCCAGGTGCCCGAGCGCAAGCGGGTGTCGCTGGGCAAGCCAGTGACGACCTGAAGACGGTGAAACTCAATTGTCCTGGGGGCCAGCCCACAGGACAATTATTAGGCTTTCCACAATTCGTGACAGCCTCCGTGTCATTGCGAGCGCAGCGCGGCAATCCATGGCAGCGCTTGATCGACGATGGATCGCCACGGCCTGCGGCCTCGCGATGACGAGGCGGTGCGTAGGCCTGCGATGACCGCAAGAGTGTCATTCATTAAGGAAAGATCAATAACCCCTCGGGGGCGGCGCATGACACGCCGACGGCACCAGCGACTAGGCCGTCGGCCATATGTGAAATGTCCTATCCGTCACCAGCGCATCATCTACCTCGACCACCGACACGGTACGCACCTGCGCGCCGGCCGGCCCATGCCCAGCCCAATCGATGATGTGCTTGAGCGCCAGGGCTTCACCGGCAACGGTGGCCTCCACAGAGCCATCAAGGCGGTTGCGCACCCAGCCGGAGAGCTTGAGTGCGTGGGCTTGCTCGGCGAAGGCCGCACGGTAGCCGATGCCCTGGACCAGACCGACGATGCGCAAATGTTTTGCCATTTTTCATCCTTCCTGCTGGATGCGCTATTTCTTCTCCATTGGCGCTGCCCGATATTTTCCGCTAACCCAGCAAAGCGCGGGCGGCTTCTTTAACCGCCCGCGTCAGGCGCTGGGCCAGCACCGGCTCGCTGGCCCAGTGCTGCCAGTACAGCGCCACGTCCACCGTCTGGCCGGGCAGCACCTCGGCCAGCGGCGGGCGGTGGGCTCTGGCCGCCAGGTTCTGCTCGGGCACCATGCCCCAGCCCATGCCCAGCTCCAGCGCCATCTCAAACGCATCCACGGCAGGCACAAAGTGGCGCGGGTACAAGGCATCGCGCAAATTGAAATGCTGCGCCAGAAAGGCATCCTGCAGCGCATCCTTACGGTTGAAGATCACGGCCGGGCTGGCCAGCAGCCGCTGCGGCACCACCGCCGCCTTGCCGCCGCGCCACTTGTCCACCAGCGCGGGTGCGGCCACGCAGCGGTAGCGCATCAGGCCCAGCGGCTCGGCCACGCAGCCGCGCATGGACTGCGCCAGTGTCGTCACGCAGCCCGTCACGTCGCCGCTTTTCAGGGCGTCATGGGTGTGGTCCTGGTCGTCCACCACGATGTCGAGCAGCAAGTGATGCCTGGCGCAAGCGGCCGCCACGCCCGGCAAAAACCAGCTGGTCAGCGAGTCGGCATTGACCGCCACGCTCAAACTCTGCAGACGGCCCGCCTTGCCTGCGCCACGCCCCTGCAAGCCGGTCACCAGGTCGGCCTCCATCAGGCGCACCTGCTTGACATGCGTCAGCAAGGCCTGCCCGGCCGGCGTGGCACGCAGCTGCTTGCCGCGCACCAGCAGCCGCTGCCCGAGCCCAGCCTCCAGCGACTTGATGCGCAAGGACACCGCCGCCAGCGTCAGGCTGAGAGCCTTGGCGGCGGCGCCAAAGCTGCCGTGTTCGATCACGGCGGCCAGCGCATCGAGTTGGCGGGCGTCCAGCATGTCGAAGAGTCAAGTATTTATTGATGAATAGTAATTTTAATTAACTTTATTTAAGTAAAACCGGTTATCCAGGAAACTCGACGAACTTAAGCACCGACCGCAACGAAACGACGTACCACCTCTACAGACCCACCATGCACCTGTTCACCGCCCCCACCTTCTTCGCCGGCATGGTTTTGTGTCTGTCGCTCATCATGGCCATAGGCCCGCAGAACGCGCATGTGATCCGCATGGGGCTGCTGCGCCAGCACCTGTGGCTGACGGTTGGGGTTTGCATCGCGACCGATTTCGCGCTGATCGGCATCGGTGTGGGCGGGCTGGCGCAACTGGGCGGCTTGTCCGACACCCTGCTGGGCGCGATGACCGGCGCCGGCGCCGTGGTGCTGCTGCTGTACGGCGGCCAGGCGATGCGGCGTTTTCTGCGGCCACCGGTTCAGCCGGAGGCCGGTGCGGATTCAGCCCCCGGCACACCCGCCAGGGTGTCACGCCGCCAGGCCATCGTGCTGGCGCTGGCACTGTCCTGGCTCAATCCGCATGCCTGGCTGGACACCGCCGTGTTGATTGGCGCCGCCTCATTGGCCTATGCGCGACCCGATAACGCGGTGTTCGGCCTGGGTGCGGCGATCGGTTCCTTGCTGTGGTTTAGCGCACTGGGCACGGCCCTGTGGTGCGTGGGCCACCGCCTGGGCTCGCCGCGCAACTCGCAACGCCTGTGGCGCGCACTCGATGCGCTGGTCGCCCTGATGATGTGGGGCACGGCCCTCTGGCTGCTGATGGGTCTGCTTTAAACCGTTTCGCCAGTCACGGCAGCAGAGCGCCAGAACTCGGGCTGGCTGTAATGGTGCTTTAAAAAATCTATCCATAAGCGCACCCGCAGCGGCAAGTGCTTGCGCTGCGGAAACACGGCGTAAATGCCATTGGGCGGCGCAGCAAAATCTTCCAGCACCGCCACCAGCCGGCCGGCGGCAATTTCCGACTCGACTTCCCAGGTGCTGCGCCAGGCAATGCCGCAGTCGGCCAGGCACCAGTCGTGCAGCACCTGCCCGTCGGAACAATCGAGCGGCCCGCCGGGCTTTAAATGCACCAGCGCCCCATCCACCAGAAACGCCCAGCCGCGCGTTTGCGAGGCATCGCTGGACAAGGTCAGGCAGTCAAATTTGCCGAGCTCGTTGGGGTGCTGCGGCGTGCCGTGCGCCTTGAGGTAACGCGGCGTGGCCACGCACAGCCGCCGGTTGTCGGCCATGCGCACGCTAACCAGCGACGAATCGGGCAAGTCGCCCACCCGCACGGCGCAGTCAAAACCCTCGGCGGCCAGATCGACCACGCGGTCGCTCAGGTTCAGTGTGATGGTCACATCGTCATGTTGTTCACGGAATTTCGTCACCAACGGCGCCACATGGCGGCGGCCAAAACCGGCCGGGGCGGTGATGCGCAGGTGGCCACTGGCCTTCACGCCGCCGGCCGAAACGCTGGCCTCCGCGTTGGCCAGGTCGGCCAGCAGGCGCTGGCAATCCTCGAGAAAAGCACTGCCCTCGTGCGTCAGCGTGATGCGCCGCGTGGTACGCACCAGCAGCTTCACACCCAGCCGCTCCTCCAGCGCATCGAGCCGCCGGCCCATGATGGCCGGGGCCACGCCCTCGGCCCGGGCCGCCGCCGTCAAACTGCCGCGCGCCACCACGGCCACAAAGGATTCGATCTGCTTGAGTTTGTCCATGTCGGATTATGCGCACAAATGTTCTTAATCAGCCAGTTTTCATTGCCAATTACAACAACACAGGCCTTGCGGCTGGCGCTCTGACGCCTTGACCGGCACGCCCCTCCCCCGGCGCCTCGCAAGCTCACAAAGTGGGCTCGGTCTCCGGCAAAGCCACTTTCTTTGGCCCCGGCAGCCAGGTGCTGGCCACGCCGCAGACCGCGATCACCACGATGCCCATGACCGACCAGCGATCGGGTGCATGGGAAAACACCAGCCAGCCCGCCAGCGTCGCAAACGCAATCTGGAAATAAAGAAAGGGCGTCAGCGTGGCCGGGCTGGCGCGGCCGTAACCCAGAATCAACAGATAGTGGCCCAGCGTGCTGAAAACGCCCAGCAGCACCAGCAAGGCCCACAGCCCCGCGCTGCCCGGTGTCGCCCAGGCAAACGGCAGGACCAGCGTGGCCAGCATGGCGGCCACCAGCCCGGTGTAGAAATGCATGGTGCCGGGATCGTCGTCCCGTGCCAGATAACTGGTCAGCAGCTGAAACGCAACATTGGCGAGCACCAGCGCCAGCGGAAACACCATGGCCCATTGAAAATCGTCGGCCCCCGGCCGGATCACGATCAGCGCGCCCACAAAACCGCCCGACAGCAGCAGCCAGCGCAGCATCGAGACCCGCTCGCCCAGGGACGTGGCCGACACCACCGTGATCAGCATGGGCGCAAGCATCAAGATCGCTGTGAACTCACCGACCGGCAAGGTGCGCAGGCTGATGAATGCCAGCGAGCTGGTCAGCGCCAACAGCAGGCCGCGCAGCAGTTGCAGCCAGGGGTGGCGGGTTTTGAACAGGGCGCGGCCGCGCTGCGGCAGCAGCACACCGCCGGTGAAAAAAGCCTGGAACATATAGCGCGACCACATGGCCACCACAAGCGGCACTGCCGTGCTGACGTATTTCGCCATGGTGTCGAGCACGGCAAAGCAGGCCATCGCCGCAATGACCCACACAACGCCTTGCTGCGCACGGCCCAATCGGCTCATGGCCTTGTCACGCTGTGTGCCACTCAGCAAGCCGCTCAGTAACTTAGGCGGGCCACGGCGCGCAGCACCTCGGGCGTGGTCGTGCCGTAGCCAAAAAACTCCAGGTAGGCCGGAATCTGCTCGAACAGCATGTCCGAGCCGACCTGTACTGCGCAGCCGCGCGCCAGGGCGGCGTTCAGGAAGGCGGTCATCTCGGTTTTCATCACGACCTCGCCGACAAATGTGCTGGCCGCTATGCGCGACACCTCCATGGGCATGGGGTCGCCCTCATTCATGCCCATGGGCGTGGCGTTCACCACCAGCTCAAAGCCGGCCGGGTCATTGGAGCCGGTGCCCACCTCAAGCGTGGGGTAATGCTGGCGCAGGCGCTCGCCCAGGCCCTGCGCAGAGGCCGCATGGACGTCAAACAGGCTGATGGCGGCCACACCCGCCGCCGCCAGCGAGGCCGCGATGGCCGAGCCCACGCCGCCGCTGCCCACTACAAGCGCCCTGGCGCCCTTGAGCTTGAGGCCTTTGCGCAGCACGCCGCGCACAAAACCTTCGCCGTCGAACATGTCGCCCTGCAGGCGGCCGTCCGGCCCCAAGCGCACCGCGTTGCAGGAGCCGGCAATCGCAGCCGTGGGCAACACCTCGTCCAGCAGCCCCACCGTGGTGACCTTGTGCGGCATGGTGATCAGCGCGCCGCGAATGTTGCTGAGCTTGAACACCGAGCGCAGAAAAGCGGGGTAGTCTGGCGCCTGGCAACCCATGGGCACCACGACGGCATTGACACCGGCCTTCTCAAACCAGGGGTTGTAGATCATCGGCGCCTTGAAGGCGTGCGTCGGGTAGCCGATGTGGGCGATCAGCTCGGTGTTGCCGTTAATCATTTTTTTGCGGTTTGTGCGGCAGATACACCGGCGCGCAGCCCGAGCAGGTAGCTGTCCACGCCGAAACCACAAATCTGGCCTTTGACGATTTCGGCAAAGACGGACACGTGGCGGAAAGCCTCGCGAGCGTGAATGTTGGACATGTGCAGCTCAACCACCGGACAGGTCAGGATAGCCAGCGCATCGCGGATGCCGTAGCTGTAGTGGGTCCAGGCGCCGGCGTTGATCAGCACCGCATCGACCTTGTCGGTAAATCCCTGATGGATGCGCTCGCACATCTCGCTTTCGCTGTTGGTCTGGAAGCATTCCACTTCTGCCCCCAACTCTTTGCCCAAAGAGGCCAGACTGGCGTTGATCTCTTCGAGCGTGATGGTGCCGTACTGCTTGGGGTCGCGCTTGCCGAACATGTTGTGGTTGATGCCGTGAAGCATGAGAATTTTCATGGTAATTCCTGTCTGGGGTGGGGTGTCTGAATGGTTTACGGGGTGGGCAGGTGAACCACCTGGCCGGTCCTGGCGGCCTCTGCGATGGCCTCGGTAATGCGCAGGTTGAGCAGGCCGTCGCGCGCGCTGACCAGCGGCTGGGCCTCGCCGCGGATGACGGCGCCGAAATGTTCGAGCTGGTGCTTCAGCGGGTCGTCGCGCACCATGCCGACCACGCCCTCTTCGAACGCCTTCCACCAGGAGCGGTCTTCCGGTCGCGGATAGGTCTTCAGGCGCATGGTGGGCACCGACAGGCTGCCGTTGGTGCCGGCAATCACATAGCAGTCTTCGTCGGCGTAGCTCGGGTAGGCCTTGTTTTCCTGGGAAGTCTGTTCCCAGCTGCGCGCGCAGGCGGCGGTGTCCGACAGCATGAAGGTGCCCAGCGCGCCATTGGCAAAGCGCAGGTTGATGGCCACCGTGTCTTCCACCGGAAAGCCGCGCGTGGCGTGCGATGCAAAGGCTTGCACGGCCACGATGTCGCCGCACAGCATGCGCAGGTTGTGGACCTCATGAATCATGTTGAGCAGAATCGGCCCGGCGCCGATCTCACGGCGCCAGGGCGCGTCGGCATAGTAGTTGTCGGGCTTGAAAAAGGTGGCGCTGCCCATGACGGCCACCAGCTTGCCGAGCTTGCCGGAATCGACCACCTCTTTGGCCTTGGCCATGATGGGGCTGTGCGCGCGGTGATGACCGATCAGCACTTTGGCGCCGGTGTCGTCCACCACTTTGACCAGCTGTTCGCCTTCGGCCACCGTGGTGGCGATGGGCTTTTCCAGCAAGACGGGAACCTTGGCCGCGACGCATTGCAGCGCTTGCGGCACATGCAACTGGTTGGGCGTGGCCAGGATCAGCCCGTCGGGGCGGTCCTTGTCCAGCAACTCATCAATCGAGCGGTACAGCGGCACACCGGCTTTGGCTGCCACGTCTACGGCGGCGGGCGACGGATCAACGATGGCGGACAGCGCACAGGTCGGGCTGGTCAACGCCACGCCCATGTGGGCCTGGCCGATGTAGCCGGCGCCGGCAACTGCGATGCGGATTTTGTTCATGGCGAAAAAGAGGTTTGAAACAAGCGGAAAAAGCGCTGACACCCTCGCTGCGGGTGTCAGCGCGGGCACTTACTTACTTGCGCAACTTGGCGAGTTCGGCCGTCAACTCTTTCAAGGCATCGGGGCTGGCAGCGCCATGCTTGTCGACCACCGGCTTCATCTTCTCGCGAAACTTCGCCAACTCGGCGGGAGACAACTCGGACACCTGCATGCCGGCCTTCTTCACGGTCTCCAGCGCCGTGCCAGCCTGCTCGCGCGCTTGCTGGCGCTGGTAGGCGGTGGATTCGACGGCTGCGTCCGCGATGATCTTTTTCTCCGCGGCGTTCAGGGTGTCCCAGAACTTCTTGCTCATCAGCACCGACTGGGGGTTGTACTGGTGATTCGTGAGCGTCACGTACTTTTGCACCTCATAGAGCTTGGTCGCGCTGATCACGGTCAGCGGGTTTTCCTGGCCATCAATGGCGCCTTGCTCCAGCGCGGCGTAGACCTCGGGGAAGGCCAGCGGTGTGGGGTTGGCGCCCAATGCCTTCGTCCAGTCGAGGTTGATCGCGTTGGGAATCACGCGCAGCTTCAGGCCGGCGATGTCCTCGACCTTGGTGATAGCACGCTTGCTGTTGGTGATGTTGCGGAAACCCAGTTCCCAATAGGTCAGACCGACCAGGCCCTTGGCGTCCAGCTTGGCATGCATCATCTTGCCAAATGGGCCGTCGACCACAGCGTCGGCCTCCTTGCTGTTGGCAAACATGAAGGGGAAGTCAAACACCTCGAAGTCCTTGACCTGGCTGGCCAGGATGCCGGAGTTCATCGAGGCCATCTCGATGGTGCCACCCTGCAGCGCCGACACGGTGGGCGCATCACCGCCCAGCACGCCGCCGGGAAACAGGTTGACCTTGATCTTGCCGCCCGACTTGGCCTCCACCAGCGCGGCGAACTTTTCCATGCCCATCACGAGGGGATGGCCCTTGGGGTTTTGCGTCGCGAACTTGATGGTGCGCTCCTGAGCGGAAGCGACACCCAAAGCGGCCACGGCAAGCGCTGCGGCAATGGTTTTGAGCAATAAACGTTTCATGACTTGTCTCCTGAGATTAAAAATTCGTAGGCGGCTGTACGCTTATGAATGGCTGCCGGACATGGCGTACCCAATCACGCCCGGCCGCCTGTCATCCGTGAGTCAATAGAACCAGTGCGCCGGCACCATGACGAGTTGCGGGAAAGCGACCATCAGGAACATGATGATGAACTGCGCAATCATGAAGGGGATGACACCCTTGGTGACATCGTCCATGCTGACCTTGCCGACACCGGCCACGGCGTTGAGCACCGTGCCCACGGGCGGCGTGATCAGGCCGATGGCGTTGTTGATGATGAACAGCACGCCAAAATACACAGGGTCTATGCCTGCGGCCTTGACCACCGGCATCAGCACCGGGGTCAGCAGCAGGATGGTGGGCGTCATGTCCAGTGCCGTCCCCACCACCATGGTCAACACCATGATGGCCACCAGCAGCAGCTTGGGGCTGCCCAGCAGCGGCTCCAGCAGGGCCACCACTTGCGCCGGCAAATTGGCCACTGTGATCAGCCAGGCCGACACCATGGCGGCCGCGACCAGGAACATGACCACGGCACTGGTCTTGGCGGCCGCCACAAACAGTGGCACCAGCTTCTTGAAGGTGAGTTCTTTGTAAACAAAGACAGAAATGATCAAGGCATACATGGCGGCCACCACGGCGGCTTCGGTGGGCGTGAACACACCAAACTTCAGACCGAACACGATGATCAGGGGCAGCACCAGGGCCCAGGTCGCTGCCCGGAGTGCCGTGCTCACTTCTGCCATCGATTTGCGTGGCGGCGCCACTATCACTTCCTTGCGCACCAGCCACCACCAGGTGAACCACAGCGAAACACCCAGCAGGACGCCCGGGAAGATGCCGGCCAGGAACAGTTTGGAAATCGACACGTTGGCGGCCACGCCGAAGATCACGAAGCCGATGCTGGGCGGGATCACGGGCGCGATGATGCCGGCCGAGGCGATCAGGCCGGCCGAGCGCGCCTTGTCGTGCCCGGCGGCGACCATCATGGGAAGCAGCAGCGCAGTCAGGGCGGCCGCATCGGCCACGGCCGAACCCGACAGCGACGCCATGATGACGGCGGCGATGATGGTCACGTAGCCAAGCCCTCCCTTGATATGGCCGACCAGGGCCATGGCAAAGTTCACGATACGGCGCGACAGGCCACCGGCGTTCATCAACTCACCGGCCAGCATGAAGAAAGGCACGGCCAGCAGCGGAAAGCTGTCGGCGCCGTTGATCACGTTCTGTGCCAGGATCTGCGCGTCGAACATGTTGAGGTGCCACATGAGCGCGGCACCACACAGCAACAGGGAAAAAGCGATGGGGACGCCAAAGGCCATGGCGGCCAGCATGGAACCCAGAAAAATGGTGATTGTCATGTCAGGCGCCTGCTTCAGTGGTTTTGAGGGAAGCGCCGGCATCGCCGTGCGGAGCCTCTTCGGATTCCTGGATCAGCACCAGGTCGGCGTCGGTGATCTGACCGCTGAGCAGGCGCCACAGGTCGTTCAGCATAATCAAGCTGCCCAGCACGGCGAAGGCCATGCCCGAGGCGTAGAACCAGCTCATGGAGACTTCCATCACGGCACTGGTCGTGTCCCAGTTGATGACCGCCTGGTCATAGGAGCCCTTGAACAGCAGCCAGCAGGTGAACAGCATCAGCACCAGTGCCAGCCCCATGCAGACTTTCTTGCCGGCAGGACCCAGGCGCCCCACCAGCATGTCGGTTCCCAGGTGGCCGTTTTCCTTCAGCGCCACCACAGCGCCCAGGAAGGTCACCCAGACAAACAGCCAGCGCGACAACTCCTCGGACACACTAAAGCCCGAATTGAAGGCGTAGCGCATCACCACATTGCCAAACACCAGCACCACCATGATCGCCAGGGCAGCGGCGATCAGGTAACTGAGGAACTGGCAGTAACCGTCAATCAACTTTTTAACCATGAATATGTCTCCTGAAAGGGTTCAGTCAATAATGTACGAACCAGTTAGTTTTATTTGAATCAGTGGAAACCCTAGGCCCTTGGCTGGCCAAGGGCCTGAAAACAGTGAACGGCTGGCTTAGGGCCTGTTAACGCTATATCCGGGGGATGCGTTGCGAGCCAAAAAGGCCATGAGCAAGGCGCAAAACGCCGTCGGGGTAGGCCCCCGACAAGGCTTTGCAACGCCGCGCATGGCCTTTTTGGTCGCAACCCGAAGGGAACGTGCTGAA
>DASXRN010000258.1:0-4734 GCA_036506595.1 Polaromonas sp. | reverse complement strand
GGTGAAGACGTCCGTGGCTAGTTTTGTCGCTGGTCGAAGATAGATACTGTCCCAACGCATGAGATACGAACTTGCAGTGGCGGGACGCTCGAGAAGTCGGAGCAATTGTTTGCCATTGCGCATCGGGCGCCGAGGCTGTACCAGCGCCATGCGAAGTGGCTCAATGCCAAACTTAGCAACAAGCGCTTTGCTGTCGAGGAGGCGCGTTGCGACAGTTGACGAGCCACTCACGCAACGTAATGCGAGGTAGCGCGGCGGGCTCGCCCAATGGGCAAGATCGGTGTGAAGAGGGAAGTCTGATGTGCCAAAGTTTCCACTGTAAGTATTGGGTGGCGCTTCATGCAAATCATGCGGTACTAGCGCCTGAACTGCATTTAGACCTTCAACAGTGTCGACGAGACCAAGTCGCTCAATTATCTTGATCGACGGCAAGTCAGGATCTAGACGGCGAATTATGGCGAAGCCACAAGAAGCTAGGCTCTCGGCCAATGAGGTGCACTCAGGCCTGTTTATTCGCAGTGCACCAACAACAACGCTCATTCAACATTTTCCGTTATGAATGCCGCGACGAGTTCGAAACCACCCGCCGACACCACGCAAAAAAACCATCAGCCCCGCCCCACAAACGGCATCTTCGTCGCCATGATGGTCATGAACTGCACATTGGTCGACAGCGGCAGCGCGGCCATGTGAATCACCGCATCGGCCACTTCACTCACATCCATCATCGGCTCAACGGCGATCTCGCCGTTGGCCTGGGGCACGCCCTGGGCAATGCGCGCTGACAGCTCCGTCAGGGCATTGCCAACATCAATTTGCCCGCAGGCGATGTTGTACTTGCGGCCATCGAGCGAAATGGATTTGGTCAGACCCGTGATGGCGTGCTTGGTCGAGGTATAGGGTGCTGAATTGGGCCGCGGCGCATGGGCGGAAATCGAGCCGTTGTTGATGATGCGGCCACCCTGCGGCAGCTGCTCTTTCATCAGTTTGAAAGCGCCCTGCGCGCACAGAAACGAGCCAGTCAGGTTGATGTCGACGATGTTTTGCCATTGCTCAAAAGCGATGTCTTCAAAATTCACACCGATGCCGCTCACGCCGGCATTGTTGAACAGCACATCAAGGCGACCAAACACTTCCTTGATTTTGGCAAACAGGGCCGCCACAGATTCAGGCTGGCTCACGTCGGTGGCCACGGGCAAGGCGCGGCTGGTGCCCGACTCTTTGGCCACTGCATTGAGCGGCTCGATGCGCCGGCCGGCCAACACCACGCTGTAACCGTCTTGCAAAAAGGCCAGCGCGACCGCCCTGCCAATGCCGGTACCTGCGCCCGTCACAAGGGCCACCTTGCCGTTGGCCATGTCTTTTGCTGTTTCTTTGGAGTTCATGGAGTGCCTTTGTCTCTTTAAAAGTAAATGGAGTAGTGGGCGATGCCGGAAAATCGGATTGTGCACGAGGCCGTCAGGGAGGTTTGCAAGGCAAATGTAATTACTTTAGGTTTCAACTATTTTCAAACACTGTTGGAAATAACCGACACCACGATTTTTTCAGCGGTGCTACCTTTGCAGCATGACAGCCAGTGCCCTCCCATCCACCACCGCAAAGCCCTTGAGACTTTGGGACATATCGCCCCCCGTGGCGCCAGGCTCGCCGGTTTTTCCGGGCGACACGCCCTACGAGCAGCAATGGGCCGCGAGCATCGCGCCGGGCTGCCCGGTGAACGTCAGCACCATCACCTTGTCGCCGCACATAGGCGCACATGCCGACGCGCCGTTGCACTACGACCCGCAGGGCGCCACCATCGGTGCGGTCGACCTCACGCCCTATATCGGGCCTTGTCGCGTCATTCACGCCATCGCCAAAGGGCCGCTGATCGAGTGGGAGCATCTGGCGCATGCCGTACACGACCTGCCGCCGCGCGTGCTGGTTCGCACCTACGAGCGCATGCCGGTCGAGCACTGGGACCCCATGCTCGCGGCCTACGCGCCCGAAACCATTGAGCGCCTCGCCGCGCTCGGCGTCAAGCTGATCGGCATCGACACCGCCAGCATCGACCCGGCCGAGAGCAAAACCCTGGACAGCCACCAGGTGATCCGCCAGCGCGGCCTGCGCGTGCTGGAAAACCTGGTGCTCGACGAGGTGCCCGAAGGCGACTACGAACTGATTGCCCTGCCGCTCAAGCTGATGACGGCCGATGCTTCCCCCGTTCGCGCAGTGCTGCGCGAACTGCCCAATCCAGACGCAATGCTGCGCGAACTCCCTTGAAAGATGAACCTGACATGACCACAACTCTGCAAGATTGCCGCGCCCTTGATGCGCAAGACCCGCTGCGCGCCCTGCGCGAGCAGTTCAGCCTGCCCGAAGGCGTGATTTACCTGGACGGCAACTCGCTCGGCGTGCTGCCCAAGACCGCAGCGGCCCGCGTGGCCGAAGCCGTGACCCATGAATGGGGCCAGGGCCTGATTCGCAGCTGGAACAGCGCGGGCTGGTTCAGCCTGCCGCAGCGCCTGGGCGACAAGATCGCGCAACTGATAGGCGCAAAGCCGGGTGAAGTCGTGGCCACCGACAGCACCTCGATCAACCTGTACAAGGTGCTGAGCGCCGCATTGAACATCGCGGCGCAGGACGCACCGCAGCGCAAAGTCATCGTGAGCGAGCGCAGCAACTTCCCGACCGACCTCTACATTGCCGAAGCGCTGTGCAGGGAGCGCGGCTTGCAGCTACAACTGGTGGAGCCCGGAGAAATTGCGGGCGCCCTCACCTCCAACGTGGCCGTGCTGATGCTGACGCATGTGAACTACCGCACCGGCGCCATGCACGACATGGCCGCCGTCACGGCCGCCGCCCATGCCGCTGGTGTGCTCACGGTCTGGGACCTGGCGCACAGTGCGGGCGCAGTCCCCGTGGACCTGAACGGCGCGAAGGCCGATTTCTCGATTGGCTGCGGCTACAAGTACCTGAATGGCGGCCCCGGCGCCCCGGCCTTTGTCTGGGTCAACCCCAAGCACGCCGACCGCTTCTGGCAGCCGCTGGCCGGCTGGTGGGGCCATGCCGCACCGTTTGAGTTCACGTCCGACTACCGGCCCGCCGCCGGCATCAGCCGCTACCTCTGCGGCACCCAGCCGATTCTGAGCATGACGGCGCTGGAATGCGGGCTTGACGGCTTCCTGGCGGCCGAGCCACTGGGCGGCATGGCGGCGCTGCGCCGCAAATCGCTGGCCCTCACCGACCTGTTCATCGCGCTGGTGGAAGAACGCTGCGCGGGCCACGGCCTGGGCCTGGCGACACCGCGCGAGCACGCGCAACGCGGCTCGCAGGTTTGCCTGACCCTTGAGCATAGCCCCCACGCTCCACCGCTTCGCGGGTCGCTGCCCCCCGAGGGGGCCGTCACCGCCTTGGGGCGGCCCGGCGGCGGTGAGTCAGGCGCTTACGCCATCGTGCAGGCGCTGATTGCGCGCGGCGTGATTGGTGACTTCCGCGCAGGCGACGGCAGTAAACATCTCGACATCCTGCGCTTCGGCTTCACGCCGCTCTACATCGGCTTTGAAGATGTCTGGAACGCCGTGGAGCAGCTCAAGCAGGTACTTGACACCGGTGAGTGGCAAAGCGCCGAATTCAACCAGAAACATGCGGTGACCTGATCATGTGCCCCTACACCCACCAACCCACCCCACCCGACCACGGCGCCGCCACGACGCCCGAGCGCATTGTTCATGACGAGAAGGCGCAGCTCGACTTCAGCCGCGACATGAGCTATGGCGACTACCTGCAGCTCGACGCCATCCTGAACGCGCAAAAACCGCTCTCGCCCGCGCACGACGAGATGCTGTTCATCATCCAGCACCAGACCAGCGAGCTCTGGATGAAGCTCATGCTGCACGAGCTGCGCGCGGCGATCCGCTGCGTGGCGACTGACGAACTGGGCAGCGCGTTCAAGATGCTGGCACGCGTGAGCCGCATCATGGAGCAGCTGGTCCATGCCTGGGACGTGCTGGCCACCATGACGCCGCCCGAGTACAGCGCGATGCGCCCCTACCTCGGGGCGTCTAGCGGCTTCCAGAGCTACCAGTACCGCTGCATCGAATTCGCCTTGGGCAACAAGAACGCCGCCATGCTCCAGCCGCACGCGCACCGGCCGGACCTGCTGGCGCAGGTGCAGGCCGCCTATGAAGCCCCCTCGCTCTACGACGAAGCCCTGCGCCTGCTGGCCCGGCGCGGCCTGACCCTGCCGGCCAGCCACACCGAACGCGACTGGACCCAGCCCTACCCCGAAAGCGCCGCGGTCGAACAGGCCTGGCTGACCGTCTACCGCGACCCGAAACAGTACTGGGACCTGTACCAGCTCGGCGAAGAACTCACCGACCTCGAAGACGCGTTTCGCCTCTGGCGTTTCCGCCATGTCACCACGGTCGAGCGCATCATCGGCTTCAAGCCCGGCACGGGCGGCACCAGCGGCGTGAGCTATTTGCGCAAGATGCTGGACGTGGTGCTGTTTCCGGAGATCTGGAAGCTGCGCACCGATTTATAAGGAATTTATAAAAATAATAGCCACAGCCCGTACAAAACGGGCGCAAGCAGCTATCGTTTTCATAGCGAGTCAGGAAACCTTGGGCGTTGCGCCGTAGAGCCAGGGCAGATCCAGCAGCTTCTGGCCCAGCAGCTTGAGCGACGCATCGCGGCCCCAGCGCAGCAAGCCTTCAGCGTGAAAGATCTGGCCGTTGCGCAGGGCCCTGGCCT
>DASXRN010000257.1:0-1573 GCA_036506595.1 Polaromonas sp. | reverse complement strand
GAGCGCCGACAGCGGTTCGTCGGCCACGATGAATTCGGGCTCCACCGCCAATGCGCGCGCCACGCCAATGCGCTGGCGCTGGCCGCCGGAAAACTCATGCGGGTAGCGGCCGGCATGTTCGGCGCGCAGGCCCACCAGCTCCAGCAGCTCGGCAATGCGCTTGGTCCTGGCCTCCTTGCCTTTGGCCAGGCCATGCACCTGCAGGGCTTCGCCCAGGATGTCCTTGACGCGCATCTTGGGGTTCAGGCTGGCGTAGGGGTCCTGGAAAATCATCTGCAGCTTGCTGCGCAAGGTGCGCATGCGGCTGCTGGAGGCCGCACCCAGGTCTTCACCCCGGTACAGCACCTGGCCCGAGGTGCTTTCAATCAGGCGCAGCAGCGTGCGGCCTATCGTGCTTTTGCCCGAGCCGGATTCGCCGACCAGGCCCAGCGTTTCACCGGGCTGGATGGAAAAGGACACATCGTCCACCGCGCGCACCGGTTTGGCCGGCGCGCCAAAGTAGCGGTGCAGGTTTTTAACCTCAATCAAGGGATTCAGCGGCGCGTTCATGCAATCTCCAGGGGAACAGCTGCAGTTTCAGACACCAGGATGCAGCGCGCTGTGCGCTGCGGCCCGGCACTGCGCAAGGCGGGCATGGCTTCGCGGCACGCCGCCAGGGCATGGTCGCAGCGCGGCTCGAACGCGCAGCCGGGCGGTGGCGCCAGCGGGCTGGAGACCTGGCCGCGAATCGCGTAAAGGCGGCGCTTGGCCCCGACCTCACCAGCAGCCAGCTCGCGCTTGCGCTGCTGCGCCGGCAGGCAGGCCAGCAGGCCTTGCGTGTAGGGGTGGCGCGGCGCGGCAAACAGCTCGCGCACCGGGGCCGACTCGACAATGCGCCCGGCATACATCACCGCCACCTCATCGGCGTGATGCGCCACCACGCCGAGGTTGTGGGTGATGAACAAAATGCTCATGCCGGTTTCTTGTTGCAGGCGGCGCATCAGCTGCAGAATCTGCGCCTGGATGGTCACATCCAGCGCCGTGGTCGGCTCGTCGGCGATCAGCAAGGTCGGGTTGCAGGCCATGGCCAGCGCAATCATCACGCGCTGGCGCATGCCGCCCGACAGCTGGTGCGGGTACTCATGCAGGCGCTGGGCCGCCGCCGGAATTTCAACGAGTTCCAGCATGCGCTGGGCATGGGCCAGCGCCGCCGTGCGGTCCAGCCCCAGGTGCAGGCGCACCGACTCCGCAATCTGCTCACCCACCGTGAAGACCGGGTTCAGGCTGGTCATGGGCTCCTGGAAAATCATCGCGATTTCATTGCCGCGTATGCGGCGCATGGCCGGCTCGGGCAGCGCCAGCAAATCCATGGTCTGGCCGGCACGGTTGGTAAACAGCGCCTGGCCGCTGACCTGCGTGGAGGCGGTGCGCGACAGCAGGCGCATCAGGGTCAGGCTGGTCACCGATTTGCCCGAGCCCGACTCGCCCACCAGGGCCGTGGTCTTGCCGGGTCGAATGCTGAAGCTGACATCGGCGACCGAGCGGATCAGCCCCTCGTCGGTGTCAAAAAAAGTGCTGAGATGGCGGACATCAA
>DASXRN010000256.1:0-3553 GCA_036506595.1 Polaromonas sp. | reverse complement strand
CATGCAACAAGCCTTTCGTTGTTCGGCCCGAAGAGAGGTTTTGGCAAGCGCAGTCGGCCTGCCGTTCGAGGCCATCCCGGCACCCACCAAGACGCACCAGTTGCCCGGCGGCACCCGTGTGGGTGTGCAGCACGCAGCCAGCAGTCAACCTTTGTGCTGGCGTCGCTCGCATATCACGCGCCGCCATGCAGATCAGGTCCTGCTGGCCTGGAGTCATGCCCCGAAAAATGCTACAAATTCAATAGCTACTTGTGCCCGTACTCATTGGGCCAGCCCTCTGCCTGCTGGTGGACGCAGTCAAAAAGCACCGTTTCAACCAGCACCGGCAGCTTGTCAGGCACGGCGCCTGCTTTTTGCTTCAGTTTTGGCATCCCCGCCCCGCAACGCCCCATGCAAGGCCACCAGCGCCTGCGTCAGCTTGTGGTTGGGCTCCATGTAAATCATGGGCAGTGACTGCTCGTGGGATTCGCGGATCTTGACCGAGGACGGCAGGTAGGGCTGCAGAACGGGCAGGCCTTCTTCGATCAGTTCGTTGACGATGCGCTGGGGCAGGTTGGCACGCGGCTGGAACTGGTTGACGACGATGCCTTCCACCAGCAGGTCGGGGTTGTGGTCGGCGCGGATTTCCTGCACGTTGTCCATCAAGGTGTACAGCGCCTTGCGTGAAAAGTCGTCGCAGTCAAACGGAATCAGGCAGCCGCGTGCACCGATCAGGGCCGAGCGCGTGTAGAAGTTCAGCGCGGGCGGCGTGTCGATGTAGATGCGGTCGTAGTCCTTGGCCAGCTGCTGCAGGGCCTCGCGCAGCTTGTAGATCTTTTGGCGCGACTCCAGTTTGGTCTGCAGTTCATTGAGCGCCGGGCTGGACGGCATCAGATCCAGCCCCTCGTGCGGTGTGGAAACGATGAAATCACCAGGCGGCACGCCGCGAAAGCTGTAGCCCAGGGAATGTTCAAAAAGCCCCGCTACATTGGGTTGGTCGTCGCTGGCCTGCGCGCCCAGCAGGTAGCTGCTGGAGTTGCCTTGGGGGTCCAGGTCAATCACCAGGGTACGCAGCCCCTGGCTGGCACTGATGGCGGCCAGATTACACGTGATGGTGGACTTGCCCACCCCACCTTTTTGGTTGAAAACGACAAGCGGCATGACAAGGCTCCTTATGCTGGGGGACGAATGGACAGATTGACGGATGAACAGCCGAGATTGTGCACGTCTTACTGGTCAAGATGAGCGAATTTCGGGCTCATAGGCCTCATGTTGAAGGCAAATGGACCGCCTTGATCTGCGTTGTCTGCACTATAGCCGTGGCAATGAGAGGGTCGACCTGTACTGGGTGCGCCTTTTCATTCGCTGGCGTGGATTGAGGCCTGCGCGCAACAAACGCGCGCGAGGTGGGGGCTTGCTTAACCTGCCGGATCGGGCACCTGGTTTGGAGTCAAGCCAAAACCGCTACAAATTAAATAGCTATTCGCTCCCGTATCCATTGGGCTAGAGACCTAAAAGACTCGCAATAACAAGCGAAACGCCTACTTCACCCCGTCCCTCAACCGCGCAAACACCTTCCAGAACGCCGCCTCCTGCGTGGTCGCGAAGTTGATGCGCATCAGCGTGCTGGGCTTGCGCACCGCGTGAAACAGCGAGCCGGGGGCTAGCAGATAGCCTTCGTCGAGCATGCGCTGGGCCAGCGCGTCGGTGTCCACGCCGGTTTCTACCCAGCCAAACAGGCCGGCGGGCTCGGCCGCAAAGCTGCAGCCGTGGGCCAGCGCCAGCTTGACGCTGCGGGCGCGCGCCTGGTCGAGCCGGGTGCGTATGCGTTCGGCGTGGCGGCGCAGCTGGCCCTGGTCTATGCACCAGGCCAAGGCTTTTTCCAGCAGCGCGGGCGTGGTCAGGGTGGCCAGCAGCTTGGTGTCCAGCAGGCGTTCGACCAGGTCCGGCGGTGCGGCCATGAAACCGACGCGCCAGCCGGGCGCGAGGATCTTGGCAAAGCCGCTGACGTAAATCGTGCGCTGCAGGCCGTCGAGCGCACACAGGCGCGTGGCGTGCTCGGGCGCGAGGTGGCTGTAGGTGTCGTCTTCGGCGATATGAAAGTTGTGCTGGTTGGCCAGCTGCAGCATGCGGTGGGCGCTGCCGGGCGTGAGGCAGTAACCGGTCGGGTTGTGGAACACGCTGACACTGACAAACAGCTTGGGGCTATGGATTTCGCAGTACTGCGCCATCACCTCCAGATCGGGCCCGTCGGCACGGCGCGGCACCGGCAAAATGCGCATGCCCATGGCATCGAGCCGGGCAAACTCGACCGCCCAGCCAGGCTCTTCGACCATCACAAAATCGCCGGCGCGCAGCAGGGTGCGGCTGACAATATCCAGCGCATGGGTGGCGCCGACGGTGGTGATGATCTGCTCGGGCACGGCGTGCACATTGAGTGCGCTCAACTTTTGCGAGAGCGCGCGGCGCAGGCCGCTGTCGCCCATGGGCTCGCCGTACTGCAGCGAAAAATCCCGCAGCGCACTGACGCTGGTGACCTTGCGGACGGCCGCCGGCATGAAGGTGGTTTCCAGCCAGTCCGGCGGAAACACGCCCATGCCGGGCTGCGGCTTGTTGCTGATCTTGTGGAACATGCCGCGAATCAGCGCGGTGGCGTCCACGGGCGCCTGGCGCGCGGTCATCCAGGTGGCGGTGCTCCAGCTGTTCAGCGGGGCCGGCGCTTCGGATGCGGGTGCGGCGCCCGCCGCAGTCGCTATGTTTTTTATAGCTGATGACGCTTTGTTGACGGGGGCTAAAGCCGCATTGAGCGATGCATCGCGGACAAAAAAGCCGCGATTCTTGCGCGCCACCACCAGCCCCTGCGCCAGCAGCTGGTCATAGGCCGCCACCACCGTGGACGCGCTCACGCCCTGCTGTTCGGCACACAGCCGCACCGATGGCAGGCGCGCGCCGGGCGCCAGCAGGCGGCTGCGAATGCGCTCGGCAAAGCGTGCGCTGAGCTGTTCTGTCAGGGACTGCGAAGCGGTTTTCATCAACATGGCGTGGCCTTGATGGGTAAGTGTGCCGACAAGGTGATCAGTACAGTTTGGAAATTTGTACCCTAAACTGTATTGGTAGTGTGTTGGTTTCAACTATAAAGTCTGAGTCATGAATTGGCAAGAATTTATGGCTTTACTGGTACTGGCCACGGCGATGAGCTTCACGCCGGGGCCCAACACCACGTTGTCCACGGCGCTGGCGGCCAACCATGGCCTGAAGCGCGCGCTGCCTTTTGTCTGCGCCGTGCCGGTCGGCTGGGGCGCGCTGCTGTCGCTGTGCACCCTGGGCCTGGGCGCGCTGCTGCTGGCGGTGCCGCTGCTGGGCTGGGCCGTCAAGGTGGTCGGCGTGGCCTACCTGCTGTGGCTGGCCTCAAAAATCGCCCGCTCTCGCCAGCTCAGCGAAGCCGACTCGGCGCGGTTAAATGTCACCTTCTGGCAGGGCGCGGCGCTGCAGTTTGTCAACATCAAGGCCTGGATGCTGGCGCTGGCGATTGTCAGCGGCTGGATCGCCGGGCGCAGCGACCCCGCATTGCGCA
>DASXRN010000255.1:0-6778 GCA_036506595.1 Polaromonas sp. | reverse complement strand
GGGTTTAACTTGACTGAATTCATGAACGCGCTGGACTCCACCTCAACGCGCCCGTACCTGATACGGGCCCTGTATGAATGGTGCACCGACAACGGCTTCACGCCCTACGTGGCCGTGGCGGTGGACGAAACCGTGCAGGTGCCGCGTGAATACGTGAAGAACAACGAAATCGTGCTCAATATCAGCTTTGATGCGACCAGCTCGCTGCAGCTGGGCAATGAGTTCATTGAGTTCAAGGCGCGTTTTGCTGGCAGCGCGCGCGAGATCATGGTGCCCATTGGCCGTGTGATTGCCATTTACGCGCGGGAAAATGGCCAGGGCATGGCTTTTCCTATCGGCACGCCAAGCACGTCCATACCCACTTCTGCCGCGGCTTCTCCAGCAACTTCTCCCGCTGGCGTCGATGCCGGCCAGGACACGGAGGCTACTTCGGCCTCTGCCGATACGCCTTCTGTGCGCGGCACACCCGACACGTCAGAGAGCAAGATCATGCAGCTCGTACCGGAAAGCGCGCCGAATGCCGGTGAGGAAGACCCCGAGCCGCCCAAACCACCGCCACGCACGCGGCCATCACTCAAACGAGTCAAGTAAAATAGAATCCGTGCCGCTTTAGCTCAGTTGGTAGAGCAACCGCCTTGTAAGCGGTAGGTCGTCAGTTCGATTCCGACAAGCGGCACCATCAAAATCTTCGTCTGCCTATATGCCATGGGCACGATGCGCTACAAATTCAGTAGCATCCAATGCGCTGGCTGGCGAGGGCAACATGCTCTTGGCCTCGCTTTAGTCTCGCGTTAGCCCTGCCAACAGCTACTTTTTGGCGATTAGTATCTTCAGCCGAATTGAGGTAACCTTCCAACCTTTGCCGAGCAGGCGGGCCTGGATGAGGGGAAGCAGTTGCCGGATTTTTGCCGCGGCGGCGTTACCGCTCACCAGCAGGCACCAGCTGTCGCCATCAATCGGCCCCGCCTTGACGGCAGGGCGCAGGGCTTCAGGGATCAGTGACTCAATTGCCTTGAACCTGTCGTTGGACTCGCGGACCCGCTCTGCCAGCCGCGCCAGGGTAGGGGCGTTTTCGGCAGCCTGAAGCGCCGTAAGAGCCTGAGGAAGGCGCCGGATTGTATTCACGGTTAGTGGGGCTTGGCCCGATGAGTGCAGGCTTTTAAAGAGGTAGACAAGTGCATTTGATTATCACGGATGCGTGGCTGGCGAAAAGCCGGGCCATCTATTTAAGCGGTACAAAACTGCTTCTGGCGGGCTGTGTTGCTGCATTGGCCTTGATGCTGGTGGCGGCGGGTCTTTATCACTGGGTGTTTCTCAAGGGTGCCCGCGAGGGCTGGCCGGTGATTGGCGCTCTGGTGAAGCTGGTGGTCAAGGATGAGTCTGAGCAGCGCGACCGCTTTCTTCGGGAGAACCTTGACATGATGGCCAGGCGACTCGGGGAAATGCAGGCCAAGATGATGCAGCTGGAGGCGCTCGGTGAACGGGTGTCGGGCCTGGCGGGTGTTAATCCCAACGACATCAAGGTCGCTCCCGGCCGGGGTGGCGTACTGGTGACCGGGCATTCGCTCAGCATGGAAGAGCTGCAGGCCACATTGGCAGACCTGGACCGGCTGACCGACCAGCGGGTCGATTTGATGACGGTGATGGAGTCGCGCCTGTTTGACCAGAAAATCAAAAAAATGATGGTGCCGACCCAGGAGCCGGTGGCGGGCGGCAACCTCGGCTCGGCTTTTGGCTGGCGCATTGACCCGCTCAATGGGCGTTCTGCCTTGCATACCGGTCTGGATTTTCCGTCCGAACCAGGCACAGCCATCCTCGCGGCGGCTGGCGGCGTGGTGGTGGCGCAGGAATACCACCCGGCCTACGGCAATATGGTGGAAGTCGATCATGGCAATGAACTGGTCACGCGCTATGCGCATGCCTCCAGGGTGCTGGTCAAAAAAGGTGATCTGGTCAAGCGCGGTCAGAAAATCGCCACGGTGGGTACCACCGGGCGCTCCACCGGCCCGCACCTGCATTTCGAGGTGCTGGTGCAAGGCGTTTATCAGGATCCGCAGAAATTCCTGAATGCCGGCAAAGACTTGCCCAAGCCTGCCGTAGCCGCTGCCGCGATCTCCTCACCTCCCGCATCAAGCCTGCAAGCAGCGCGCAGAAACTAGGCGCGCCGTCAGCGTTAAAATTCGGGGTTTGCGCGCAGTTGAACTAACTGGTAGCGCCCACACCTAAGTTCCGTACTCAATAAGGGATTTCGGCCGCACTGCCTGCTCATGGGAGCGGGCAGGGCGGCCTCGCATTTATGGCATCCAACATCCTGACCAAAATTTTCGGTAGCCGCAACGACAGGCTGCTCAAAACCTACCGCAAAACCGTAGACCAAATCAATGCGCTGGAAACCCAGTACGAGAAGCTCGATGATGAACAGCTGCGCGCCAAAACCCAGGAGTTCAAAGACCGCGTGGCCGCAGGCGAGGCACTGGATGCCTTGCTTCCTGAGGCCTTTGCTGTGGTGCGGGAGGGCAGCAAACGTGTCATGAAGATGCGTCACTTCGATGTGCAGATGCTGGGTGGCATGGCGCTGCACAACGGCAAGATTTCGGAAATGCGCACGGGTGAAGGCAAAACGCTGACAGCCACCTTGCCCGTGTACCTCAATGCACTGACCGGCAAGGGCGTGCATGTGGTGACGGTCAATGACTACCTGGCCAACCGCGATGCCCGCTGGATGGGCAAGCTTTACAACTTTCTGGGCATGTCGGTCGGCATCAATTTGCCCAACATGTCGCGCGAAGAAAAGCAGGCGGCCTACAACGCCGACATCACCTACGGCACCAACAACGAGTACGGCTTTGACTACCTGCGTGACAACATGGTGTACGAAGTGGCAGACCGCGTGCAGCGTGGCCTCAATTACGCCATCGTCGATGAGGTGGACTCGATCCTGATCGACGAGGCGCGCACGCCGCTCATCATCAGCGGCCAGGCCGAAGACCATACCGAGATGTATCTCGCGATGAACCAGATTGTCCCACTGCTCACGCAGCAGGAGGGCGAAGCCGATCCGCGAACCGGTGAGGGCGTCACCAAACCTGGCGACTACACCATCGATGAAAAAAGCCGTCAGGTGTTTTTGACCGAGCAAGGTCACGAGAGTGCCGAGCGCATTCTCTTTAACCTGGGCCTGATTGCGCAGGATGCCACGCTGTACGACCCGGCCAACATCTCCCTGATGCATCACCTGTATGCGGCGCTGCGCGCCAATATTCTGTACCACCGTGACCAGCACTATGTGGTGCAGGACGGTGAGGTCGTGATTGTTGACGAGTTCACCGGCCGCCTGATGGCGGGCCGCCGCTGGAGCGAAGGCCTGCACCAGGCGGTTGAAGCCAAGGAAGCGGTGCAAATCCAGGCCGAGAACCAGACCCTGGCCTCGATCACGTTCCAGAACTATTTCCGCCTCTACGGCAAGCTGGCCGGCATGACCGGCACCGCCGATACCGAGGCCTACGAGTTCCAGGAAATCTATGGCCTGGAAACCACGGTCATTCCGCCCAACCGTGTCAGCCGGCGCGATGACCAGCTCGACCGCGTGTACAAAACCACGCGCGAAAAGTACGAAGCGGCCATCAAGGATATTCGCGAGTGTTACGAGCGCGGCCAGCCGGTGCTGGTCGGCACGACGTCCATCGAGAATTCCGAGATCATCGACCAGCTGCTTGAGAAGGAAAACCTGCCGCACCAGGTGCTCAATGCCAAGCAGCACGCCCGCGAAGCGGAGATCGTGGCGCAGGCGGGCCGCCCCAAGATGATCACGATTGCCACCAACATGGCGGGCCGCGGTACCGACATCGTGCTGGTCGGCAATGTTGAAAAACTGATTGATGCGGTGGAGGCCGATGAGTCACTGGATGCCGGAGCGAAAGAAGCGGAAATCACGCGCTTGCGCAGCCAGTGGGCGCAGGAACACGAGCAGGTCACGGGGCTGGGCGGTTTGCGCATCATCGCCACCGAACGCCATGAGTCGCGCCGTATCGACAACCAGCTGCGCGGCCGTTCGGGCCGCCAGGGCGACCCCGGTTCATCGCGCTTTTACCTGAGCCTGGATGACCCGCTGATGCGCATTTTCGCGGGCGACCGCGTCAAGGCCATCATGGAGCGGCTCAAGATGCCCGATGGCGAGGCCATCGAGGCCGGCATCGTGACGCGCAGCATTGAATCGGCGCAGCGCAAGGTGGAGGCGCGCAACTTCGACATTCGCAAGCAGCTGCTCGAATACGACGACGTGGCCAACGACCAGCGCAAGGTGATCTACCAGCAGCGCAACGACATCATGGATGCGGCGAGCCTGCAAGGGCAGATCGAATCGCTGCGCGAAGGCTGCTTCACGGATTTGACGCGCCAGTACGTGCCGGTGGAAAGCGTCGAGGAGCAATGGGATGTGGCCGGACTCGAAAAAGTGCTGCGCGACGAATGGCAGATCGAGTTGCCGCTGCGCAAGGAAATGGAAGCCGCCACCGCCATCACGGACGAGGACGTGCTGGAAAAAGTCATTGCCGCGGCCAACGCCGCCTTTGCCGACAAGGTCGAAAAAATCGGCCAGGAAAACTTCACCCAGTTTGAGCGCATCGTGCTGCTGCAAACCATCGACAGCCAATGGCGCGAACACCTGAGTGCGCTGGACTACCTGCGCCAGGGCATCCATTTGCGCGGCTATGCACAAAAGCAGCCCAAGCAGGAATACAAGCGCGAAGCCTTTGAGCTGTTTGGCCAGTTGCTCGACAGCGTGAAGAACGACGTCACCAAAGTGCTGATGACGGTCAAGGTCCAGTCGGGCGAGCAGTTTGAACAGGCGGCCGAGGAAATGGAAAGCCGGGCAGAAAACATCGCCAACGTGACCTACACGGCACCTACCGAAACCGGCGGGGTCGAGACCACGGTGGATGAAGAGTCGCAAAGGCGGTTACCGTCTGCAGCGGGCAGCGCCATGCGGCGCGTGGGCCGCAACGACCCCTGCCCCTGCGGTTCGGGAAAAAAATACAAGCTTTGCCACGGAAAACTGCATTGAGCCTCGTCCGAGCTGACGACCTATTGACCTAAACCCTGCGATTTCTGGAGTCAAGAACATGCCTGTCAATCTGGTGGCCACGCCCGCTGCGGATCTTTACCCTGTGCCCGGCGTGCGCTGGGGCATTGCCGAGGCAGGCATTCGCAAGGCGAACCGCAAGGACCTGGCCGTGCTGTTGCTGGAAGAGGGCGCTTCGATAGGGGCCGTCTTCACGCAAAACCGTTTTTGCGCCGCACCGGTGCAGATTTGCCGTGAGCACTTGAGCAAAAAATCGGGCATTCGCGCCATGCTGATCAACACCGGCAATGCCAATGCCGGCACCGGTGACGATGGCTTGAGCCGCGCACATGCCTGTTGCATCGCACTGGCCCGTGAGCTCAATCTGGCCCCTGAGCAAATCCTGCCGTTTTCAACCGGCGTGATCATGGAGCCGCTGCCCAACGAGCGCATTGCCGCGGGCCTGCCTGCCGCGCTGGCCGATGCCAGGGAAGACAACTGGGCCAACGCCGCCCAGGCCATCATGACCACGGACACCGTGGCCAAGGCGTTTTCAAGCCGCATCACGCTCGGGGGTGTGCCGGTAACCATCACCGGCATCAGCAAGGGCGCGGGCATGATTCGGCCCAATATGGCGACCATGCTGGGCTTTATGGCGACCGATGCCTGCGTGTCGCAGGGGCTCATGGCGCAGCTTGCCAAGGAACTGGCGGAAGGCTCTTTCAATCGCGTCACCATCGACGGCGACACCTCGACCAATGACTCCTTTGTGGTCGTGGCAACCAATCGGGCCAGGCACTCGCCCGTGACCTCGCTGGACAGTCCGGACGGCCAGGCTTTGCGTGCCGCCATGCTGGACATTGCGCGGAAATTGGCGCAGGCCATCGTGCGTGATGGCGAGGGTGCCACCAAGTTCATGACCATTCAGGTCGAGGGTGGAAAAACCGGCGAGGAATGCCGCCAGGTAGCCTACGCGATTGCCCACTCGCCCCTGGTCAAGACGGCCTTTTTTGCCAGCGATCCCAACCTGGGCCGCATCCTGGCCGCCGTGGGCTATGCCGGCATTGACGACCTCGATCAAACGAAAATCGATTTGTACCTCGACGATGTGCTGGTGGCCAAAAACGGCGGCCGGCATGTGGCCTATGTCGAGGCCGACGGCCAGCGCGTGATGAAGCAAAGCGAGATCACGGTGCGTGTGCTGCTGGGCCGCGGTGCCGCCAACGACACGGTATGGACCTGCGATTTGTCTTACGACTACGTCAAGATCAACGCGGACTACCGCAGTTAAGCCATGAACGAGCAGTTTGAACGCCTGATGGCGCGTGTTGAATCGCTGGTCACACGCATTGAGTCGGTTTTGCCGCAGCCCTTGTCGGCCCCTGACTGGAAGGCGTCCGTCGCTTACCGTTATCGCAAGCGCAGCTCGGGCCACGGCTCGCTGGAGCCCGTCAAGCACATTGGCCACATGCGCCTGGATGATCTGAAGGAAATTGACGATCAAAAGGAGAAAATCCAGCGCAACACCGAGCAGTTTGTCGGCGGCAAGCCCGCCAACAATGTGTTGCTGACCGGCTCGCGTGGTACCGGCAAATCCTCGCTGATCAGGGCCTGCCTGAACGCGTATGCCGCCCAGGGCTTGCGCCTGATCGAGGTCGACAAGGCCGACCTGACCGACCTGCCCGACATCGTGGATGTGGTGTCCGGCCTGCCCGAGAA
>DASXRN010000254.1:0-7529 GCA_036506595.1 Polaromonas sp. | reverse complement strand
CAAATTTCATCACGACGAAATTCACGCCCCACAGCAGCACCACCGTCAAAACGGCCGCCAGATCGCGGCCCGTCAGGGCAGGGCTTCGCACTCCCGTTTTAGCGTGCACAGGCTCTAGGCGCCGGGCTGTGCGGCGCGGGCAGCATCCAGGTGGGCCTTGACGCGCTGCGCCAGGGCGATGTCGCCAGGTGTTTCGGGCAGCCAGGCCTGCACGGGAATGGTTTTTCCTTCTGGATCGACTGCCACAAAGACCACCAGGCACGCGGTGATGACCTCCATCTGGCCGGTCTTCATGTCACCGGCGCGCACCTCGACCGAGATGTTCATGCTGGTCTTGCCGGTGTAAGCCAGCCGCGCCTCCACTTCGACCAGGTCGCCGATCATGATGGGGCGCTGAAAGCGGATGCTGCCCACCGAGACGGTGACGCAGTACAGCTTGGCCCAGCTGGTGGCGCAGGCATAGCCGGCCTCGTCTATCCATTTCATGACGGTGCCGCCATGGACTTTGCCGCCAAAGTTGACGGTGCTCGGTTCGGCCAGAAAACGCAGGGTGATGGAGGACATGGGATGGGGAATGGTTGTGGTCAAGGATGGGCGCGCTGCCAGGCCAGGCCCGCCACGCGCAGCATATTGTCACCCATGACCGCGGCGGCTTCGGCGGCGCTCATGCCGACCTTTTGCAGCGCGCCCGACAAAACCTGCCAGGTTTCCACCGGTGTGTAAGTCATGCGCTCAACGGAGCGGTCGTAGCCTGCCGCCTTGGGCCACCAGTAGGTCGGGTCATAGTCGCCCGGCGGGTTGTCGTTGAGTTCATCCTGGCGAAAGCTGATGTCCAGCCCTATGCCCACGTGCTGAACGCCGACGAGGTTCGCCACATGGGCCGCGTGGCGTGCGACATCGTCTGCACTCGGTGTGCGGGTGCCGAGAAAGGCCGACACGCCGGACACGCAGACCACGCCGCCGGTCGCGGCGCAGGCGCGAATCTGCTCGTCGCTGATGTTGCGGCCATGCTCCACCAGCGCCAGCGGGTTCGCGTGGCTGAAGATCACGGGTTTGGCGGACGCTGCCATGATGTCCAGGCTGCAGCGCCTGCCGGTGTGCGAGCAGTCCATCAGCAGGCCGGCGTCATTGACGGCCTCCACCATGCGCCGCCCCAGCGGCGTCAGGCCGCGCGCCACGTCATGGCAGCCGTCGGCCACGCTGTTGTTGCGGTTGTAGGCAAAGTGGATCTGGCGCACGCCGAGGTCGCGGTACAGCGCCACCATGTCGGGCTGCTCCAGCAGCGGCATCGCACCTTCCAGGTCGAAGCCCACGGCCAGCACGCCGGCGGCGGCAGCCTTCTTGATCTCTGCGACGCTGGAAACGAGCCGGAAACGCCCGGGCTGTTCCGCGATGTTGGCGCGAAAGGCCGCGATCACCGGTAAAACCTGGGACACCGGGTTCATGTCCATGCCGACATTGATGGACACGTAGTTCACGCCGGCGGCGCGCAGGCTGTCCAGCGGCGAAAAATCAGCCTGCGGATGCAGGGGCAGGCAGGCATGGGCTTCCCAGTGAATCATCATAGGTTTGTTGTCCAGTGATACAGAAATTAAACCATGCGCTTGGCGCATGCGCCAGCAGGCCGCCCGTTACCGGATGGTTGCTGCCGTGCGCCTGAAGCCCGAGGATGCCTGCATCAGGCTCAGGGTGTAGGGATTGCTGACGCGGCTGGCGGCCAGGTCGGCTGCAGACAACAGCTCCACCGTCTGGCCGCGCTGCATGACCATGAGCCGGTCGCACAAGTGGGTGACCACCGCCAGGTCATGGCTGACCATGACGAAGCTCAGGCCGCGGCGCCTTCGCAGCTCTTCCAGCAGGTTCAGCACCTCGGCCTGCACCGAGGCATCGAGCGCCGAGGTGGGCTCGTCCAGCAGCAAAATTTGCGGCTCCAGAATCAGCGCGCGGGCAATGGCAATGCGCTGCCTTTGCCCGCCCGACAGCTGGTGCGGGTAGCGAAAGCGAAAACCGCTGCCCAACCCGACTTCGTCCAGCGCGCGTTCAATGCGCGCTTCAGCGTCGGTGATGCCGTGGATCGCCAGCGGCTCGGCCAGGAGGCGGTCCACCGTTTGCCGCGGGTGCAGCGAACCGTAGGGGTCCTGGAACACCATTTGCACCAGGCGGCGAAAGGTCTTGCTGCCCGCTGCGCTATCGTCGCCGACGAGACGCACCGTGCCCGACACCCTGGGTGCCAGCCCGCAGATGGCGCGCAGCACCGTCGATTTGCCGGAACCCGACTCGCCGACGATGCCAAAGCTTTCACCGGGGCTGACGCGAAATGTCGTATCGGCCACCGCGACAAAGCCGTCATACACGACGCGCAGCTGGCTGACAGCCAGGCCCAGGGCGTGGTGGGCACTCATAGCGCCCATTCCGGCTGGCGGTCCAGCGTGGCCAGCGGGTGCACGGAAGCCCCAAGCCGGGGCAGGCAGGCCATCAGGCCGCGCGTGTAGGGGTGTTGGGCATGGGCCAGCCCGCCGGCGGGCAGCTCTTCGACCACGCGGCCGGCGTACATCACCAGGATGCGGTCGCAAAACGAGGACACCAGCCGCAAATCGTGCGACACCAGGATCAGGCCCATGCCGCGCTCGGCCACCAGCGTGTCCAGGATGGACAGCACCTGCAGCTGCACCGTGACATCGAGCGCCGACGTGGGTTCGTCGGCAATCAGGATGTCCGGGTCGGCAATCAGCATCATGGCAATCATGGCGCGCTGGCCCATGCCGCCCGAGACCTCGTGCGGGTACAGCTGGTAGACGCGCTCGGGGTCGTCGATGCGCACCGATTCCAGCGCGGCCAGCGCGCGCGCCCTGGCCTCGCGCGCTGAAACAGGCGTGTGGGCGCGCAAGGTTTCGACAATTTGCGCGCCAATGGTCATGACGGGGTTGAGCGAGAACTTCGGGTCTTGCAGCACCATGGCGATGCGCCCGCCGCGCAGCGCGCGCCGTTGCCGGGGCGGGCAGTTCAGCAGGTCCAGGCCGCTGAATTCCAGCCGCTTGGCGCTGATGCGGCCTTCGGGGGCGGTGAGACCCAAAATGGCGCGGCCGGTTTGGGACTTGCCCGAGCCCGACTCGCCCACAATCCCCAGGCGCTCGCGGCCCAGCGTGAACGACACGCCGCGCACGGCTTCCGTCATGCCGCCGTCGCGGCCGGGAAAGGCCACGCGCAGGTCATCGACCAGCAGAAGAGGCGGGGCTGCCTGGGTCATTTGGCCGCCTTGGGGTCCAGCGCGTCGCGCAAGCCGTCGCCCAGCAGGTTAAAGGCCAGGCTCACGATGAAAATGGCCGCGCCCGGCGCCGCCGCCACCCACCACTGGTCGAGCACGTACAGACGGCCATTGGCAATCATGGCGCCCCATTCGGGCGTGGGCGGCTGTGCGCCCAGGCCCAGAAAGCCCAGGCCGGCCGCCGTCAGGATAATGCCGGCCATGTCCAGCGTGACGCGCACGATCACCGAGGAAACGCACAGCGGCATGATGTGCCTGAGCACGATGCGCCAGGGCGAAGCGCCCAGCAGCTGGACGGCGGCGATGTAATCGGTCTGCCGTATCGTCAGCGTCTCGGCGCGCGCCAGCCGTGCATAGGGCGGCCAGGAGGTGATGGCAATCGCGATCACTGCGTTTTCGATGCCCGGCCCGAGTGCGGCCACAAAAGCCAGCGCCAGAATCAGGCGCGGAAAGGCCAGAAAAATATCCGTGATGCGCATCAGCACGGCGTCGATCATGCCGCCGGCATAACCGGCCACCGTGCCCACCACCAGCCCGATGGGCGCGGCCAGCACGGCCACCAGCACCACCACGAACAGCGTGATGCGCGAGCCGTGAATGATGCGCGACAAAATGTCGCGGCCCTGGTCGTCGGTGCCAAACCAGTGCGCGGAAGACGGCGGCAGCAGGCGCGTGGTGCGCAAGTCGCCGATGTAGGCCGAATAAGGCGCCAGCAGGTCGGCCGCGAGGGCCACCACGATGAGCGCCAGCACAATCAGCAGCCCGAGCATTGCCAGGCGGTTGCGCGAGAAAGTGCGGCAGGCGTTGTAGGCACGCCCCAGCGAGGCCTGCCGGCGCGACAGCGGCCGGTCCGACATCAGCCAATCATGCAGGGTTTCTCGTTTGGCAAGCGTCGTGTCGTTCATCGCACGCGGGTCCTCGGATCCAGCAGCTTGTACAGCACATCGGACAGCAGGTTCAGGCCGATAAAAATCGAACCCACGACGATGGTGCCGCCCAGTACCGCATTCATGTCGGCGTTTTGCAGTGAGTTGGTGATGTAGAGGCCCAGGCCGGGCCAGGCAAAGACGGTTTCGGTCAGGACCGAGCCCTCCAGCAGGCCCGCATACGACAGCGCAATCACCGTCACCAGCGGCACCATGGCGTTGCGCAGGGCGTGGCGCCAGATGATGCGGGCTTCCGACAGGCCCTTGGCCCTGGCCGCGATCACATATTCCTGGGCCAGTTCATTGAGCATGAAGGAGCGCGTCATGCGGCTGATGTAGGCCAGCGAGAAATAACCCAGCAGCGAGGCCGGCAGGATCAGGTGCGAGAGGGCGTTGGCAAAGGCTTCCCATTCGCCCGCCATGGCGGTGTCCAGCAGCAGCAGGCCGCTCACCGGCACCAGCGTGAATTCGTAGCTGACATCAATGCGGCCCGGTCCGGCCACCCAGCCCAGTCGTGCATAAAACACCAGCAGCGCCATCAGGCCCAGCCAGAAGATGGGCACGGAATAACCGATGAGGCCGGTGACACGCACCAGCTGGTCCACCAGCCCGCCACGCCGCACCGCCGCCCACACGCCCAGCGGCACGCCGAGACCGGCGCCTATCAGTATGCCCAGGCTGGCCAGCTCGAGTGTGGCCGGGAAGGCGCGGCGTATGTCCTGCATCACCGGGTTGGAGGTCAGCACCGAGGTGCCAAAGTCGCCCTGCAGCACCTTGCCGAGGTAGATGTAGAACTGCTGGTACAGCGGCTTGTTCAGGCCCAGCTCTTCGCGCACCCGGGCGATGACATGCGCGGGCGCACGGTCGCCGACGATGGCCAGCACCGGATCGACCGGAATCACCCGGCCGATGAAAAACGTGACGGCCAGCAGGCCCAGGTAAGTGAGCAAAATCACCACCAGGAAACGCCCCGCGGCGCTCAACAGCCGGCTAGGACGCCGGCCTGCCGGGCGTCCGGCGGCTGGCGGCGGCGCCAGGCCAAGAGGGGCCCGGCCGGCGGCCAGGGGATCAGGAACTGCCAAAGCCGCTGTTACCGCTTGGTCACCCTGAACATGTAGTTGGTGTCAAACGTCGGGCCCAGCTTCAGGCCGTCCACATTGCTGCGCAAGGCCGCCACCTCGGTTTGCTGGAACAGCATGACAAAGGGGCTGGTTTTGCGGAACTCGGCCTGCAGCTCTTCATACATGGCCTTGCGTTTGCCGGCATCACGCTCCAGCACGGCGGCATCGGATTTTTTAGTCAACTCGGGGATGGCCCAGGCATTGCGCCAGGCCAGCGGCTTGGCCTTGGCATCGTCGGCGTTGTCAGGGTTGCGCGTGAAGGTGTCGGCGTTCGAGTGCGGGTCCCAGTAGTCGGCGCCCCACTGGCCGATGTACATGTCGTGGGTACGGGCGCGGTATTTGGTCAGCGTCTGCTTGCCGTCACCGGGAATGATTTCAACCTCGATGCCGGCGCGTTTGGCGGTCTGCTGGAAGGCCTCGACGATACCCTGCACCGGCTGGATCGTGCGCATGTCAATCGTCACCTTGAATCCGTTGGGCACGCCCGCCTTGGCCAGCAGGGCCTTGGCTTTATCGACATCCAGTTTGTAGGGGTTGTCCTTGCTGGCACCCAGCAGGCCTATGGGCAGGTAGTTCTGGTGAATCACGCCGATGTTCTTGATCAGCGTATCGCCGATGGCCGAGTAATCGACCAGCCATTTCATGGCCTCGCGCACCTCGGGTTTGGCCAGCGTCGGGTTCTTCTGGTTCAGGCTGATGTAGTAGACCGTGCCCTTGGGCGCCGAGGTGATCTTCACGTCCTTGTTGGCGGTGAGCGCGGCAATGTCCTGCGGGCTCAGGTTGCGGGCGATGTCGATATCGCCTTTTTCCAGCAGCAGGCGCTGCGTGGCCGCTTCCTTCACATGGCGGTAGATCACGCGCGCCAGCGGGGCTTTGGGGCCGTAATAGCTGTCGTTGCGCTCCAGCGCCACAATCTCGTTGGCGCGCCACTCGCGCAGCTTCATGGGGCCGGAACCGGCGTAGTTGGTTTTGAGCCAGCCGTAACCCCAGTCGCCGTTCTGCTCCTTGGACGTCAAGAGCTTCTTGTCGACGATGGCGCCGATGTTGGCGGTCAGGCAGTTGAGCACAAAGGTCGGTGCGTAGGACTTGTCGGTTTCCATCGTCAGCGTCAGCGGGCCGGTCTGCTTGATCTTGTCTTTCACGTTGTCTTTGCTAAAGCCAAACTGCGTGAGGATGAAGGCCGGGGATTTGTCGAGGATGACGGCGCGGTGCAGCGAATACGCCACCTCTTCCGCCGTCAGTGGGTTGCCCGAGGCAAATTTCAGCCCGGGCTTGAGCTCAAAGGTATAGGTCTTGCCATCGGGCGATACGGTCCAGGACTTGGCGACGTCGCCGATCAGCTTGGACGGGTCGTTGACATCCAGGCGCACCAGCCGGTCATAGGTGTTGCCCATGATCTCGCCCGCCGACAGCTCAAAGGCCTCGGCCGGGTCCATCGTGATGATGTCGTCGAACCCAAAGGCAATCACCAGCGTGTCTTTGGGCGTTGCCGCCAGCGCGGCCGTGCCGTGGCAAACCAGCAGGGCCGCGGTGGCGGTGGCGCAGAGCAGGCGGCGGCTGATGGGAAGAGACAGGTATTTCAAGATGAATTCCTTAGTGAAGGTTCTGTTGATACGGTCTGGTGTGGGTGCGGCAGGACACCGCGGGGTCTTGAGTGGCTGCACGCATGAACCATGCCCGCGCCCTTCAAACCCCAGCCCCTTTGGCTTGCTCAAGAGATTTGCATTCTGGGGCAGCGGCTTGGCCCGTCAATGCGTAGTTACCTTGGGTTTTCGGTCCAGACACGGCGAGCTGGGCTTCAAGCGTCAGCGCAGGGCAGTTTGCTCGCCGACGCAGGAAAGCGACGCATCTCGGAAAAGCCGCATGCTCGCCAAGGGGAGGGGGCTTCCGATTGACGTAACAGACTCAAAAGGATGCGCTCTTTGGTAGCGGCCGGCCGTTGAAACGGGGGAAAAGAGACCCAAAACCTGCGTTTACGGAGGAAAACACCTACCCAAACCTGCTTTGGAGGGCTTGACCGTGCATTTAGTGTAACGATACAGTAAATCGTTCTACAAAGAACTCTCTTTGCAGTCGGTACAACTATTTCGAGTCATCAGGAGACAAGCATGAGTTCACTTTCCCGCCGCCGTTTTGTCCAGACCGCGTCCGCCGCTTCGGTGGCGTTTGCCACCGGCTTGCCCGGCCTGGCGCGTGCGCAGTCCCCCATTGCCCTGC
>DASXRN010000253.1:0-3069 GCA_036506595.1 Polaromonas sp. | reverse complement strand
CAGAAAGCCCGGCGCAAGCCCGCAGCGCGGGCGATGTTGACGGCCACGCCTGTCCTTTTTCTTTTCTTCACCTGATAGCAAAAAAACTCATGAACACACCTCTTTTCCACGGTGTGCGGGGCACGCTGCGCGCGCTCGGGCACATCACCTTGTCTTTGTCATCCCTGCTGCTGGCCTGCAGCGCGGCCCGCGCCGATGTGGTCACCGACTGGTATGCCACGGCTTCGGCGGTGACGGCCAGTAACAACCCGGGCGGCGTGTTTGTACCGCGCAGCCTGGCCATCGTGCACCTGGCCATCCACGATGCGGTCAACGCCGTGGACCGGCGTTACGAGCCCTATGCCGTGGACACGCGCGCACCGGCGGGTACCTCAATTGATGCCGCCGCCGCGGGCGCCGCCCACGGCGCGCTGCTGGCCTTGTACCCGGTGCAAAAGGCTTTCCTCGACAACGCCCTCAAAGCGTCGCTGGCCAAAGTGCCGGACGGGCCGGGCAAGGCGGAAGGCGCCGAATTTGGCCGCGGCATTGGCGAGAAGCTGGTGGCCCTGCGCAAGGACGATGGCTCGGCGACCGAGATTGCCTATACGCCCCTGGGCACTGCCGGCGCGTGGAAGCCCACGCCGCCCGCACCCGGGGCCCTCAGCATCGCGCGCTGGCCCAAGGTGAAAGCGGTGTTCCTGACATCGGGTGACCAGTTCAAGGCACCGCCACCACTCGACACCCAAAGCGAAGCCTATGCGCGCGAAATCAACGAGGTCAAGCGCCTGGGCGGGGTCAACAGCAGCGAGCGCACGGCCGACCAGACGGCGCTGGCGATCTTCTGGGTGGCGCCGACCTGGCATCCCTACCTCGAAGTGGTGAAGCAGGAAGCCGAGCGGAAAAAGTTCAGCGTGCATGAGAACGCGCGGCTGTATGCGCTCATCAACGGCATCAGCCTGGACACCTATATCGTGGGTTACGGCGTCAAGCTGGTCTACAACCAGCAGCGCCCCATCACCGCGATCCGCGAGGCGGCCAGCCTCGGCAACCCCGGCATCCAGGCGGCGCCCGACTGGCTGCCGCTGCTGCAGACCCCGCAGCACCCCGACTATGTGTCGGGACATGCCATCCAGGCCGGGGGCTATGAGCGTGTGCTGCAGAAGATCTTCGGCAGCGACCAGCTCTCCGCGCCATCGGCGTCCGTGTGGCCGGCGGGAACGGTGCGGCGCGTCTACACGCGCTGGTCGCAGCTGACCCGCGAAGACAACGACGCCCGCATCTTTGGCGGCATCCACACCCGCTCGGCCACCAATGGCGGCGATGCGCTGGGTTACCAGATCGGCGAGTACGTGGTGGCCAATGCATTGCGGCCCGTGGCCCGCTGAGCCGTAGCAAACCTCAACCCCATGGCTGTTTAAACGAACGAGCACACGGCCTGGGTCCGCCGACCTTTCATCACTTCATTTCCTGCGCATGAAAAACCTTGTCTTCCCCTGGCTTGCCCGCGTACGTTTCGCGGCATTCACCGTCTCTGCCAGCCTGGCCTGCGCCGCAGCGATGGCCGCGCCGCCTGCGGCCGAGTTGCAGGCGGTCGAGTTGCAGGCGGTCGAGGGCCTGGCGGCCCGGATCGCCGCCGAGCTGCGGGCGGTTTGCCCTCTCGACGATCCGGCCAGCCAGGCGGCTTTTGACCGCTGCCGGCAGGCCCTGTTTGGCGCGTCCCGGCTGCGGCAAAGCCTGCCGGCCGTCCTGCTGTGGGGCCGGCAGGCCAAAGACCCGGCCACGCCGCTGAAAGAGACCTCGCTGACCCAGTTCGCGCCCGATGTCTGGACCGGCCTGTATGCGCCGGTCTTCATGTTTGACGGCAAGTACCAGGTCAGCTGGGTGGACCGCGAGAAGCTCTACCGGGTCAAGCTCGGCGCGACCTTTCGCAACCGGCTGGCGCCGGGCCAGTTTCCCTACCCGTTTTGGCATGACGCGGCCAAATGGGGCGCATACGAAAATGCCAATGCGCTGCTGCTCTGGGTGTCACCGCAGGAGCAGAAAGTCAAGATTGCGCAGTTTTCCTGGCAGGACGGCCCGCTGGCGGGCATCCGGGTGGCGCCAGTCACCCACGGCAAGTTTGACGGCCAGTGGCTGTGGACCGACAGCCGGGGGCAGACGCAGCCCGCCGTCACGCTGTTTGACGGGCTGTTTTCAGCCCGCAACCCCTACAAACCCCAGCTGGAAAAAGGCTACCGGGCGCTGGCCGTGAGCCTGCGCGAGGGGCAATGCCTGTCGTGCCACGTGCCCAACAATCCCGACAAGATGAAGCATTTGGTGCTGCTGCAGACGCCGGCGCATGCCGCTGGGGAAATCTCGCGCATCCTCAAGAGTGTGCGCACCGACCGCATGCCGCGGGACGAGGCTGGCATCGAGACAGCGCTGGATCCGCAACTCAAGAAAAACCTGCTCGAGCTGGGCGCGGTGTTTGAAAAAACCGTTCAGTCGGCACGCCAGTGGGAGGCCAACCCGGCTGTTGCGTCACAGGCGGTCACACCTTGATGTGTGCCGGGATTTTATGGAAAAAAAGCCTATGGCCCTTTAAAGACGGGTGCAAACAGCTATAAAAACAATAGCAAATGTGGCCTGGAAGCGCGACAGCCTTAGCGACAGGCCTGCAAAACCTTGCCCGCCAGCTGCGGTTTCAGCGCTTCCAGCTGGGCCTTGAGGGGCGCATCAACCGCATTCAGCCGGAGCAGCTGGCCGCGCACTTCGGCACGCTCCTGCAGCACCCGGGCGGTGCGCACGCCGCGGGTGGCGACTTTGGCCAGCTCGCTCTCGGCGGCGGCCTGCGTGTTGAAGTGGCCCAGCGAGAGGCCTGGGGCCAGCGCCCGGTTGAGCAGGGGCTCGAACGACACGCCGCGCTGGCGCAGTTCGCCGCGTTTTTTGGCCAGGGTTTCGTCGTCGCTGTATCTGCCCATGTAGACAATCCAGCGCTCGGGCTCGACGCTGTTTTCCAGCGACCAGCTGGCGGCCGGCAGGCTGCTTTGCAGGCGGGCGCGCAGCGCGCTGGCCTGCTCGTCGCTGAACAGGCCGGCCTGCAGGCATTCG
>DASXRN010000252.1:0-15439 GCA_036506595.1 Polaromonas sp. | reverse complement strand
ACCCTGGGCGCCACCTACAGCCAGGGCCGCGACACCGTCAATGCCGGCCCCTCGCCTGCCGGAACCAATTGCCCCGGTGAGAGCGGGACCGACTCCCAGGCCTGCCGCGAGTGGTCGGCCATGGTGAAATACGACACCAAGACCTGGGGCGCGGCATTGGCTTATGACAAACTGAATGGTCGTACGCCTGCCAGTGCAACCGATGTAGTGCTGCCTGCCGGCCTGACCAGCAGCTCCAAATCCGATTCCCGGCTGATGGTGAACGGCTACGTGAACCTGGCCAGCGTCAAGCTCGGCGGTGGCGTCATTCGCCGCAACAACGACGGCAGTGCGACGCGACCCAAAAGCGACCTGTGGTACCTGGCAGCCGCTTACCCAGTCTCTCCGGTCTGGACGATTGACGGAACGCTAGCCAAGCTGCACTACAAGAACGTCGACAACTTTGACTCCACCCTGCTCGCGGTGCGATCGCTGTACAAGTTGTCGAAACGCACGACCTTGTATGCGCAAATCGGCGCGATCCGCAACGACAGCCTGACCAATGTGTCTGTCAGTGGCGGTGCACCGGGCAGCAACCCCGCTTTGGGCGGCTCGCAGACCGGGGTGATGGTAGGCCTCAACCACACCTTCTAATCACTGAAACCACGGAGGCCCTTGCGCATGCACTACCAGCCACATCTGCACGATATCGGCTTCATTCTTCACGATGTGCTCAAAGCCCCCGCGCAGTTGCAGGTGCTTGAGCCCCATGCAAACTGCGATATCGAGCTGATGCGGCAGGTACTGGACGAGGCGGGAAAATTCGTCACCCAGGAAGTGGCGCCCCTGCAAGGTGTCGGTGATGCCATCGGCTGCAAGTTTGTGGATGGCACAGTCATTGCACCGCCCGGGTTCAAGGACGCTTACCAGGCTTTCTGGCGAGCGGGTTGGCCCGCGCTAGCGTGCGCGCCCGAAGATGGCGGCCAGGGCCTGCCCGCCCTGCTCGAAGCCGTGCTCTATGAAATGCTCAGCGCCGCCAACCACGGCTGGACCATGGCGCCGGGCCTGCTGCACGGCGCCTACGAGTGCCTGAAGCACCATGGCAGCGACGACCTGAAGGCACGTTACCTGACCAAAATCGCCACCGGCGAATGGCTGGCGACCATGTGCCTGACGGAACCCCAAGCGGGCAGCGACCTCGGCCTGGTGCGCACCAAGGCCATGCCGCAGCCCGATGGCAGTTTCCTGCTCAGCGGCACCAAAATCTTTATCTCCGGCGGTGAGCATGATCTGACCGACAACATCGTGCACCTGGTGCTGGCCCGTTTGCCCGATGCACCCGCCGGCCCGAAAGGGCTGTCGCTGTTCCTGGTGCCGAAATTCATGCCCGATGGCGCGCGCAGCCCGGTGCATTGCGAACGCATCGAGGAAAAGATGGGCTTGCACGGCAGTCCCACCTGCGTCATGCGCTTTGATGACGCCACTGGCTGGATCGTCGGCGAGCCTGGCCGCGGCCTGAATGCCATGTTCGTGATGATGAACGCGGCACGGCTGCATGTGGCGCTGCAGGGCATCGGCCTGCTCGACGCCGCGTGGCAGAAAGCCGACGCCTACGCCCGTGAGCGCCGGCAGATGCGCGCACCCGGCCCGCGCAAAAGTACCGAGACTGCCGACTTCATCGCCGGGCATCCCGCCATCCGCCGCATCCTGGACACCCAACGCGCCTGGATCGACGGCGGCCGCCTGCTGGCCTACAAGACCGGCATCGAACTCGACATCGCCAGGCACCATCCCGATGCCGCGCGCCAGGGCAGCGCCCAGCGCTGGTGCAGCCTGGTCACGCCAGTGCTCAAGGCCGCACTCACCAGCCAGGCATTCCACGGCGCCAGCGAATGCCTGCAGGTATTCGGCGGCCATGGCTACGTGAAGGAATGGGGGATCGAGCAGATCGTGCGCGACTCGCGCGTGACCATGATCTACGAAGGCACGAACGAGGTCCAGGCCATTGACCTGCTGGTGCGCAAAGTGTTGCCGGACGGCGGCTCGGCGCTGTCGGCCCTGCTGCAGGAGCTGGGCGACGAACTGGATGCCAGCAATGCCGCACACGCCGGGCTGTTGAGCCGCTTCGCCAGGCTGCGCTCACTCGCTTCTGAACTGGCGCAGGCCGCTCCCGGCAACCCCGAACTTCCCTACTGGGTCGCGGACGACTACCTGCGCGCACTCACGCTGGCGCTGCTGGCCTGGGCCTGGGGCCAGATCGAAACGGCCATGACGCCCCAGGCCTCCGGGGAAGATGCCACGCGCTGGACCGCGCCCGCAAGGGCCATGCGCCACTGGATACTGCCTGAATTCGACATGCGCATGGGTATCATCAAGGAGCGGCTGGACACCCGGCCGGAACCTTTTTCATCCTCAGCCTCATGCCCGAAAAATCTCCCGTCCCCGCCGTCGAGAAAGTCGATACCACCTACCTGGAAGGGCTGATCGGCTACAACGCACGCCGCGCCGCGCTGGTCATCATCGACGCTTTCCTGGAGAAAATGGCCGCCTATGGGTTGCGGCCGGTAGACTTTTCGGTACTCTCCCTCATTCACCACAACCCCGGCATCACGTCACGCCAGCTGTGCGCGACGCTCAACATCCAGCCGCCCAATCTGGTGGGCATGGTTAGGTTGCTGGAAAACCGGGACCTGCTAGCCCGCCGGCCCCATCCCAACGATGGCCGGGCAGTGGGCTTGCACTTGACCGCCAGCGGGCAGGAACTGATGCACGACGCGGAACGCACGGCACAGGAGCTGGAGTTCGACGCTGCCAGCGGCTTGACGGCGACAGAGCGCAAGACCCTGATCCGCCTGCTGCAGAAAATCTACCTCTGATGCCTGGAAGCCGAGCGCCGGCGGACCCCGCCCGAGGGCCCGGTGTGACGCTCCGGGAAACACCGGCCCCAGCATATTGGCCGCAACTTTTCAAACCTTTTTGGCTGCAAGCCTAAACCGTACGGGCGTAGGTAGCTATAAAACTAGTAGCAACGCAGAAATTGCGTTATATTTGCCGCAAGCTTTTTGCTTGACTGACCGTCTGTGACTTACCTGTGACCTAATTGTGACCCGAGGAGATAACAAATGAGCGCCAAAGAAAATGCAGCTGTAGGCCAGTTGCTGGAACTGCTGGAATCACGCTACGCATTGCGCGTGTTGTGGGCCCTGAAAGACGGCCATCCGCAGACTTTTCGCCTCTTGCAAGACAGCATTGGCAGCATCACCCCCAACACCCTGAACACCCGTATCAAGGAATTGCGCGCCGCCGGTCTGCTCGGCCATGGTAGCGAGGGCTACACCGTCACCACGCTGGGCGCAGACCTGCTCAAGCGCCTGAACGACCTGCAAGCCTTTGCCGGCAAGTGGGCCGTCAACCAGACCAAGCTCGGCGCCGTCGTCAAGAAGAAGTAATTTCCCTGCGCCGTGCAAGCCCTGCAGGGCTTGCCAAAAAGACAGGCCTTGTGCCTGTCTTTTTTTGAGCGGCCTGCCCGGTGGTTTTTGCCGCATTGCCCATATTTGGTGCATCACCACCTACCTCCGCTCACCTCCGGCAACCTCATCACGCAGCCATACGGCTGAAATTGGCGGAAAATCCTTGCTCCCGATCGAGTCCCTTGTCTTGAAATGGACTTTGTCATCCCCAGTTACTTCGTTTACTAGCTTCAATCCTGTTCCCCAGCATGCCTGAAAATACACAACCCGAGCAAAATCAATCACTTAGCGGCCCCCCCAGCCCCGAAGAGCAAGAAGCCGCGCAGGCCGCCAACGAGTTCGACGCACTGACCGTGGCTCAGGCCGAACTGGCCACGCTGCAAGCCAAAAACACCGAACTGGCCGACAGCTACCTGCGCGCCAAGGCCGAAGCCGAAAACGCCCGCCGCCGCGCTGAGGACGAAATTAGCAAGGCCCGCAAATTTGCCCTGGAAAGCTTTGCCGAAAGCCTGCTGCCCGTGACCGACAGCCTGGAGGCCGGTCTGGCGATCAAGGACGCCAGCCCCGAGCAGATCCGCCAAGGCGCAGAAGCCACGCTCAAGCAGCTCAAGAGCGCGCTCGAGCGCAACAAGGTGATCGAAATCAACCCGGCCAGCGGCAGCAAGTTTGACCCGCACCAGCACCAGGCCATCAGCATGGTGCCCGCCGAGCAGGACGCCAACACCGTGGTCAGCGTGCTGCAAAAAGGCTACCTGATTGCCGATCGTGTACTGCGCCCTGCGCTGGTGACGGTCGCAGCCCCCAAAGAAATTTGAAAAACAGATCTGGCACTTGAAGTTTTAAAACTTATCCACAAGTCATCAACATAGTTATTAAAGCGGTGGCTGAATCCTTCAGCCACCGCATTGCAATCTTTAACGAATCAAAAAAGCAGGAGTAAATCATGGGAAGAATCATCGGTATCGACTTGGGCACCACCAACAGCTGCGTGTCCGTCATGGAAGGCAACACGCCCCGCGTCATTGAGAACTCGGAAGGTGCCCGCACCACGCCATCCATCGTCGCTTACCAGGAAGACGGTGAAGTGCTGGTCGGTGCCTCGGCCAAGCGCCAGGCAGTCACCAACGCCAAGAACACCCTGTACGCCATCAAGCGCCTGATCGGCCGCAAGTTCACCGAGAAGGAAGTCCAGAAGGACATCAACCTCATGCCCTACAAGATCGCGGCGGCCGACAACGGCGACGCCTGGGTCGAAGTGCGCGGCAAGCAGATCTCCGCCCAGCAGGTCAGCGCCGACATTCTGCGCAAGATGAAGAAAACCGCCGAAGATTACCTCGGCGAGCCCGTCACCGAAGCCGTGATCACCGTGCCGGCCTACTTCAACGACGCACAGCGCCAGGCCACCAAAGACGCCGGTCGCATTGCCGGCCTGGAAGTCAAGCGCATCATCAACGAGCCCACCGCTGCAGCCCTGGCCTTTGGCCTGGACAAGCAGGAAAAAGGCGACCGCAAGATTGCCGTGTATGACCTGGGCGGCGGTACCTTCGACATCTCCATCATCGAAATTGCCGACGTTGACGGTGAAAAACAGTTTGAAGTGCTGTCCACCAATGGCGACACCTTCCTGGGCGGTGAGGACTTCGACCAGCGCATCATCGACTACATCATTGCCGAGTTCAAAAAAGAGCAAGGCGTGGACCTGAGCAAGGACGTGCTGGCCCTGCAGCGCCTGAAGGAGGCGGCCGAGAAAGCCAAGATCGAGCTGTCCAACAGCGCGCAGACCGACATCAACCTGCCCTACATCACCGCCGATGCCTCAGGCCCCAAACACCTGAACATCAAGTTGTCCCGCTCCAAGCTGGAAGCCCTGGTGGAAGAGCTGCTCGAGCGCACCCTTGCGCCCTGCCGTACCGCCATCAAGGATGCGGGTGTGAGCGTGGGCGACATCCACGACGTGATCCTGGTCGGCGGCCAGACGCGCATGCCCAAGGTGCAGGAGATGGTCAAGGCGTTGTTCGGCAAGGAGCCGCGCAAGGACGTGAACCCCGACGAAGCCGTGGCCGTGGGCGCCGCGATTCAAGGCCAGGTGCTGTCAGGCGACCGCACCGACGTGCTGCTGCTTGACGTGACGCCGCTGTCCCTCGGTATTGAAACCATGGGCGGCGTGATGACCAAGATGATCAAGAAAAACACGACCATCCCGACCAAGTTTGCACAGACCTTCTCGACCGCTGAAGACAACCAGCCAGCTGTGACGATCAAGGTGTTCCAGGGTGAGCGTGAAATCGCCTCGGGCAACAAGGCACTGGGCGAGTTCAATCTCGAAGGCATTCCGCCGGCAGCGCGCGGCACGCCGCAGATCGAGGTGTCGTTTGACATCGACGCCAACGGCATCTTGCATGTGGGCGCCAAGGACAAGGGCACCGGCAAGGAAAACAAGATCACCATCAAGGCCAACTCCGGCCTGTCTGAAGCCGAAATCCAGCAGATGGTGAAAGACGCCGAGCTGAACGCCGAAGAAGACAAGAAAAAAGTGGAATTCGTGCAGGCCAAGAACAATGCCGAAGCCCTGGTGCACAGCGTGAAGAAATCGCTGAAAGAGTACGGCGACAAGCTGGACGCCGGCGAGAAGGAAAAAATCGAAGCCGCCATCAAGGACATGGAAGAAGCGCTCAAAGGCGAGGACAAAGCCGCCATTGATGCGAAGAACACGGCCCTGATGGAAGCCAGCCAGAAGCTGGGCGAAAAAATGTACGCCGACATGCAGGCCTCGCAGGCTGCGGCCGGTGGCGATGCGGCAGCAGGTGCGGCAGGCGCTGAGCACGCGCATGCCAAACCGGCTGACGACAATGTGGTGGATGCCGAAGTCAAGGAAGTCAAAAAAGGCTAAGACCCCGCTCGGGGCTTTGCTCCGATGCAGGTAAGCGGAATCCAGGCTTAAACCCCGGATTCCGCTTTCCCGTTTGCGGACCACGGGGTTTTTATTTACCGAACACGCATTTTCATGGCCAAAAAAGACTATTACGACACGCTGGGCGTTCCCAAAAACGCCAGCGACGAAGACATCAAGAAAGCGTATCGCAAGCTCGCGATGAAGCACCACCCTGACCGCAACCAGGGTGATACGTCCAAGGTTGCCGAGGAAAAATTCAAGGAAGCCAAAGAGGCTTACGAGATGCTTTCCGATGAGCAGAAACGTGCCGCCTACGACCAGTACGGCCACGCCGGTGTGGACCCCAACATGCGTGGAGGCCCGGGTGCTGATGGCTTTGGCGGTTTTGCCGAAGCGTTTGGCGACATCTTTGGCGATGTGTTTGGTGGCCAGCGTGGCGGCCAGCACCGCAGTGGCCGGCAGGTTTACCGCGGCGGCGACCTGAGCTACGCCATGAACATCACGCTGGAAGAAGCCGCCCACGGCAAGGAAGCGCAAATCCGCATTCCAAGCTGGGATGACTGCAGCACCTGCCACGGCAGCGGTGCCAAACCCGGCACCAAGGTCGCCACCTGCACCACCTGCCACGGCCACGGCGTGGTACAGATGCGCCAGGGCTTTTTCAGCGTGCAGCAAAACTGCCCGCAGTGCAAAGGCACCGGCAAGCTGATTCCCGAGCCCTGCGTGGCTTGCCACGGTGTGGGCAAAACCAAGATCAACAAGACGCTGGAAGTCAAAATTCCGGCCGGCATTGACGACGGCATGCGCATTCGCTCCACCGGCAACGGCGAGCCCGGCACCAACGGCGGCCCGCCGGGCGACTTGTACATCGAGATCCACATCAAGAAGCACGAGATTTTTGAGCGCGATGGCGACGACCTGCACTGCGTCGTACCCATCAGTTTCACCACGGCCGCACTGGGTGGCGAAGTAGAAGTGCCGACGCTGGCCGGCAAGGCGGCGATCGACATTCCTGAAGGTACCCAGGGCAGCAAACAGTTCCGCCTGCGCGGCAAGGGCATCAAGGGTGTGCGTTCCAGCTACCCCGGCGACCTCTACTGCCACATCACGGTGGAGACGCCGGTCAAGCTCACGGAGCACCAGCGCAAGCTGCTCAAGGAGCTGGACGAGTCGCTGAAAAAAGGCGGCGCCAAGCATTCACCCAGCGAAGAGGGCTGGGCCGACAAGCTGAAGAACTTCTTTACCGCCTGATGCGCGGCCCAAGAGACCGGCGCACCGGTCTCCACTGAGCTTGCCCTGAAATGCCGGACCTGTTCCGGCATTTTTTTGAAAGCCATTTTTTTGAAAGCCATGCCGTGCGTCCGCTGCGGCGCTGTCACACGGCTGTCGTCATTCAGTACGTACCATCAGCCCTTTTCAACCGAGGGAGGAATGTCATGACGAGATCAACAACACATCACACACTGCAGCGCATCAGTTGGCTCACGCTGGCGGGTGCCAGCGCACTGCTGGGCGCCTGCAGCATGAGCGATACGCGCCACGGCGCCGGCCTGCCCACGCTGGACGGCAAGGCACCGCTGGTGATCGCCCACCGCGGCGCCTCGGGCTATGTGCCTGAGGAAACACTGGAAGCCTACGCGCGCGCGATTGAACTCGGCGCCGATGTGATCGAGATGGACCTGGTGTCCACCAAAGACGGCGTGCTGGTGACCCGCCATGACCCCAACCTGGCCATCAGCACCGACGTGGCCAAACACCCTGAATTCGCCTCGCGCAAAAAGACCCTCCAGGTCGATGGCGAAACGCAGACCGGCTGGTTCAGCAACGATTTCACGCTGGCTGAAATCCGCACGCTGGGCGCGATTTCCACCGACGCTGAGCGCCCCCAGCAGTTCAACGGCATGTACAAGGTGCCGACTTTCCAGGAAGTGGTCGATCTGGCCAAAGCCCAGTCCGTCAAGACCGGACGCACGATTGCGGTTTACCCGGAAACCAAAAACCCCACCTATTTCCGCGAGCTCGGCCTGCCGCTGGAAGACAAGATGATCGCCATCATCAACGCCGCCGGCTGGAACAGCAAGACCGCGCCCGTCTTCGTGCAGTCGTTTGAACCCGGCAGCCTGAAGTACATGAAAAGCAAGGGCCTGAACACCCGCCTGATCCAGCTGATCGACGGCGACGGCGTTGACATGAAAACCGGCGCCGTGACCTTTGCCGTGCCCAGCGACCGTCCTTATGACTGGACCAAGGCCGGCGACAAGCGCTTTTTTGACGCCATGGTCACGCCTGCGGGCCTCGCCGAGATCAAGACTTACGCTGACGGCATCGGCCCCTGGAAGCGCTTCATCATCAGCGTCAAGGGCACCATGGGCGCCGACGGCAAGGCGATTGACGTGAATGGCGACGGCAAGGTCAACGACGCGGACGCAACCTCGACCCAAGCCACCAGCCTGGTGGCAGACGCCCACAAGGCGGGCCTGTTTGTTCACCCCTTCACCTTCCGCAACGAGTCGCGCCGCCTGGCGGCCGACTACAAGGGCGATGCCAAAAATGAATACCTGGCCTACTACCGCGTTGGGGTGGACGGCGTCTTCACGGACTTCACCGACACCGCGCTGGCCGCACGCACGCAGTTCCTGAAAGAAGCCGGCCGCTGAAAATGCGCTTGAGAGAGCCGGGTTTTGCAGGCCCGTCTTTCGCTATTAAATTGATAGCTGCTTGCGCCCATCCACCAAGGGCCAAGTGGCTATTTTTTATTGAACACCGGCTTTTTACACGACCACACGACGCGGCGCAGCTTGCCTCAAAACCAATCCCCTGCGGCACGGTTTGCGGTGCCGGCAGCGCACGACCTTGCTGGGTCTGGCTTATAGTGCCACCTCGCACTTTACCCTCCCCCGCTCACTCTACGAAGAGGCCGTCACCACCATGAAAACCAAAGCCGCCGTCGCCTGGAAAGCAGGCCAACCGCTGACCATCGAAACCGTTGACCTGGAAGGCCCGAAGCTTGGCGAGGTGCTGGTCGAGATCAAGGCCACCGGCATCTGCCACACCGACTACTACACGCTCTCGGGTGCCGACCCGGAAGGCATCTTCCCGGCCATCCTCGGCCATGAAGGCGCGGGCATCGTGGTCGATGTCGGCCCGGGCGTGACCACGCTCAAGAAGGGCGACCATGTCATTCCGCTCTACACGCCGGAATGCCGCCAGTGCAAGTTCTGCCTGTCGCGCAAGACCAATCTGTGCCAGTTGATCCGCGGCACCCAGGGCAAGGGCCTGATGCCCGATGCCACCAGCCGCTTCAGCCTGGACGGCCAGCCGATCTTTCACTACATGGGCACCAGCACATTCAGCAACTACACGGTGGCGCCCGAGATCTCGCTAGCCAAGATCCGCAAGGACGCGCCGTTTGACAAGGTCTGCTACATCGGCTGCGGCGTGACCACCGGCATAGGCGCCGTGATCTTCACCGCCAAGGTGGAGGTCGGCGCCAATGTGGTGGTGTTCGGCCTGGGCGGCATCGGCCTGAACGTGATCCAGGGCGCGAAGATGGTGGGCGCCGACAAGATCATCGGCGTCGACCTGAACCCGGCGCGTGAAGCCATGGCGCGCCAGTTCGGCATGACCCATTTCATCAACCCGAAGGACACCGAGAACGTGGTCGATGCCATCGTGCAGCTGACCGACGGCGGCGCCGACTACAGCTTTGAATGCATAGGCAACACGAAAGTGATGCGTCAGGCGCTGGAATGCACGCACAAGGGCTGGGGCCGCAGCATCATCATCGGCGTGGCCGAGGCCGGCGCCGAGATCAGCACGCGCCCTTTCCAGCTCGTGACCGGCCGCAAATGGGAAGGCTCGGCCTTCGGCGGCGCGCGCGGCCGCACCGACGTGCCGAAGATCGTCGACTGGTACATGGAAGGCAAGATCAACATCGACGACCTGATCACTCACACCATGCCGCTGGAAGACATCAATAAAGGCTTTGAGCTGATGAAACGCGGCGAATCGATCCGCGGCGTGATTCTGTACTAGCCCCCACGTTCGCTCACTTCGTGTAGCTCTCTGCCCCCTCAGGGGGCGCTGCGCCTGCGGCCCGGCGAAGCCGGTTCCGCGGCCCCTGCTGGTGAAGACATAGCACCTCAAGGGGCGCTGTACCTACGCCCTGCTTGAACTGAATTGCCCATGACCAAGTCCAGCCCCATGACAACACCACCGGAACTCCACAGCGAACACGGCTGCTTTGATGGCCTGCAGCGCTGTTACCGGCACGACTCGCGCGAGGTCGGCTTGCCCATGCGCTTCTCGGTGTTCCTGCCGCCGCAGGCCGCGGGCGGCAAGAAAGTGCCGGCGTTGATCTATCTTGCGGGCCTGACCTGCAACGAAGAAACCTTCATGGTCAAGGCCGGCGCGCAGCGCCTGGCGGCCGAGCTGGGCCTGGCGCTGATCGCGCCCGACACCAGCCCGCGCGGCGCGAATGTGGCCGGTGAAAGCGATAACTGGGATTTCGGCGTCGGCGCCGGCTTCTACCTGGATGCCACGCAAACCCCCTGGGCGCGGCACTGGCGCATGGAAAGCTACATCACCAAGGAATTGCTGCCGCTGCTGACAAGCGCCGTGCCGCTGGACGCCAGCCGCTTGGGCATCTTTGGCCATTCGATGGGCGGCCACGGCGCGCTCACGCTGGCGCTGCGGCATCCGGGCCTGTTCAAGTCGCTCTCGGCCTTTGCGCCCATCTGCGCGCCGACGCAATGCCCGTGGGGCCGCAAGGCCTTCACCGGCTACCTCGGTGGCGACGAGTCCAGCTGGGCCGCGCACGATGCAACGGCATTGATGAACGGCATGAACGGCGCGCCCTATCCTGGCGGCATCCTGATCGACCAGGGCCTGGCCGATAAATTCCTGGCCGAACAATTGCACCCGCAGTTGTTTCAAGCCGCCTGCGCAGCGGCGGGCCAGCCGCTCACGCTGCGCCGCCATGCGGGCTACGACCATGGCTACTACTTCATCGCCAGTTTCATGGCCGACCACCTGAACCACCACGCCCGCCGGTTGTGCTCTTAAGCCGCGCATAAGTCGCGGCAAATACAATGCCAGGCATGCTCTTGCATTCACCGCCACCAGTCTCCACACCCTCTCCCGCACTGTCAGCCACGCTCGCTTCGCGGCATATTCCTCAAAATTCCGATCAACGGCCTGCCGGCATGCGGCAGCTCTGGGTCGTGGTGCTGGCCAGCCTCTGGATTGCCACCATTTGCAACGTGGCGCTGTGGAGCGAGCTGGCCCACCTGCCCGGCCTGAGCGCTAGCCAGGCCCTCACCATCAGCGTGGCGCTGGCGCTGGTGATTGCGCTGGCGACTGCGGCACTGCTCAGCCTGCTGGCCTGGCGCTGGACGCTCAAACCGGCCATCACCTTCTTTTTGCTGTCGGCAGCCCTGGGCGGCTATTTCATGCTCAGCTATGGCGTGGTCATCGACAAGACCATGATGGTCAACACCCTGCAGACCGATGTGCGCGAAACGCGCGATCTGCTGAACTGGCGCCTGCTGGCCACGGTGGGGGTGCTGGCCGTGCTGCCCTCGGTTTGGCTGTGGCGGCAACGGGTCAGGCGGCAAAGCGCGGCGCGCCAGGTGCTTTCAAACGCTATGACTTTAATAGCATCTTGCGCCCTGCTGGTGCTGGTGGTAATGCTGTTCTTCCAAAGCATTGCATCGGTGATGCGCAACCACACGCATGTGCGCTACCTGATCAATCCGCTCAATTCCTTTTACGCACTGGGCACCCTTGCAGCCAAACCCTTCCAGCGCGACGAGTCCATCGTCTTGCCCCTGGGGGAAGACGCGAAACTCGGCGCCAGCTACACGGCCCAAAGCAAACCACCGCTGCTGCTGCTGGTGCTGGGCGAGACCGCGCGCAGCGACAGCTTCGCCATCAATGGCTACAACCGCCCGACCACGCCGAAGCTGGCGCAGGAAAACATTGCCAGCCAGCGCAATGCCTGGTCGTGCGGCACCAGCACGGCGGCTTCGGTGCCCTGCATGTTTTCCAATTTCGGGCGCGAAGCTTACGACTCGCGGCCCGCCAATTACGAAGGCCTGCTCGATGTCTTGCAGCACGCCGGCCTGGCCGTGCTCTGGATTGACAACCAGTCGGGCTGCAAGGGCGGCTGCGACCGCATCCCCAGCGTGGACACCACACAGCTCAAGGTGCCCGGGCTGTGCGATGGCGGCGAATGTTTTGACGAAGTGATGCTGTGGGGCCTGGATGAGCGCATCGCCGCGCTGCCCGCGGAGCGCCGCGCCAAAGGCGTGGTGGTGGTGATGCACCAGATGGGCGGCCACGGCCCGGCCTACTTCAAGCGTTCACCGCCGGCGTTCAAAAAGTTTTTACCCGAGTGCACCGACAATGCCCTGCAAAGCTGCGCGCGCAATGCGCTGGTCAATGCCTACGACAACAGCATTGTCTACACCGACCATCTGCTGGCCTCGGCCATTCATTGGCTGAAAACGCAGGAGCCGCGCAGCGCACCCGCCATGCTCTACGTCGCCGACCATGGCGAGTCGCTGGGTGAAAACAACCTCTACCTGCACGGCATGCCCTACGGCATTGCACCCGACGTGCAAAAACACGTGCCCTGGATCACCTGGCTGTCGCCGCAATTCGAGCAGCGCAGCCGTATCACCACGACCTGCCTCAAGCAGCAGCTCGATGCCCCGGTCAGTCATGACAACTACTTTCACTCGGTGCTGGGCTTGATGAATGTGCAAACGGACGTTTACAAACCCGCACTCGACATCTATGCCGGCTGCGCCAAACCGTAGTTCTCGAATAGCTGCTTGCAGAGGTAGCAGCGCCTGAATTGCCCCGGCGTGAGTAGGGTTTTCAGGTCAACAAGCTCCGGTTCAAATCGGCCGAGTTTAATATTCATTTTTCATCTCAACTACCAATAACTTATTCAAAGGAAGAATATGAATATCCGCAAATCACTCGCCTCCACGCTTCTTGTCACACTGACCCTGGGCGCCAGCGCCGCCGATTTGCTGGACACCGTGAAGCAGCGCGGCACGCTGAAAGTGGCGCTGGAAGGCACTTACCCGCCGTTCAACTACAAGGAAAACGACAAGCTCGCCGGTTTTGAGGTGGAGCTTGCCAATGCGCTGGCGCAAAAGCTCGGCGTCAAGGCCGAATTCACCACCAGCGAGTGGAGCGCCATCCTCGCAGGCCTGCAGGCCGGCAAATACGATGTGGTCATCAACCAGGTCGGCATCACCGACAAGCGCAAGGAAACCTTTGATTTTTCCGAGCCCTACACCATCTCCAGCCCGCAGCTGATCATTCGCAAGAATGAAAACCGCGAGTTCAAGACGCTGGCCGACCTCAAGGGCAAAAAGCTCGGCTTGGGCCAGGGCACGAACTTTGCCGACATCGCCAAGAAGGTTGGCGACATCGACATCAAAACCTATCCCGGTGCACAGGAATACCTGCAGGACCTGGCTTTGGGCCGCATTGACGCGGCGCTGAACGACAGCCTGCTGATTCCCTATATCGTCAAGCAGACCAAGCTGCCCCTGAAGCCTGGCGCGCCCGTGGGTGAGCTGGAGAAATCCGGCATTCCCTTCGTCAAGAACAACCCCAGGTTCAAGACCGCCATCGACAAGGCGCTGGCGGACCTGCAGGCCGACGGCTCGTTTGCAAAAATCTCCAGCAAATGGTTTGACCGCGACGTGAGCAAGCCGCCCGTGGCCAAGTGAGAACCCAGTAACATTCATCCAGCCGTGCGCCCCGAGCGCACCCGATGTCTGAAGCACCCCGGCATGAAGCCGGGGTTTTTATTTGTGGAGACTGCAATGGATATGACTGCTGTGACCCAGCTGCTGGGGGACGCTTTACCGCTGATGCTCAAGGGCGCGGCATGGACGCTGCTGCTGGCCGTGGCGTCGGTTTTTTTTGGCGCCATCATCGGCACCTTTGTGGCCATCACACGGCTGGCGAAGGTGCCCGGCCTTGCGCAGTTTGCCGCGCTGTATGTCAGCTGCATGCGCGGCACGCCGCTGCTGGTGCAGCTGTTTGTGATTTACTTCGGCCTGCCCAGCATCGGTATCCAGTTCGACCCTATCACGGCGGGCATCCTGGGGCTGAGCCTCAACGTCGGCGCTTACCTGTCGGAAACGATTCGGGGGGCGATCAACGGCGTGGAACACGGGCAGTGGAATGCCGCCCGCAGCCTGGGCCTCACGCAGGCGCAAACGCTGCGCCATGTGATCGGGCCGCAAGCCCTGCGGCTGGCCGTTCCCAGCCTGTCCAACAGCCTGATCAGCCTGATCAAGGACACCTCGCTGGTCTCGGTGATTGCGGTTGGTGAACTGATGCTGGCCACCAAGGAAGTCATCGCCACCACCTTCCAGCCCTTCCCGTTGTACCTGGCGGCGGCCGCGATTTACTGGGCCATGAGCGCATCGTTTGAAACGCTGCAGAAAAAGCTGGAAGTGCGGCTGAACCGCAGCTACCTGCGTTAAAACAGGCTGCCCTGCCCTGACGCACCCGGCGGCCTGAACTGGCTCAAATCCAGTTCCACGCGCTGGCGATTCAAGCCCAGACGGTGGCAGGTTTTCTCGAAACGCTGGCGAATCAGCTCGGCCCACAGACCGCTGCCCTTCATGCGAGAGGTGAAATCGCTGTCGTAGTCCTTGCCGCCGCGCATTTCATGAATGCGCGCCATGATGCGTGAGGCGCGCTGCGGGTAATGCAACGCCAGCCACTCCTTGAAGATAGGCGCGACTTCCCAAGGCAGGCGTATCACGGTGTAAAACGCGCTTCGCGCGCCGGCGTCCCAGGCTGCCTCAAGCACCTGCTCCATGTCCTCATTCACAAACGGGATTTGCGGCGCCACGCTGACGCCCACCGGCACGCCATGCGCCGCCAGCGTCTGGATGGTGCGCAGGCGGCGCTGCGGTGCTGCGGCGCGCGGCTCCAGCTTGCGCGCCAGTTCGCCATCGAGCGTGGTGATGGTCACATACACAGCGGCCAGCCTGTCGGCCGCCATGGGCGCAATCAAATCGAGGTCGCGCTCCACGCCGCTGGATTTGGTGACCAGCGA
>DASXRN010000251.1:0-12874 GCA_036506595.1 Polaromonas sp. | reverse complement strand
CCTACGAGCGTGATCCGGCGAAGGACCGGGACAGGTCGCAGCACACCGGCATGCTGGTCTATGGCAACCAGGCCAGGGGGCGCTGGAGCCGGGTTTCCGCGCTGGCCGATCCGCGCCGGATTTTCGACAGCATCACGCGCTGGACTTGAAATCCTGCTGCCCGCGCACAGCGCGCCCGAATTCACCCCGAAGTCATCAATAAGGAGACGTCATCATGCTGAACCGACGAGACCTTTTCAATCTGGGCCTGTGGGGCTCGGCCGGCGCGCTTTTGTCCTGGCCGGTGCTGCGCGCGGCCACCGGCAGTGCCAGCGCGCTGCGCCCGGTGCTCACGCCCTTCCTTGACCGCCTGCCCCTGCCGCCGGCGCCAACTGCCATCGACTGGAGTCCCAACCAGTTGCCTTTCAGCGATCTCGACCCCGAGGCGGGCCGGTTCGTCGACCCCACCCAGGTCCAGGGCAAGGCCACGTTCTACCGCATCGTGTCCGAGGTGCGTTCGGTCAAGTTCCACTCGCAATTGCCCGCCACCGAGATCTGGGGCTATCGCGACGGCAACTTGCCGGCAGGCCAGACCTGGAACTTCGCGCTCGGGCCGACGTTCCGGCGACCCTTGTCCAACCATAACCGCTTCGTCGGCACGATCGTGCGCCACGAAAACAACCTGCCGTCGGTGCAAGAGCACCGCGGTTTCGGCGAACCGCGCACCACGGTTCATCTGCACGGCGCCCACCTTCCGGCCCGCTTTGACGGCTTCCCGACCGACATCACGCTGCCCGACGGCACATTGTTCAAACCCACGTTCGAGCGCGGCGGCCATTTCGACTACGCCTACCCCTTGCTCGACCCGGGTTTCTTCACCGATGCCCCAATCGATCACGGGGCACACATTGAGCGCCCCTCGACGCTGTGGTACCACGACCATATCCTCGACTTCACCGGGCCGAACGTGTACCGCGGACTGGCGGGATTTTTCCTGGTCCATGACACGCCCGTCCCGGACCCCAATGATCCTAACCGGGGGGGGCTGGTCCCGCATACGCGCGACACCGGCGACGAAACCAATGCCGCCGGGGCGCCGTTCGCGTTGCAGCTGCCCAGCGGCGATTTCGATATTCCGCTGGTGCTGCAGGAAAAGACCTTCGGGCTGAACGGCGAGCTGATCTTCGACGTGTTCAATACCGACGGCTTCCTGGGCGAGCAGTCCCTGGTCAACGGCATGGTGCAGCCCTTCCTGCCGGTGAAACGCCGCAAGTACCGGCTGCGCTTTCTGAACGGTTCGAACGCGCGCTTCTACCAGTTGTTTCTGGCCGACAAGAATGGCCGAAGCTACCCCATGACGCAGATCGCCACCGAGGGCGGGCTGCTGTCGCGGCCGGTGCCGCGCCCCAGTTTTCTGCTGGGGATGGCCGAACGCATCGAGGTGGTGATCGATTTCAGTCAGTTTCCGTTCCCGCAGTTCAGCGAGCTCTACATCGAGAACCGCCTGCAGCAGGACGATGGACGCGGCCCGAAAGGCAAGTTTGAAAGACCTGAGCTGGCGGCGCGCGGCACGCAGCTCCTCAAGTTCATATTGGAGGAGGAGGTGCCCGACCCGAGTCGCGTTGGGATAGACCGAGGTAATGGCTTAGAGCTGCGGCCTTTCGTCGCGACAAACCCCGACCAGCTCAGTCGTGCCCCGATCCGCACCTTTGTCTTCGAGCGTACCAACGGCCAGTGGGCCATCAACGGGCAATTCGCCGGCGACCTCAGCCGCGTGAGCGCCAAGCCGCAGCTCGCCGTTGGCGTGTCCGGTGTTGGCGAGATCTGGCGCCTGATCAACAAGTCGGGCGGCTGGTGGCACCCGGTCCATGTGCATCATGAGTTCATGCGCGTGCTCAAGCGCAACGGCCGCTTGCCGTTCGACGGCACCGGCCCCGACGTCGGTCAGAGCCTGGAGCGCGACGGCCTGGCGCGCAAGGACACCATCGTGCTCGGCCCGAACAGCGAGGTCGAGGTGTTCATCAAGTTCCGCAACTACAAGGGCCCGTTTGTCTTCCACTGCCACAACCTGGAACACGAGGATCACGCGATGATGGGCCGGTTCGACGTGGTTTGAGAGCGGGTCGGTGATGCCGGCATTTCCCAGCACAGCGGCATGCTGCGCATTGGCAATGCCGTGCTGGACCGCTGGGTCATGACCCCGGCGCCGGCCTCGCCGCGGCAGAGCTGCTAATGCCCTCTCATCAACTCCTGATGTTCAGTTTCATTTGGTACACAACAACACGAGCAGGTATTTCTGCCCTCGCCTCGCTCGGGAGACGCTGCGGGACGTAGAAAACCCATGATTTTGCTTCGGAAAAGTGAAGGGCATGCGAGGGCAGGGCTTGCCGGGCGACACCTGCCGGGCGCGAACAGCCTACCCCGTTTTAGGGATTGCTGGCGCTGAGATCCGGCAACACACTGGCGTGTTTAGTCCAAAACCAACAAGGAGAAGTGCCATGTCAAGGTCTGACCCTGCCAGTCTTCCGAAACTAAACCGGCGCCAGTCGCTGCAGCTCGGGGTGGCCACCACGGCGGCCGGCCTGCTGGCGATCCAAGAGCAAAAGGCGGCCACACCGATTCCGGCCAGCGATGGCGTACCCGGCAAAGTGCCCCGGGCGCCGTTCTGGCCGCCCTTTGTCGATGAACTGCCGGACGGGACACCCGAGCCGGCAAGAGCGGCGCTTGTTCCGGGTTTCACGGTCCCGCCCAACGTCAACGCGCTAGAGGCGGGGCGCCAGCCGCACCAGCGTTTTGCAGACTTTCCAGTGCCTAAGGCCTTCTATGAACTCCGTGCGCAAGAGTCATATCACCTGTTTCACCGCGATGCACCGACGGACCAGAAGGTCTGGGGCTTCAATGGCAAGCTGCATGGACCAACCATCCAGGCCACTTACGGGCAGCCGGTCATCGTGCGCTTTTACAACGAGCTGCCGGCAAACTCCCAGGGCTTTGGCTCGCCGGAAATGTCCATCCACTTGCACAATCTGCATGCTTCGTCGAGCTGCGATGGTTTCACCGCTGACTTCTTCAGTCCCACCAAGATTTACCTGCTCAATGGCAGCCCTGCGCCTACCGGGCTGACCGTGCCAGGCAAATTCAAGGATCACCACTACGCCAACATTTATGCGGGCTATGACGAGTTTCCCAACGGCACCATGAATGTTGCGCTGCGTGGTGACTCACGCGAGGCCCTGGGCACGCTGTGGTACCACGACCACCGCCTCGATTCCACCGCGCCCAATGTTTACAAGGGCCTGGCCGGCTTCTATCTGATATTCGATGAAATCGATTCGGGCAACGAAAACGATAGCAACGCCAAGGCGCTGCGCCTGCCCAGTGGCGTCGGCAAGTACGACATCCCGCTGATGTTTCAGGACTTCCAGTTTGACTCCGGCGGTCACCTATGGTTTGACACCTTCAACAACGACGGGTTTCTGGGCGACAAGTTCGCCGTCAACGGCAAGGTCCAGCCCTATTTGAAAGTGGAAAGGCGCAAGTACCGCTTTCGCATGCTCGATGCCTCGACATCGCGCTTTTACCAGCTCTACTTGACGCAGGGGGGCAAGGAGCAGGACTTTGCCTACATTTCCAACGACGGCAATCTGCTGCCGGCGCCGCTGACCATGAACAACGTCCGGTTGGGTCCCTCCAACCGCGCTGACATCGTGATCGATTTCTCCAAATACAACATGGGCGACGAGCTGTTCATCGTGAATCGCCTGGAACAGGTCAACGGCCGCGGGCCGACCGGCACGCTGCTGACACCGGGGACACCCATCCTGAAATTCATCGTGGGCGACCTCCCCGCAGCCAGGGACAACAGCCAGGTGCCGGCCACACTGCGTGCACTGCCCGACATCGACCTCCTGCTTAAAAAGGTCAAGAGAACCAGGAACTTCCGGTTCGACCGCGTCAACGGCTTCTGGACTGTCAACGGCAAGATATTTGACCCTGAAGTGGCGACCGTGGACTTCATTCAGGGCGATGTTGAAATCTGGGAGCTGGAGGTCAATGGCAACTGGTGGCACCCGGTCCACATCCACTTTGAGGAAGGGCGCATCCTGTCACGCAACGGCCAGCCGCCGCCGCCGCACGAGCGCGGACGAAAGGACACCTACGCCCTGGGTCCCGGCGAAAAAGTGCGCGTGTTGCTGCAGTTCCGGGACTTTCACGGCAAGTACATGATGCACTGCCATAACACGGTTCATGAAGACCACGCCATGATGGTTCGATTTGACATTCTTCCTCCTCCTGTTTGAACCGGGTCATGCACCCGGCCCGTCATAACCCACCATCGGAAGGCTTCATCATGAACACGAAACGCAACATGCTAGGACTCATGGGCGGGGTGGCCCTGTCCCCCCTGCTGGCCGGCGTCGGCCTCGCCAAGGCTGCCGCCGGGCCACGGGCCGACTACTTCCCCAACCTGCTTTTGCAAACCCACGAGGGCAGGAAGGTGAGGTTTTACGACGATGTGGTCAGCGGAAAGATCGTCGTCTTCAACATGATGTACACCGCCTGCACGGGCATCTGCCCCGGCAACACCGCCAACTTGCTACAGGTGCAGCAGGCGCTGGGCAGCCGGCTCGGGCGGGACATCTTCATGTACTCGCTGACGCTGCGGCCCGAGTTCGATACGCCCAAGGCCCTGCAGGCCTACAGGGCGCAGTTCGGCATCCAGCAAGGCTGGACCTTTCTGACCGGGAAACCCGCCGACATGGACATCATTCGCCGCAAGCTGGGTTTTTTTGACAGCGATCCGGCCGTCGATGCCGACATTTCCCAGCATACCGGCATGCTGCGCATTGGCAACGCCGTGCTGGACCGCTGGGTCATGACACCGGCGCTGGCCGCGCCGCGGCAGATTGCGCGGGTCATTCTGGAGATGTAGGGCAGTGCCCGGTTTGCTGCGGCCCGGGTTCAGGTCTTGTAGCTGTCGTCGGTTCGGTCCAGCTTGCGAATCAGCGAGGGCCAGACAAAGGCCCCGCCCAGGCCGCCGGTCTGCACGCGCAGGGCCTCGGCCACGCCCTTGACGATCAGCGGGTTGACCTCGGTCAGCTCGCCGCCCGATTGGGCATCGAGCTGGATGCGGCAGGTGTTCTCGAAGTTGTACATGCCCAAAAAGGCATCGGCAATGGTCTTGCCCACCGTCAGCAGGCCGTGGTTGCGCAGCATCAGGAAGTTGGCCGACCCCAGGTCGGCCTGCAGGCGCGGCTTTTCCTCGTCACGGAAAGCCACGCCCTCGTAGGCGTGGTAGGCCAGCGAGGCCAGCACAAAGGTTGATTGCTGGCTGATGGGCAGCACGCCGCATTTTTGCGCGCTGACGGCAACACCGGCGCGCGTGTGGGTGTGCAGCACGCAACCGGCGTCGCTTCTCGCCTCATGCACGGCGCTGTGAATCACAAAGCCGGCCGGGTTGACGGGGAAGGGCGATTCAATGACCTTGTTGCAGTGTTCATCGACCTTGACCAGGCTGGACGCCGTGATCTCGTCGAACATCAGGCCATAGGGGTTGATCAGAAAGTGGTGCGCGTCGGGGCCTGCTACCTCCCCGGACACTTCATGTGGGATTTTTGCACTGATGTGGGTAAAGACCAGGTCGCTCCAGCCATAGAGCGCCACCAGCCGGTAGCAGGCGGCGAGGTCGCAGCGCAACTGCCATTCTTGGTCGCTGACGGCATTTTTCAGGGATGGGATGTTCACGGCTTTGTCTCCTGGTGGGTTGTTGTTAAAAAGGCCTAGCCCTGCACGATACGCTTTTGCGGGACGCGCAACTGTCAAAAATTGAACAAGCACCAGCATGCCTGCTGCCTCCGCGACACCGCCATCCCTGCTTTCCCGCATGTCGGCCAAGCCGTGCTGGTAGAGGGGCGAGGTTTTCAGCTTTGCCGGAACTGCGCCAGCGTCTGCAGCAGCTTGCGCGTGGCCCCGTCGAGGGCGGCCAGCGGCCGGTGCACCACGGCGGTGTGGCGGGTCAGGGCCGGCTTGAGCGGCAGCACCTGCACGCCGTGGGGAACGCCGGCTGGGCCCGTCTGCTCCAGCGGCAGCAGGGCCGCGCCATAGCCGGCCGCCACCAGGCTTTTCATGGCTTCGTTGTAGTTGAGCTCTATGCGCGCCCGCGGTGTGTGGCCGGCCGCGGCAAACCACTCCATGGTCAGACGGTACATGTGGGTGGTCGAGTCGTTGAAGATCAGCGGTTTCCCCATCAGCCAGGGCGGCGTGATGCGCTTGGGCGCCTGCCAGCCCGCGGGGAGGAAGGCCATCATCGGGTCGCTGCGCCAGTGGCTCATCAGCAGCTCGCGCCGCGCCGGCTGGGGCGTGGCCACCAGCCCGACATCCAGCGTGCCCTGGCCCAGGCGCTCCATGGCCTCCGTGGAGCCGAGGATGCTGACCTCCACATCGATCTCGGGGTGCGCGCGCGCCATTCGCTCCAGCACCCGGGGCAGCAAATGCACCACGATGCCGGTGGAGGTGCCCAGCCGCACGCGGCCGACCCGCCCCTCGACATGGCGCTTGACGGCATCGGTGGCCTCGTCGGCGTCACGCAGCAGGCGCCGCGCCCGCTCGACCAGCACGGCACCGGCCGCCGTGGGCACCACGCTGCGGCCGCCGCGCAGCACCAGCTGCGTGCCGAGCCGGGCCTCCAGCTCGCTGATGTGCAGGCTGACCGTGGGCTGCGCCAGGTGCAGCGCCCGCGCCGCGGCCGAGAAGGTGCCCAGGTCGGCGATGGAAACAAGGGTGCGCAGCTGGTCCAGATTGAGTTCACGCATCATTAATCCTGATAGATTGCATCAGAAAATTCAACTTTCACAATAGCACGATACAGCGCACCATTGGGCACTTCCCGATCACAGGAGTTGCCACCATGTTGTTAAAACTGATACGTGCCTTGTTTCACCCGGCCTTGACGAACCGGCGGCAGGCGGCCGAGCTGCAGGGCATGAGCGCGCGCGAGCTCAATGATTTGGGGATAGGGCGGGGGGAGATTCCGTATTTGCTGCGGAACAGGGTGCCGGGCTGCGGGGAGGGGCGCTGTGAGAGTCGGTAGTCGGTCTGGGGTTGTGATTGAAAGCCTGTCTTTGACCTTGAGCCTGAGTCACCTGTCGCAGCTTGCGCGAGCGGTTGTTCAACGTTCACGCCAACCGGCGCGCGCCGTTTCTGCGCGCGTCCGTGTTGGGCGTGCGGTTAGCTGGCCCCGATAAGACGCCGGTTACTGCCTGCACGTTCGCCATCGGGGTCCGGAATTGAGTGCGCAAATTCGAGCACTTCGATGTAATACTGAGGCAAGCTGTGCTCTCTGGCTCCCGCGAGAACCAGTTCCTTGTACCAATCATAAGGTTGAAGCGCATCGTCCGTATCGGTCGCAAGATAGGTTAGAGCATGAACTGCGCCCCCGATAACCATAACCTCGACAGTTCCCTCGTCGTATCCGCATCCGAGTCCTTCCACACGATCCAAAGCACCTTTTTCCTGAGCTTCCAGCTCAAAAAGAACGCCCCATACGACGTCCTCCTCTCGACCCGAGGCAATGACGCTGCACTTTCCCGATCCATCACGGCTTCGCTTATTCCAGACTAATGAATGGCCGCGTAGCTGCGCGACGTCAACGGGACGGGCGGAAGGGACGCGCTCACGCAGGCGCGCGGTGAGCATGTTGGATCCGTACGCAAAGTATTTGATGCGGGTGCTCACAGTGTCGGCTTCCTTGCCAGCTAACTTTGATGTACCCCGCAAAACCGCGGAAATAACCGACCGCCTACCGGATAACGTTGCTCGCAGTTTTCGAGATGCTTCATGATCGACAAGAGCTTACTTCAAGCGACTGGGCAAACGCACAGGCGTATTGGATTTGACAAACTCGCCGGCGCATCGAGATCACGTCGGCCGCGCGGTTGAAGGCGCTGGGTGACGTGTCTTGTTTGTCACCTGCTATAAAAAGAATAGCTGGTTGCGCCCATTCTTATTGGGCTGGAGGCCGATTTGATGAGTAAGTCGGCCCAAGCCCCGCTTGCACGGGCCCTGGCTTGCGGCTCAATCGGCCTTGATCTTCGCCCGCGCCACCACCTGTTTCCAGCGCGCCTGCTCGGTCTTGATGAAGGCCGCGTACTGGGCGGGCGTGTCACCCACGGGCTGGGCGGTGTCGCCGCGCAGGCGTTCGGTGGCTTGCGGGTTGCGCATGGCCTTGCCGCAGGCCTCGGCAATTTTGTCGATGGCGGCTTGCGGCATATTCGCGGGCGCGTTCAGGCCGTACCACTGCGTCATCTCGAAGCCGGGGTAGCCGCTCTCGGCCACCGTGGGCACATCGGGCAGCTGCGGCAGGCGCTCCTTGGTGCCGGTGGCGATGCAGCGCAGCTTGCCCGATTTGATGTGCGCCAGAATGGCCGGTGCGCCCACGCTCGCGGCGTCCAGCCGGCCCGCCAGCAGGTCGGTGAGTTGCGGGCCGGTGCCGCGGTAGGGCACATGCAGCACAAAAATATCGGCGGCCATCTTCAGGTATTCAAAGGCCAGGTGGCCGGCGCTGCCATTGCCGGCCGAGCCGTAGTTGAGCTGGCCCGGCTTGGCCTTGGCCAGCGCGATGAATTCCTTGAGGTTTTTGGCCGGCACATTGGCGTTGACCACATACAGGCTGGGCACCTTGGCCAGCAGCGAGATCGGCTTGAAGTCCTTGTTGGTGTCAAACGGAAGTTTGTCGTAGATGAAGGGGTTGACGGCCATGGTGCCGATATGCCCGAGGATCATGGTGTGGCCGTCGGTGCTGGCCGCGCATTCCTGCATGGCGATGTTGCCGCTGGCACCGGGCTTGTTGTCCACGAACACGCTCTGGCCCAGGCTCTTGCCCAGTTCGTTGGCCGCCGTGCGAGCCACGATTTCCGAGCTGCCACCGGGTGCGAACGGCACCAACAGGCGAATTGGCTTGCTGGGCCAGCTGCTTTGCGCGTGCGCCGTGCCGAGCAGGCCCGGAAAGGCCGAGGTCGCTGCCAGCGCGCCGCCCGCCTTGAGACCGAATTGAAGTGCGCCGCGCCGCGTGGGGATGGTGTTCATGGCCATGTCTCCAGTCGTTGTACTGGGCTCAATATAGGCCGATAAACTGGCCGCCGGTCTACGTGGTTTTGCTAGCGCCGGGCGAGGCGCTCAAAATGCCGACCACCTTGCCGCGTGAGAACTTGAATTCGTCGCTCTAGTCCGGGTCCGACTTGACCGGGCTGGAGGCCCAGTCGATGGTGTTCTTGAGCAGGGCTGAGTAGCTGGCGTTGTACTCGGGCGAGCAGATGATTCAGGCCGGGTGCTCGAACATGAGCTGCTTGAGTTTCATGTCCACGATTGTGCAGGGGGCAGCAAGGCGAGTGTGCAGGCTAGAGATGAACAGCGTTAATTGTGTCCGATCGGTGTTTATTTTAGACTTCCACTATAAAACACCATTAAAATTCTCCGATCGGGGATATTTTTGATATTTTCCTGTGCCACATTGAAATATTCACCGAACGGAGAAACTGGTGTCTCTCTTTACTCCCATTCGCTCTACGGCAGACCTGGGTGCCGCGGTTCGCGAGCGGCGTATGGCGGCTCGTCTGACTTTGGCGGTCGCTGCACCCACGTGTGGCGTCAGTGTCAAATTTTTGCAGGCGCTGGAAACCGGCAAGCCTACCGTGCAATTTGACAAGGCGCTGCATGTGGCGCGCCAGTTTGGTATCCATCTGGTCATTGGGGCTGCCCCGTGAATGCGCCGACCGATAACCTGGTGGTTTGGGTTGAAGGCGGGCACGCCGCCACCCTGCGCCATGTTGATGAGGCGTTTGAGCTGACCTATACGCCTCAGTGGCAGGGCAGCGGGGGTTATGCTTTTTCACCACATCTGCCACTCGGCGAGGCCACGCGGGGTGCGGCCGTCAAGAATTTCTTCAGCAACCTGCTGCCGGAGGGACATGCCCTGGAAAGCCTGTCGCGCGCGCACCAGGTCAGCAAGCATGACGTCTTTGGTATTTTGAAAAAGGTCGGACGGGATTGCGCCGGTGCGCTGGTACTGACCGAAGAAGGGCAGGTCCCAGATAAGCCCGATCAGGCGTATCAGCCGGTTTCCGCTCTGGAACTGAACCAGCGCATTACCGAGGCCAGGGCCGAAGAGGTGCCGTTGATGTTCTGGAAGGGCAAGCGCCGCATGTCTTTGGCGGGCGTGCAAAATAAGCTGGGCGTCTACCTCACGCTGAACGAGGGCTTTGAGTTGCCCATCGACGCGGCACCGACATCACACATATTAAAGGTGGGTGATCCAAAGCACGAGGACATTGCTGCTAACGAGTATTTCTGCATGCAACTTGCGCGTTCCGTCGGCTTGGCCGTGCCCGATACGTTGTTCAAAAAATTGCCGGAACCGGTGCTGCTGGTTCAGCGCTATGACCGTCTATGGGATGTGCCAGTCTCAGGCGGTTTGCGTCGCATTCATCAGATCGACGGGTGCCAGGCCTTGAACCTGCCACCGGAGCAAAAGTATGAGGAGCCTCATTACGAATACGCGCCCCCGGGTGCCGCCGTGGCTGATCTCGTCAAACTGGCGCAGCTATGCCGTGTTCCCGCTGGCGCGCAGACCATTCTTTTGAACTGGGTGCTGTTCAATTACCTCATTGGCAACAGTGACGCGCACGCTAAAAACATCTCGTTCATGGTCAATCCGCTGCGCCCGACGCAGCGGGCGCTGGAACTCGAGGTGGGCATGAGCGTAGCCCCGCTGTACGACCTGGTTTGCGGGGCGGTGTACGGGTACCACGACATGGCCCAAACCATTGGAGGGGAGAGCAACTTTGCCGTTCTGGATCGCAGTCATTGGGCGCAACTCGCCAAAGACTGCGCAGTGCCCGAGGTACTGCTGCAGCGCCTGACTGCAGGCCTGCTCAAGCGCATGAGTGCAGTATTGCCGAAGGTCGCAGCCGCTGTGACTGCGGAAACTGGTGCGGAGGTGGTACAGCGAATTCATGCCCTGGTCGCAGCGCATTGCGACCGTCTGCAGCTTAATCTGGTGGCAAAGGGCTGGCGCTCGGCGAACTGATGGCGCGCCTTGAACCAACTGGGCAACAAAAGCCCGGCTTTTGGCAAGTCCGTTGTCGCTGACCGGCGTCAATTCGGGCGATCCAGAGCGTTTTCAAGGCTTTTGGCCTCCAGACCAGAAACCTTGAGCGCTGGCAGCTATCAAACTGATAGCAAGTTGCCGGCCTGTAGCCCGCGCCGGGCCGGTGGGGCTATGTGGCGAGGGCAGCACAAAAGAGGGCCTGCCTGATAAAATTGATTTTTCGTCCTGTGGGACAGACAGGCCTTGACGCGGGCTGCGTGCGGCCTGGCGTGTCGCTGTGCCAGCCGCAGCCGGCGTGACCGGCTTGGGTCAGTCGACATCGGGCAGCTCCATGGCGTACAGGCATCTGGCCTGAAGGCCGCTTTATTGAAGGAGGCGTGATGCACTCGCCTTATATTTATCCGCAAGAATTTGACGTGATCGTGGTCGGTGGCGGCCATGCCGGGACCGAGGCCTCGCTGGCGGCGGCCCGCATGGGCTGCAAGACCTTGCTGCTGACGCACAACATCGAAACCCTGGGCCAGATGAGCTGCAACCCCTCGATTGGCGGCATCGGCAAGGGCCACCTGGTCAAGGAAGTCGATGCCATGGGCGGCGCGATGGCGCTGGCGACCGACGAGGGCGGCATCCAGTTCCGCATTCTCAACAGTTCCAAGGGCCCGGCCGTGCGTGCCACCCGGGCGCAGGCCGACCGGATTTTGTACAAGGCGGCGATTCGCCGCAGGCTGGAAAACCAGCCCAATCTGTGGCTGTTCCAGCAGGCCGTCGATGACCTGATGGTCGAGGGCGACCGCGTCGTCGGTGCGGTTACCCAGGTCGGCATCCGGTTTCGCGCGCGCACCGTGGTGCTGACGGCCGGGACTTTCCTGGACGGCAAGATCCATGTGGGCCTGAACAACTACGCGGCGGGCAGGGCGGGCGACCCGCCGGCGGTGTCGTTGAGCGCGCGCCTGAAAGAGCTCAAGCTGCCGCAGGGCCGGCTGAAAACCGGCACGCCGCCGCGCATTGACGGCCGCAGCATCGACTTCAGCAAATGCACGGTGCAGCCCGGCGACGGCATGCCGGGCGGCGTCGGTGACACGGTGCCGGTGTTCAGCTTCATGGGCGGCGCCATCGCGCATCCGCAGCAAATGCCTTGCTGGATCACCCACACCAACGCGCGCACGCACGACATCATCCGCTCCGGCTTTGACCGCAGCCCCATGTTCACCGGCAAGATTGACGGCGTGGGCCCGCGCTACTGCCCGAGCGTGGAAGACAAGATCAACCGCTTCGCCGACAAGGAGGCCCACCAGATTTTCCTGGAGCCCGAAGGCCTGAGCACGCACGAGATTTACCCCAACGGCATCTCGACCAGCCTGCCGTTCGACATCCAATACGAGCTGGTGCGCTCGATGGCGGGCATGGAAAACGCCCACATCCTGCGGCCCGGCTACGCCATCGAGTACGACTACTTCGACCCGCGCTCGCTGAAAACCACCTTTGAAACCCGTGCCATTGGTGGCCTGTTTTTCGCCGGGCAGATCAATGGCACGACCGGCTACGAAGAGGCGGCGGCGCAAGGCATGTTTGCCGGCATCAACGCGGCGCTGCAGTGCCAGGGCAAGGCAGCCTGGCTGCCCAAGCGCGATGAAGCCTACCTGGGCGTGCTGGTCGATGACCTGATTACCAAGGGCGTGACCGAGCCCTACCGCATGTTTACCAGCCGCGCCGAGTTCCGCCTGCAACTGCGCGAAGACAACGCCGATATGCGCCTGACCGAGATGGGCCGCCAGATGGGCTTGGTGGACG
>DASXRN010000250.1:0-9401 GCA_036506595.1 Polaromonas sp. | reverse complement strand
GGGTTGAGTCCTGTGACCAGCCTGGCTATCAGCGCCAGCGAAACGAAGCGCGTGAACACGGCCATTCTGGCACCGCGCTCATGCCAGTGCAATAGACCTGCGGCGCGGGCCAGGCGCATTCCATCTAGGCTGCGGTTGGTGCGAAAGGCAACTTTGGGCCCAAAGCCGCCATCCAGATTCCTCTAAAGCAGCCGCTCGCTCCAATCTCGCAAAAGCTCCGCGTCGATGCGAAGCATTTCCAAGCCGCCGCAATTCCGGGTGCTCACGCCACCAAGAACCGGCAGGTCCCTCGTAGTAGCCCATCACATGCTCACCGTCTTGCTGCCCGAGGTAAGGCGAGGGAACCGGTCGGAAACGTGAAATGGGTCTAGCTGTCGCATGTGCAAGCACCCATAACGGAAAAGCATTTGCCTCAATCTTCAAAGAAACATATTGTTACCTAACAGGAGTTAGGTAGGGTTGACCTTTTTGCCCGCACATCGTAGTATTCACCTACCTGCTGTTAGACAGGTATCTTTTTAACCACTAGGAACTTCCAATGTTTGCCAACAAACTCTCGCTATTCACATCGCCCTCCGCGTTCCCCAATCCGCAGCGTCTGCGCCTGTTCATGCACGAAAAAGGCATTGCCAGCCATTTCAACGAGACCGTCTATGACATGACGCCGGTTGGAGAACAACGTGGCTGGCGCCACCTGAAGATGAACCCTTGGGGCGAGACGCCGACGCTGCTGCTGGCAGACGGCACTTCCATCTCCGAAGCGGCCGCAATTGTTCGGTATCTGGACCAAGCCTATCCCGGCCGCAAGATCATGGGCAACGATGCACGGGAGCAGGGCCTCGACAACATGTGGGACAACCGGATCTGGGTGCACATCCTGTACCGCATCGTGACGGCCTTCCACGTACTGCACACCGGCCTCGGCTTCAAGCTGGAACTGACCAAGAACGAAGCGTGGGGTGAGCACTGCCGCAAGGAAGCGCTGGCGCATGCCGCGTTGGTCAATCAACATCTGTCCGATGGCCGCGAGTGGCTGCTGGGCGGTGAGGAGCCGACGTTCGCAGACATGACGCTGTGCACTGCGATCGCTTTTTCCAAATTTCCCGTCAACGCGACCCCGCTGGATGAACGCTTCGAGTTCCTGGATGCGTACTGGAAGCGTTGGCAAGCCCGTCCCAGCTTCAAGGCGGCCTATGCCGATCGGCAAAGCGGCATCCCGGAGGTGGACACTGCCCCTCAGTAAGCGCGCATTTTGACGCGCCGGGCCGGTGCCGGGTCGACCACCCTTGGTCGATCCGTGGGTGGTCCCAGGCCCAGGCAACCCACCTAACAAAGGTTAGACTTCTATTCACAGTGGTAGCGCTGAGCTATCGGTTTTCGAAGAACAAGACATGCAAGCCATGAACACCAACGCCAGGGAATCAATCTTGTTAGCCGCGAAGGAGATCGCCCAGTCGCGTGGTTACGGCGGTCTGAATCTCCGCGAGATCGCGCAGCAAGTCGGGATCAAGGCGGGAAGTATTTATTACTACTTCCCTGGCAAAGCCGACCTCGCTGCGGCCGTGGCCAAAAGATACGTCGAAGACGGCGCCTCTGCCTTGGCGAAAATTTCCGAGGAGTGTCCCGTCCCGATCGACGCCCTGCGGCGGTTCCCGGAGATTTTTCGTCGTTCGCTCGAAGCGGAAAACCGCCTGTGCCTTGGCAGCTTTATGGGCGCGGAAACAGATGATTTGCCAGAGGAAGTTAAAGCGGAGATCACGCAGTTCGCGGAAGTCAACATCGCTTGGATCGCCAAGCTGGTGGTGAACTCGAATTTGTGCGAGCCTGATGCCGCCGACGCTCGTGCGCGGGCGATTTTCGCTGCGGTCATGGGCGCTCAGCTACTCGCTAGAAGTCGTTCAGACCTTCAGCTGTTCGATAGTTTGATGGAAGCCTACCGCGCGTCCGGCCTGCTGCCAGTCTGATCCTGGCCGCTGCACGGCGCACGCCCGTGCGCTCAATATTTGCGACGTTCCTGAGCCGTAAACAGCTTCGCAGATCTTGAGCACCGGCTGACCTGAATGTTCTTCATGGGAAGCTTGTGGCAAGAGGCCGCATCGACAGTCTGCTTCTGGCCGATACCAGGCCTTGGCGAGTCAGGCGCCGCGTGATGCCGGTGTGAGCGCTGCCCTGACGCATCACGAACGGCTTGCTCGGACTTTATGATGCAAATCGCGGCCTGGCCCTTGCTGTTTGTGTGCTAACGGCTATCAAAAAAATAGCAATTTGCGGCGCCCATCGCCCGGCGGTCTCATGGATTTCAGGCGGGCAAGAGGCCCATCAGCCGCACTACCGGGTAGCGCATCCATTCAGGTTCTTCAAAGCGCTTGCCATTGGCATAAATAAAACCCAACACGGCCTTTTGGTCTGATAACAAGGCCGGGTTCTGCGCCTTCCATTGCGCAAACCTGGCGCTCAGTTCCAGCTCATCGCTCAGCAGCTCCAGCGCCGTGTCCTCAAACACATAGTGTGAGAAAGCCTCTTTCTTTTCCAGCACGCTGTTGAAAAATCCCCATCTGAAAAAGCTGTCATGCCCTAGCGGCTCCAGCGTTTCAACGGCGTAGCGGGCGTTGGCCTGGTTGAGGTGAACAAGGTAATCACCCGCACGCGCCTGGAAGGTCTCGATGTGCGTGCCCAGCTCAATCTGGTCGTGAAACATGTGGCCTTCATACGCCTGGGGCCGGGGCGTGACGGCCTTGATGCGGTAGACCTCGGCCTGCAGGGCTTGGTCTGCTGCAAGGCGTTGCAACTTCACCTGGTTCCACTGCAGTCGCTCAAGCACCTCGCGCCATGCTTGGGGTACGAGGTAAGCCTTGGGTGCTGAAACCACCACCGCCTCGGCAAAGTGGTTGTACCAGGGAATGTCTTTTTCCCACGGCTGGCTGCGGTCATACGACAGGCGCCGGTAATGGCCCAGCTTGCTGGGGCTGTAAACGGCTTGGTAGCCCTTGAAGCGAAAGGTGGAAGGCTTGCTGCGATCAACTTCCCATTGCACCGGCCATTGCGGCTTTTGCGCGGCCGCCTGTTTGGCCTGCTGGCGCAATGACTGAATCGTTGCCGCATGCGCAATGGTGAAGGCCAGCACCGTCTCCAGCAACGCGCGCATGGACGCATACCGGTCGGCGAAGGGCTTGAGCATGTGGGTCTCGGGCATGAACCCGATGGTGTGATGCAAGGCCGCATAACCGGTGGAAAAGCGCGGCACTTCCAGAAAATCTTCAATGCCGTCGTCCGGTGTTTCACCCACGCAGTTCACGTAAGGGCAGGTCGGCCAGCCGCGCCCGGCCATGCCCTCGTAGATTGCAGGCAGCATGGTGTCCCGCAAGAACGGCCCCAACCCCGCGCCCAGCTTGTCGGCCTGCGTCTGGATCAGCGTCATGGTGTAGCTGTAATCGGCACCGTTGGAGGTGTGGGTGTCGACCATCACGTCCGGGTCCCAGGCGGTGAAAAACCGGTTGAACACCTGCGCCGCCAGGCTGTCGCACTTGATGAAGTCACGGTTCAAATCAAGGTTGCGGCCATTGGCCCTGAAGCCGAACGACTCGGGCCCGAGCTGGTTCACGCGAGAGCTGTTCTGGCGATTCAGGCAACCATCCACGTTGTACACGGGAATGAATAAAAACACCGTATCGCCCAGCGCCGCCAGTTTCTCGGGCTGGTCACACAAGTCGCGCACCAGTGCCATGCAGGCATCAACACCTTCGGGCTCGCCCGGGTGAATGCCGTTGTTGTTGAAAAACACGGGACGGCCCGCGCGTTTGAGTTGTTCGCGCTCAAACACACCATCGGCCGTCACCACACCCCCATGCATGGGAATGCCGTTGTCGGATACGCCAATCTGTGTGAACTGCAAAACGCCGGGAAAGCGCGCGGCCAGCGCCTCGTAAAACGCAATGCATTGCGCCCAACTGGTGGTCTGGTTTTGGTTGCCAGTTTCAAAAGGCGTGGGGTAGGGATTTTGCAGGCTGGCTGGCATGGGCTGATGGGTTTCCAAATCGGCGCGACGAGTGTTCAAACCGAAAAAATCTTGCCCGGGTTCATGATGTTTTGCGGGTCCAGCGCGCGCTTGATGGTGCGCATCATCTCCACCGCGCCGTCGCCGGCTTCGGTGACCAGAAAGTCCATTTTGTGCAGGCCCACGCCGTGCTCGCCGGTGCACGTGCCTTCCAGGCTCAGCGCGCGGCTCACCAGTTTGTGGTTCAGCGCTTCGGCCACTTCGCGCTCTTCGGGACTGTTGGGATCGATCAGGTAGCCGAAGTGGAAGTTGCCGTCGCCCACATGGCCGACGAGGAAGTAGGGAAGGCCGCTGGCATCGACCTCGGCCACCGACTCCAGCAGGCAGTCGGCCAGCCGCGAGATCGGCACGCAGGTGTCGGTGGAAATGGCGCGGCAGCCGGGTTTGGACTGGATCGCCGCGAAATAGGCGTTGTGCCGCGCGGTCCAGAGCCGCGTGCGCTCTTCGGGTGTGCTGGCCCATTCAAAGGCGTTGCCATCGTGGCCGCTGGCAATCTCCTGCACCAGTTCGGCCTGTTCCTTGACGCTGCCGGGTGAGCCGTGAAACTCCATCAGCAGCATGGGCTCTTCACGCAGACCCAGCTTGGCGTAGGCGTTGACCATGCGCACGGTGTTGTGGTCTATCAGCTCCACGCGCGCAATCGGCACGCCCAGCTGGATGATCTCAATCGTGGTGCGCACGGCCGCTTCAATGCTGGGGAAGGAGCAGACCGCGGCCGAGATCGCTTCGGGCAGCGGGTAGAGCTTGACGGTGACTTCGGTGATGACGCCCAGCGTGCCTTCGCTGCCCACCATGAGGCGCGTCAGGTCGTAGCCGGCCGACGATTTTTTGGCGCGCGTGCCGGTGCGGATGACCTCGCCGCTGGCGGTGACGACTTCCAGCGCCAGCACGTTTTCGCGCATGGTGCCGTAGCGCACGGCGTTGGTGCCGCTGGCGCGCGTGGCGCTCATGCCGCCCAGCGTCGCATCGGCGCCGGGATCAATCGGGAAAAACAGGCCTGTGCTCTTGACCTCTTCATTGAGCTGCTTGCGCGTCACGCCGGGCTGCACCGTCACGGTCAGGTCTTCGGCGTTGATGGACAGCACCTGGTTCATGCGGCCCACATCAATGCTGATGCCGCCCTGCACGGCCAGCAAATGGCCTTCGAGCGAGGTGCCGACGCCAAACGGGATGACCGGCACCTTGTACTGGCTGGCCAGCTTCACGGCATCGGCCACGTCTTGCGTGCTTTCGGCAAACACCACGGCGGCGGGCGGAGGTGCGGCAAACGAGGACTCGTCGCGCCCGTGCTGCTCGCGCACCACCAGGGCGGTGGAGCAGCGTTCGGCAAAACGGGCCTTGAGGGCGTCCAGCAGCGCCGCGGGCGTTTCGCGCTGGCGGATTTCGGGCAGCAGGTGTTCGGGTAGCGGTGCATTCATGGGGTTTCCTGGGCTAAGCGGGGCTCAACGGGGTTCAATGGGGCCACGGCACAGTTTACGACTTGCGGGCGAATAACCGCCAGTTGTCACCGCTTGATTTCGACGATGACGGCCAGCCCAACAGCCTTCCTCGGAGTGGAGGCTGTCTTTTTGGGAGGAGGGGAGAACCCACAAACGCTTGCGCTGCCCGCAAGCCGCATCAGGGTTTAAGGGTTTAGGGGCTTAAGGGCCTCAGCGCGTTGTCAAACTCTTCGCGCGAGAGGAACTGGTCTTTGTTGGTATCCAGCTCGTCGAAGCGCAATGAGATGGCGGGCAGGCGCTCGGCCTCGGCGCGGCTGAGTTTTCCGTCGTGGTTGCTGTCAGCGCGGTCAAAAGCGGCATCAGCCTGCCTATGGACGACGGGCTTGCCTGACGATGGCGGCTCTGCTGCTACAGCGGTCACCGAGGTGAGGCTGTGTGATGGCGCGAGTTCGGGTGTCTGGGCACTCACACCCAGGCTCGCCGCCAGAAAACAGGCAGCAAGCAACAGGGTTCGGTGCGTTTTAGCGGCAGGCATAAAATGTTGTTGAAGCGTCATGGCAATAGCTTCTTGAAATTGAACATACCCTGATTGCACCGCATTCCACGACAGTAAGTGAGCACTTTTTCAGGATGTTGCTTCGCTGACATCTCGCGTTGCCGGGGCACAACTGCTTTCCTGATGTAACCTGCCGGCTTCCTCACCACCTCCCACGGACGACTTTCATGGCCAACCGACTTTCACAGATCGCCACGCGCACCGGCGACAACGGCACCACCGGGCTGGGCGACAACACGCGCGTCTCCAAGGACAGCCTGCGGGTTCACGCCATGGGCGATGTCGATGAGCTGAACTCGCACATCGGCGTGCTGCTGTGCGAAGAGCTGCCGGCCGGCGTGCGCGAGCTGTTGGTGGAGGTGCAGCACCAGCTGTTCAACCTGGGCGGCGAGCTGTCGATTCCGGGCTATGAGCTGATCAAGGCGGAGGCCGTGGCGCAGCTCGATGCCGCTCTGCAAGAGCACAATGCCCAGTTGCCGCGCCTGGCGGAATTCATTTTGCCGGCCGGTTCGCGCGCCGCCTCGCTCGCCCATGTGTGCCGCACCGTGGCGCGCCGCGCCGAACGTGCCGTGGTGGCGCTGGGCAAGGTGGAGCCGCTCAAAGACGCGCCACGCCAGTACCTGAACCGCCTGAGCGACTTGCTGTTTGTGCTGGCGCGCGTGCTCAACCGCATGAACGGCGGCGACGATGTGTACTGGAAGAGCGAACGCCTGGCGCGCGCCGCTGCTACCGAGTAGGCAAGCCGAACGCGCCAGTTAGTCCTGGCGGTTCACGCGGGCCAGCAGACCCGCCATGTTTTCGCCGTGCAGCTTCAGCGGCGCGAGCAAATAATCATGCGGCTGCGCTGGCGCAGGCCGCATCGAGCGCGGCACAGAAGTCCTGCATCAGGTCGTCCACATCTTCAAGCCCGGCATGCACGCGGAGCAGGGGCCCGGCGAGCGAAAGCTGGCGCACCGAACGTGTCGGCACATCGACCGGCAAGGCCAGGCTCTCATAGCCACCCCAGGACAGGCCGATGCCGAACAGCTGGAGCCGGGCGAAAAAGGTCGAGAGCTGGGTGCGCGACAGCGGCCGCAGCGCCACGCCAAACAAGCCGCTGGCCCCCAGAAAGTCGCGCCGCCACAGCGCATGGCTGGCGTCGCCCGGCAGCGCCGGATGCAGCACCTGCTGGACGCCGGGATGGGCGCGCAGCCGCTCGGCCAGGATCTCGCCGTTCTGCTGGTGTCGGCGCAGGCGCACCGCCAGGCTGCGCAGCCCGCGCAAGGCCAGGTAGATGTCGTCGGGGCCGGCGGTCTGGCCGAAGTCGTGCGCGCCCTCGCGCAGCAGCTCCCAGGCGCGGCGGTTGGCCGTGGCCACGCCCAGCAACGCATCGGAATGGCCGACGATGTACTTGGTGGCGGCCTGGATCGAAATGTCCACGCCATGCTCGAAGGGCTTGAAGAACAGCGGCGAGGCCCAGGTGTTGTCCATGATCACGAAGGCGTCGTGCCGGTGCGCTTCTTCGGCGATGGCGCCCACGTCCTGCACCTCGAAGCTCAGCGAGCCTGGCGACTCCACATACACCACGCGGGTGTTGGGCCGCAGCAGGGCGGCGATGGCGCCGCCTATCAGCGGGTCGTAGAACTCGACCGCGATGCCCAGGCGGCTCAACACGCGGGTGGCGAACTGCCGTGTCGGGCCGTAAACGCTGTCGCTCATGAGCACATGGTCGCCGGGCCGCGCCACCGCCAGGATCGCATGGGTGCAGGCGGCCAGGCCGGAAGGAAATACGATGGCCGCATGCCCGCCTTCGAGCTCCGCCATCGCGGCTTCAAAAGAGCGCGTGGTGGCGGTGCCGAAGCGGCCGTAGCTGGCCATCGGGTTGCCCGGCTGCTTGCGCGACTCCCACTCCTCGAGCGTGGTCGAAAGAATGGTCGAACCACGGCAGACCGGCGTGTTGACCAGGCCGCCAAAGGCATCGGGGTTGCGCCCGGTTTGCACCAGCAAGGTGTCGTGCTGGCCGGCGGAAGAAGTCCATTGAGGGGGAAGATCGTGCAGATTCATGAAAGCAGTTTAGGCTTCCAATGCTGGAAAAATATTGCAAACTCAACCACTCAATCCGTATATGTGAGTATTAAATGCCAAAATAGCATTCATTAGAGGCAAATTATTTCAGGCGACCATGGACAAGTTTGACCAGGCCATTCTCGAGGCCTTGCAGGAAGATGCCACCGTGCCGGTGGCCGAGCTGGCCAGCCGCATCGGCCTGAGCGCCACGCCGTGCTGGCGTCGCATCCAGCGCCTGGAAGCCAAGGGCCTGATCCGCAAGCGGGTGGCGCTGCTCGACCCGCAGCGCCTCAATGTCGGCGTGACCGTGTTCGTCTCGGTGCGCACCAGCCACCACAACGTCGAGTGGCTGCAAGCCTTTCACCAGCTGGTGTCGTCGATTCCGGAGGTGATGGAGTTCTACCGCATGGCCGGCCAGACCGACTACCTGCTGCGCGTGGTGGTGCCCGACATCGCGGCCTACGACCGCGTCTACAAGCGCCTGATCAATGGCGCCGACCTGGGCGATGTGAGCTCCAGCTTTGCGATGGAGCAAATCAAGTACACCACGAAACTGCCGCTCGATTACCTGGCCACGGCGGCCTGAGCGGCTGGCGCGGCGTCGGCAGGCGACCGAATAGCGTTTTCTTGATGACCCCGCAACCAGTTCACGCACCTGTGGGCCGGCGGCTACGCGCACGGCCATGCGACCGACAGAGTGCTAGCCAGCTTTCAGGATTCCACCGTACATTCGAAATTTTGGAGGAAACGGGATGGACAGCACAAAAATTACCAGCTGGGTCGATCAGGCGCAGCCTATCCTGGTGGCCTTTGGCCTCAAGGCCTTGGGCGCGATTGCGGTTTTCATCATTGGCCGCTGGCTGATCAACCTGGTGACCCGCCTGGTCGGCGCGGCCATGACCCGGCAGGAAATTGACCCGACGGTGCAGCGCTATCTGGTGAGCTTCATCACCGTGGCGCTCAATATTGTGCTCGTCGTAGCCATCCTGGGCTATTTCGGGGTGGAAACCACCAGTTTTGCGGCGCTGGTGGCCGGCGCCGGCGTGGCCATTGGCGCCGCCTGGGGCGGGCTGCTCGGCAATTTTGCGGCCGGTATTTTCCTGCTGGTGCTGCGCCCCTACAAGGTAGGCGAATACGTCAGCGTCGGCGGTGTGGAGGGCACGGTGCTCGAGATTGGCCTGTTCGGCAGCAGCATCAACACGCCGGACAACGTGAAAACCATCGTCGGCAACGCCAAGATCATGGGCAGCGACATCAAAAACTACACGGCCAACCCGTATCGCCGCGTCGAACTGGTCGCGCAACT
>DASXRN010000249.1:0-3343 GCA_036506595.1 Polaromonas sp. | reverse complement strand
TAACCGAGCACCAGGAAGTTGATCACGAAAACGAAGTACAGGTACTTGTTCCAGCTTGGGCGGTAACGGATCGATTTGACTTCGCTGTGGTCCAGCCAGGGCAGGAAGAACAGGATAACGACTGCACCACCCATCACCAGCACGCCCCAGAACTTGGCATCGGTCAGCAGCATGGCGGCCACCACCAGCACGGCAGCGCCGACGATGAGCGCCTTGAACAGGCTGGCGATCTTGGCCTTGACCACGCCCAGCGCTGCACCGGCCAGCACGCAGGCGATCAGCGCATACACCATCTCGCTGGTAATGGCGCGCAGCATGGAGTAGTAAGGCGTGAAGTACCAGACCGGCGCAATGTGCGCGGGCGTTTTCAACGGGTCGGCCGGAATGAAGTTGTTGTATTCGAGGAAGTAGCCGCCGAACTCGGGCGCGAAGAAGATGATGGCGGTAAACACCATCAGGAACACGCTGACACCAAAGATGTCGTGCACTGTGTAGTAGGGGTGGAAGGGAATGCCGTCCAGCGGATGGCCCTGGGCGTCTTTGGGGGCATTGGGGCCCTTGATTTCAACGCCATCGGGGTTGTTGGAGCCCACTTCATGCAGTGCAATGATGTGCGCAACCACCAGGCCCAGCAGCACCAGCGGCACGGCAATCACGTGGAAGGCAAAGAAGCGGTTCAGCGTGGCGTCACCGACCACATAGTCGCCGCGAATCAGCAGCGCCAGGTCAGGACCGATGAAGGGAATGGCGGCAAACAGGTTGACGATCACCTGGGCGCCCCAGTAACTCATCTGGCCCCACGGCAGCAGGTAGCCCATGAAGGCTTCAGCCATCAGGCACAGGAAAATGGCGCAGCCGAAAATCCAGACCAGCTCGCGCGGCTTGCGGTAGCTGCCGTAGATCAGGCCGCGGAACATGTGCAGGTAAACCACCACAAAAAAGGCCGAAGCGCCGGTGGAGTGCATGTAGCGAATCAGCCAGCCCCAGGGCACGTCGCGCATGATGTACTCGACCGAACCAAACGCCAGCGCCGCGTCGGGCTTGTAGTGCATGGTCAGGAAAATGCCGGTGACGATCTGGATCACCAGTACCAGCATGGCCAGCGAGCCGAAGATGTACCAGAAGTTGAAGTTCTTGGGCGCGTAATACTCGCTCATGTGCTCTTTGTAGAGCTGGGTCGCCGGGAAGCGGTTGTCGACCCAATTCATCGCCTTGGCGGCGAGCGGGGCATCGGGGGAAATTTCTTTGAATTCAGCCATAACTGATCCTGGTTCGGTGGGGGTCTGTGGCGAGCGCTGGCACGGTACTGAAACGGGACGCCAGGCGCTGGCAGCAAGGTCTTGTGAAGGAGCTCAGGGGGTTGAAGCGCCTTCAGGCCTTTTTATCTTCACCAATCAGCAGGCGGGTGTCTGACAGGTACATATGCGGCGGCACTTCCAGGTTGTCGGGCGCAGGCTTGTTTTTGTAGACGCGGCCGGCAATGTCGAAGGTGGAACCGTGGCAGGGGCAAAGAAAGCCGCCCGCCCAGTCGTCCGGCAGCGAAGGCTGGGCGCCAGGCTGGAACTTGTCGGAAGGCGAGCAGCCCAGGTGCGAGCAGATGCCCACCACCACCAGCGTTTCGGGCTTGATGGAACGGTTTTCGTTGCGGGCGTATTTGGGGGTCAACTCATCCGGCTTGCGCTCGGACTTGGGGTCGGCCAGCAGGGCATCGACCTTGGACAGGGAGGCCAGCTGCGCGGGCGTGCGCTTGACAATCCACACCGGCTTGCCGCGCCACTCAACCGTGATTTTCTCGCCGGGCTTGATACCTGAAATATCAACTTCAACGGCGGCGCCAGCGGCCTTGGCTTTTTCGGAGGGCTGAAAAGTACTGACAAAGGGCACGGCAACGGCAGCAACACCAGCGCCGCCAACGGCGCAAGAAGCCACGATCCAGTTTCTTTTATCTTTATCTACAGGGGCGCCGTGCGGCACACCATTCACGCTTGCTTGGGTCATGAGAGTCCTTCAAGAACTGGCTTGAAATAGGCTTACCAGGGTCATAGTGGGGTCAACCCGCAATTGTAGCGGAGCGCGAAGCCGGTTTTCAAGGCGCGGCAGCCGATCCTGGTGCATGCGTTCGCTGCAAGCCGCATCATGCGACCTCACACGCGGCTTCCCATTTCGTTTGCCGCCAGAGCGTATGCACCGGTTGGAAATAAGCCGGGGCCGCCCGCATAATCGCTTTGCGGAAGGTCGCAATAGCACGATCAGCAGCGACTCAATCAACAAAAACCGGAGAACGCCATGGGAATGATGCAGGAATTCAAGGACTTTGCCCTCAAGGGCAATGTGATGGACTTGGCCGTTGGCGTGATCATAGGCGGCGCCTTCGGCAAGATCGTCGATTCGGTCGTCGGCGACCTGATCATGCCGCTGGTCAGCAAGATCTTTGGCGGGCTCGATTTCTCCAACTACTACGTCGCGCTGGCCGGGCAGGCCGCCGGGCTGCCGCTGGCCGACGCCAAAAAGGCCGGCGCCGTGTTCGCCTATGGCAACTTCATCACGGTGGCACTGAACTTCACCATTCTGGCCTTCATCATCTTCATGATGGTCAAGCAGATGAACCGCCTCAGGAAAGAAGCGCCGCCCGTCGCCCCGGCCGCGCCGGCGGAAGACATCGTGCTGTTGCGGGAAATTCGCGACAGCCTGAAAAAGTGAGCTCCACCGGGGCGCAGTTGCTATCAATTGAATAGCTGCTCGCGCCCATTCTTATTAGGCTAGCGCCTGATTTTCTTTAAATTTTAATTGACTGGGCAGCCAGCCGGCGCGCCATGCGGATGGCGGCCAGCAGGCTGGAGGCATCGGCCTGGCCGCAACCGGCGATGTCAAACGCCGTGCCGTGGTCAGGGCTGGTACGCAGCAGCGGCAGGCCCAGCGTGACGTTGACGCCCTGCTCCACCCCCAGGTATTTCACCGGAATCAGGCCCTGGTCGTGGTACATCGCCACCACCACATCAAACTCGCCGGGCTTGGCCGGGGTGTTGCGGGCCCGCATGAACACCGTGTCGGGCGCAAAAGGGCCGCTGACGTCTAGCCCTTCGGCCCTGGCAGCGGCGATGGCCGGGGCGATGATCGTTTGCTCTTCGCTGCCGAACAGCCCGCCCTCGCCCGCGTGCGGGTTCAGGCCGGCCACGGCGATGCGCGGCGGCCGGCCCAAGCCGGCGCTCACGGCCTGCTGCGTGATGCGCAGGGTTTGCAGCACATTGTCAAAGGTCACGGCCTCGATGGCGCTTCTTAACGACATGTGGATGCTGACCAGCACGGTTTTCAGCTCCTCATTGGCCAGCATCATGCGCACCGG
>DASXRN010000248.1:0-5405 GCA_036506595.1 Polaromonas sp. | reverse complement strand
TTGCCATTCCGCTCGCCCCCGCTGCGGATGCCGGCGCGGTGGCGCCCGAGCGCCAGCGCTGGCTCAGCAAGCTGCAGGCCGGCCTGCGCAAAACCGGCGCCAGCATTTCCACCGTGTTCACTGGCAGCCGCATTGACGATGCCCTCTACGAAGACCTGGAAACCGCCCTGCCGATGGCCGACACCGGCGTAAAGGCCACCGAGCACCTGCTCGACGAGGTCAAGCGCCGGGTCAAGGATGGCGGCATGACGCATCCGGTGGCGGTTAAAAATGCGCTGGTCGAGGCGATTGCCCAGTTGCTCAAGCCGCTGGAGGAACCGCTGGTCATCGGGCAGTTCCAGCCCACCGTGATCATGGTCACCGGGGTCAATGGCGCAGGCAAAACCACGTCGATCGGCAAGCTGACCCGCCATCTGGCCAGCGAAGGCGCCTCGGTGCTGCTGGCGGCGGCGGACACCTTTCGCGCGGCGGCACGCGAGCAGCTCAGCGTCTGGGCTGACCGCAACACGGTCGAGATCATCAGCCAGGAAGGCGGCGACCCGGCCGCCGTGAGCTTTGATGCCGTGAGTGCCGGCAAGGCGCGCGGCAAGGACGTGGTGCTGGTGGACACGGCCGGCCGCCTGCCCACGCAGCTGCACCTGATGGAGGAGCTGCGCAAGATCAAACGCGTCGTGCAAAAAGCCGACACCACGGCACCTCACGAGGTGCTTCTTGTCATTGACGGCAACACCGGCCAGAACGCGCTGGCCCAGGTCAAGGCCTTTGACGATGCCCTGCAGCTCACCGGCCTGGTCGTGACCAAGCTCGACGGCACGGCCAAGGGCGGCGTGCTGGCCGCCATTGCGCTGTGGGCGCGCGAGCGGCAAGTGGCTTCGCCCAATCTGCGTCCGGTGCCGGTCTACTTTATTGGCGTGGGCGAAAAACTGGAAGACCTGGAAACCTTTAACGCGCGCGAATTTGCCCAAGCCTTGCTGGCTTGAGCATGCCGCCCGAGGGAAACACCCGAGACACGGCCCCTTGCTTAAAGCGGCCGGCGTATTAAAGTCAAAGGAGTTCTGCCACTCGGGAATCTTCTCATGACGACTGCTACCGACTCCACTGCTTCAGCTCATGGCGAACCGCGTAAAGTTGACCGGCTGCTCGCGCACTACGGCGAAAGCCACCAGAACCCGCGCAACGAGCTGATTCACTTCATCGCCATTCCGCTCATCATGCTCAGCCTGGTCGGCATGCTGTTTGCGCTGCACCCCTATGTGGCCTATGCGTTTGTGGCGGCCAGCATGGTGTATTACCTGCGTCTGTCGCTGGTGTTCCTTATTGCCATGGTGATTTGGTCGCTGCTGACCTTTGCGCTTGTGTTTGCCATGGGGCCCTGGGCGTTGCAGATTTCGATCGCTATTTTTGTGGGCGCCTGGGTCATGCAATTCATAGGTCATAAAATCGAGGGTAAAAAGCCCTCGTTTTTTGAAGATCTGCAATACCTGTGGGTCGGCCCGCTGTTTGTATTGAGCAAACTGTTCGCTAAAGTGGGCATCCGCTGGTAATTTGCCAACGGCCCGCGCAACTTGAAATCGCGCCCTTCGCCTCCAATTCAGAGGTTTAAAGGATTTTCACGTGCCCAGCGTTTTTAGCCAAATTTTGCGTTTTATCCTGAAACTCGCTTTGGGCCTGTTTGCCGCCGTTTTTGCGCTCAGCCTGCTGCTGGCGGCGCTGATCGTCGTGGCTTTCAGCCTGCTCAAATCATTGATCACGGGCCGCAAATCGGCGCCCGCCATGGTGTTCGGCCGCTTCCAGAAATTTTCGCCGCAAGGCATGTGGCCGGGCGGGCCTCGCCCTGAAGGCACGGCATCCCCCGGCCGTGCCGGCGACGTGGTTGACGTGGAAGTGCGCGAGGTCAGGGACATCCGCGGCGACAAGCGCCTGCCCTGAACGCAGCGCCGCGCTCAGCCAGCGCGGCTTTCCCGAAATTCTGCAGGGCCTCCTTGCCTGCGCCTTGCCGCTGTCCGCTCACTAGCCTGCCAGCCCCTACTACAACCCGCCGCAATCCATTTTGTGATTTATCCATTTTCGTATACGATATATAAAATCCCAATGATTGCACCTCATGCTGCCCTGGCTCACCGAATCCTCTGCCGACCGCTTTAGCGATGTGCGCGACACCACGCTGGCCAAGCTGGTGCGCGACGACATGCTGGGGTTGATTCTCAAAGGCGTGCTGGCACCGGGCCAGCGCATCAACGAGCCCGATGTGGCCAACCGGCTGCAGGTTTCGCGGGTGCCGGTGCGCGAGGCCCTGCGTGAACTGGAAAGCTCGGGGCTGGTGGTTGCACGCAAGCATTCGGGCGTTTTTGTGCGGCAGCTCGAAGCCGCTGAAATTCGCGACCTGTACCAGATGCGCGGGCTGCTAGACGGCTTTGCCGGGCGCTGCGCCGCGCAGCTGGCTGCCGAAAAACGCGAGGCCCTCCTGGCGCTGCTGACGGCCTCGGTTGACGCCATGCAGCAGGCCGCCGGGCAGCACGATGTGCAGCGCTACTACACTGAAAACCTGCGTTTTCACTGGGCCATTGTGGAAGCCGCCGGCAACCGGCAGCTGTCTGACACCTACCGCGGCATCGTGCAGAAGCTGCACCTGTCGCGCCTGAAAAATCTGTCGCAGGACATGGGCATGCAGGCCTCGATTGCCGAGCATGTCGAGATCGTGCAGGCCCTGCGCGATGCCGATGCCGCGCGCTGCGAGGCGCTGATGGCGCACCACGTGGGCGATGCCTACGCGCGCCTGGTCGACGCAGAGCCGCCCAAAACCGAATAACGCCTGACTATCACTCGAATAAAAGCAGCCCAAAGACTGGTCACAACCAGCAGCGGCACATCCCTGACTTTTAAATGCCCTCCGGAGACAAACCCATGAAACGACGCACCCTGCTGCAGGCAGCCCCTGCCCTGATCTACGCCCCCAGCCTGGCACTGGCCCAGACGGCCTACCCGGCCAAACCCATTCGCTACATCGTGCCGGTCTCCGCCGGCGGCGGCAGTGACATGGTGGGCCGCACCGTGACCGAACGCTGGGGCAACCAGCTCAAGCAGAGCTTCATCGTCGACAACCAGGGCGGCGGCGGTGGCGTGATTGCGGCCCAAACCACGGCCCGCGCCGCGCCCGATGGCTACACGCTGATGCAGGGTTATGTCGCCACCCACGGCACCAGCCCGGCCACGCGCAAGCTGCCTTATGACCCGATCAAGGACTTCACCGCCATCGGCATGATTGGCGCCACGCCCAATGTGCTGGTGGTCAACGCCGCCCTGCCCGTCACCACGGTCAAGGAGTTCATCGACTACTTGAAAAAGAACCCTGGCAGGGTGAGCTACGGCTCGGCCGGCGCGGGATCGCTCACGCACCTGACCATGGAGCTGTTCAAGCAGCAGATCAATTCCTTCATGGTGCACATCCCCTACCGCGGCATTGCACCGGCTTTCACCGACCTGATTGGCGGGCAGACGCAAGCCATGTTCCCGGGGCTGGCAGCCGCCATTCCGCACATCCGCTCGGGCCGGGTGCGCCCGCTGGCCGTCACTGGCCTCACGCGCCACCCCCAGTTCAAGGACTTGCCGACGCTCGACGAGTCGGGCTTCAAGGGTTTTGATGCGCAGCAATGGTATGGCGTGGTCGGCCCTGCGGGCATCCCGGCACCCATCGTCAAACAGCTCAATGAAACCTTGGCCACCGTGCTCAAGGCGCCCGACCTGCGCGAGAAACTCGCCGTCGAGGCGATTGAACCCATGGTGATGTCGCCCGAACAGTTTGCGGCCTTCATCAAAACCGACATCGCACGCTGGAGCAAGCTGGCCAAAGACCGCAAGATCGAGCTGGACAGCTGATTCAGCCCGAAATTTATACAAATAATGCCTGCAGCCCAGCATTTATGGGCGCAAGCAGCTATTGATTCAATAGCAAATCTCTCTCGCTTCTCAACCCCACTTTTCCGGAAAACCCCCATGGCCCGCAATACCCAGGTCACCGCCGACCACAACGCTCCCCCCATCACGCAAATCCTGGCCCAGTTCGTTGCCACCCACCCCTCACGCGGCTGGAGCGACGCGGTCGACCACGAGGCGCACCGCACCTTCATGAACTGGCTGGGCTGCGCCGTGGGCGCGGCCCACCATGAGGCCGCCGACGCGGCACTGGATGCCGTCAAGCTGCTGCAGCCCGCCGCGCAGGCCAGCGTGCTGGGCCGCCGTGAAAAGGTCGACATGGCCAGCGCGGCGCTGCTCAACGGCATCACCTCGCACACCTTTGACTTTGACGACACCCATCTCAAGACCATCATCCACCCGGCCGGGCCGGTGGCCTCTGCGGTGCTGGCGCTGGCCGAGCACACGGGCAGCTCGGGCCGCGAGGTCATCGACGCGCTGGTGCTGGGCATTGACGTGGCCTGCCGCGTCGGCAACGCCATGTACCCCGACCATTACGACCGCGGCTGGCACATCACCGGCTCCACCGGCACGCTGGGCGCGGCGGCGGCCTGCGCACGTTTGCTCAAGCTCGATGTGCAAAAAACCGCCATGGCGCTGGGCATTGCCGCCTCGCAGCCGGTCGGCATGCGCGAGCAGTTTGGCACCATGACCAAGCCCTTTCACCCCGGCGCCGCCGCACGGGCCGGCCTGATGTCGGCGCTGCTCGCCAGCCAGGGTTACACCGCCAGCCCGAAAGCGCTGGAAGCCCCGCGCGGCATGATGCAAACCGTCTCGACCAAAAACGACTGGAACGAAATCACCCACGAGCTGGGCCAGCGTTTCGAGATTTCCTTCAACAGCTACAAGCCCTTTGCCTGCGGCATCGTGATTCACCCCAGCATCGACGCCTGCGCGCAGTTGCGCGCGCAGGGTGTCACGCCCGAGCAGATCGAACGCATCGAACTCAAGGTGCACTCGCTGGTGCTGGAACTCACCGGCAAGAAAGAACCCGCCGACGGCCTGCAGGCCAAGTTCAGCGTCTACCACGGCTGCGCGGCCGGCCTCACTTTTGGCCGCGCCGCCGAAGAAGAGTTTTCGGACGAGATCGTCAACCGCGCCGACATGGTGGCGCTGCGCCGCAAGGTCGTCGCCACCGTCGATGACTCGATTGACGAGGCCAGCGCCGACGTGACCGCTGTGCTCAAAGATGGCCGCCGCGTCCAAGTGTTCGTCGAGCACGCGATTGGCTCGCTGCAAAACCCGATGTCGGATACCCAGCTGGAAGCGAAATTCCAGGACCTGTCGGACGCGATTCTGGGCACCGGCAGAACCAGCGAGCTAATCAACGCCTGCTGGGCGCTGGGGGGTGAAGGCAGCGTAGGCAGCGTCATCGCACTCGCCACACCTGAGCGCGCATGAGCACGCAGCCGACCGCCAGCCGCCCCCAAATC
>DASXRN010000247.1:0-8989 GCA_036506595.1 Polaromonas sp. | reverse complement strand
GCTCGGCGATGGCGCCCCTTGGCGCAACGGGCGCGAGTTCTCCTGCTGCCTGGGACTGACGCCACGCCATAGCGGCACCGGCGGCAAGGTGCGCATCGGCGGCTTGAGCAAGCGGGGCGACCCCTATGTGCGCAAGCTGCTCATCAATGGCTCACGATCCGTGCTCAGTTGCTCCAACCCGCCCCAGTGGGCCGCCCGGATGCTGGAGCGCCGACCCTTCAATGTGGTGGTGGTCGCGCTGGCCCACAAGCTGGCCCGAACGGCCTGGGCTTTGGTCGCTCACGGGCGCAGTTATGACGGGCACTGGAAGTCCAGTGCGCCGTGCCCCATGGTGCTGCCTGCAGCGCTATAGCTGGCGGCATCAGGCAACAATTCAAACAGAGAACATGGCAGACGCCGTAACGAGTGTGCGAGTGAGTCGATGAAGTGATGGTGAAGCGGTCAGACCGTGGGTCGGTAAAGCTGTTGCGGTGCTTGGGCAAGCCTTGGGCTTAGCCCGCGGCTGAGATGGGCTCCGACCTCGCAATTGACCATCAGGGCCAGCAGCGGGCATGTTCGGACTGCATCTAAAGGCCGGATATAAGACCGCAGTTGATCCGCCGAACCAAAACTTCAAAATTCACTTGCCACAAGGGAGGCGTCCATATAAGCAGCGCAGGGGCAGGTGGAAAAGGGCGGGCGATTGTCTGAGGCGAAGCCGAGTTCGAGCCCGACCCCACCTGACACGAGCAGCGCAAGGAACCGCGAAGCGGCCCTGACTGCGGCTCGCCTTTCTTTTCGTTAGGTTTCTTTGGCGAAGCAAAGAAAAGTAACTCGCCCGCCGGGGCGAGACCCGGCCTGGCCGTGAGAACTGCAGCGGCAAAACGAAACACAGCTTTAACCTGGATTCGCCCCCCTCAGCGAGGGTCGCCCAACCCTGCCAGAATCCCTGGATGCAATTTTTCAAAGACCTCAATCTCTCCGCCTTCACGGCCGGCTTTGTCGCCGTGCTCGTTGGCTTTACCAGTTCGGTCGCCATCGTCTTCCAGGCGGCGCTGGCTTTCAATGCCACGCCGGGCGAGACTGCCTCGTGGATGTGGGCGCTGGGTATCGGCATGGGGCTGTGTTCGGTGGTTCCTTCGCTGTGGCTGAAGAAGCCGGTGATGGTGGCCTGGTCCACGCCGGGGGCGGCGGTGCTGGCCACGGCCGGCTTGGCGGGCGGGTTCAGCATGGGCGAGGCGGTGGCCGCTTTCATGGTGAGTGCTGCGCTCATCACGCTGTTTGGCGTGACGGGCTGGTTTGAAAAAGTCATGAACCGCATTCCGGTGGCGATTGCGTCGGCGCTGCTGGCCGGTGTGCTGGCGCGCTTTGGCATTGAGGCCTTTGCGGCGGCGAAAACCGCGCTGCCGCTGGTGCTGCTGATGCTGCTGAGTTACCTGGCGGGCAAGCGCTTGATGCCGCGTTATGCCGTGGTGCTGACCCTGCTGGGTGCTGTTGTTTTTGTAGCAGCCCGTGGCCAGCTGGCTTGGAGCGAAGTAACTTTTTCTTTTGCCATGCCGGTGTTTGTGGCGCCGCAGTTCACGCTGGCCGCTGTCGTCAGCCTGGCGCTGCCGCTGTTTGTGGTGACCATGGCCTCGCAAAACCTGCCGGGCGTGGCGGCGATCCGGGCTGCCGGTTACGGCCCGGACGCGCTGGATGGCGGCATACCGGTCTCCAAAATCATCACGCTGAGCGGCCTGGCCACGCTGCTGCTGGCCCCGTTTGGCGCGTTTGCGCTTAACCTGAGCGCCATCACCGCCGCCATTTGCATGGGCAAGGAAGCGCACGAAGACCCGGCCAAACGCTACACCGCCGCCGTGTCTTGTGGTGCCATCTATATCGTGATCGGGATTTTTGGCGCTGCCATCACCGGCCTGCTGACGGCCTTTCCCAGGGAGCTGGTGGTGGCGATTGCCGGGCTGGCACTGCTGGGCACGATTGGCAGCGGGCTGGCTGCAGCGGTGAAGGATGAGTCGCATCGCGAGGCCGCGCTCATCACTTTCCTCGTGACGCTTTCGGGGGTGGTAATAGCCGGTGTCGGTTCGGCCTTTTGGGGCGTGGTGGCCGGCGCGCTGGCGCTGTTTGTACAACAATACGGGCACGCGCGCCGCGCGCCATTGCCTGTGGCCTTGGCAGATTTACCGAACACCTCCCAATCATGAACATTCTTTTTGTTGCCGATCCGCTGGCGTCTTTCAAAATCTACAAAGACACGACCTTTGCCATGATGCGCGAAGCGCAAAGGCGCGACCACCGCATCAGCGCCTGCGAGCCGCGGGACATGAGCTGGCAAACCGGTGGCAAGGTCACGGCGCAGGTGCGCCACATCACGCTGACCGGCGATGCCGAAAGCTGGTTTGTCGCCGATCCGGCGCGCCCCGATGGGGTGCAGGCCGTGGCCGGTTTTGATGCCGTGGTGATGCGCAAGGACCCGCCCTTTGACAGCGAGTATTTCTACAGCACGCATTTGCTGGAGCAGGCCGAGCGCGAAGGCGCCAAGGTCTTCAACAAACCGCGCGCGCTGCGCGACCACCCCGAAAAACTCGCCATTCTGGAGTTCGCGCAGTTCAGCGGCCCGACCTTGGTCACGCGCAGCGCGGCGGACATCAAGCGCTTTCATGCCGAGCACAAAGACATCATCCTCAAGCCGCTGGACGGCATGGGCGGCATTGGGATTTTTCGCGTCAAGGAAGATGGCCTGAACCTGGGCAGCATCACCGAAACGCTGAACAAGCACGGTGCGCAAAGCGTGATGGTGCAAAAGTTTTTGCCCGAGATCGCCCAGGGCGACAAACGCGTGCTGGTGATTGGCGGCAAGCCCGTGCCTTACTGCCTGGCGCGCATTCCGCAGGGCAGCGAGGTGCGCGGCAATCTGGCGGCCGGCGGCCTGGGCGTGGCGCAGGCCTTGTCAACGCGCGACTTTGAGATTGCCGAGGCGCTGGGCCCGGTGCTGGCCGCGCGTGGCCTGCTGCTGGCCGGTGTCGATGTGATTGGCGACTATGTGACCGAGATCAACGTCACCAGCCCGACCTGCTTCCAGGAAATTTTTGACCAGACCGGTTTTGATGTGGCCGCCATGTTCATCACCGCGCTGGAGCAGGCCGCTGCCGCGCGCTAAACTGGCCCTGACTTGCCATGCACCAAAGAATGACCATGCCAACCGCTAATCTCTTCAGGCGGATTTTGCGCGGCCGCGTGCCGCTGCTGGCCATGCTGCCGCTGCTGTCGTGGGCGGCGCCGTCACCCGGCCTGAACGAGCAGAAAATTATTTTTATCCGCCATGGAGAAAAACCCGCCCAGGGACTGGGCCAGGTCAACTGCCAGGGGCTGAACCGGGCACTGGCCTTGCCGGCGGTGCTGTTGGCCAAGTTTGGCAAACCTGATTTTGTGTTTGCGGCTGACCCGCATGAGAAAAAGCCTGACGGCGACCAGACTTACAACTATGTGCGGCCCTTGTTGACCGTGGCACCCACCGCCGTGCAGCTGGGCCTGCCGATCAACACCTCGTTTGGCTACGAGAACATCGAGGGCTTGCAGCAGGAGCTGGCCGCACCGCGCTATCAAAACGCGGTGGTGCTGGTGGCCTGGGAGCACCGCCTGCTCGAAGAAATGGTCAGGGCCATGCTGGACCGGATGGGCGGCCAGGCCAGCGCGGTGCCGCACTGGAAGGGCGCTGATTTCGACAGCATTTACGTGGTGACCGTGCGGCGCAGTGACGGTAACGGCGTCGGCCAGGCCACCGCCAGCTTTGCGCTGGAGCACCAGCAGCTCAACGGGCAAAGCCCCGCTTGTCCAGGGGCGGCAACGCTCAAGCCTTAGCCGGCCAGCGCGCCGTCCACAAACACCTTGAGTTCGCCGGGCGCAAAGGCCGTCCAGTTTTCGTTGCTGGTCAACGGGGCGGTGACCACCACGGCGATACGGTCTGTAGGGCTGGTGTGCTCGGCAAAGTTGACGCTCACGTCTTCGTCGCTCAGGGTGGCGTGGGTGAACGGGTGCTTGCGCTCGACGTAATACAGGCTGGTGGAGGCGTGCGCCCAGAGCGCCTGCCCGTTGCTCAGCAAGCAATTGAAGGTGCCGTGGGGCGCTATTTTTCCCGCCAGCTCACGCAGCGTGATGCTGAGTTCCTGCACGCTGGGCACGCCCGCATGGGATTTGGCCAGCTCCTGCATGATCCAGCAAAAAGCGCGTTCACTGTCGGTGCTGCCAACCGGCCTGAAGCTGCCATGCAGGCGCGGCGCAAAATCTTTCAGGTCGCCATTGTGGGCAAACACCCAGTAACGCCCCCACAGCTCCCTGACAAACGGGTGGCAGTTTTCGAGCGCGACGCGGCCTTGCGTGGCCTTGCGGATGTGCGAGATGACGTTGCGGCTTTTGATCGGGTAACGGGCAATCAGCGCGGCCACCGGCGACGCGCAGGCCGGTTGGTGGTCGACAAAATGGCGCAGGCCCTTGTCGCCGTCCGGGCTGCCATCACCCTCAAAAAAAGCAATGCCCCAGCCGTCGGCATGCTGGTCGGTGTGGCCGCCACGCTGGGCAAAGCCGCGAAAGCTGAAGGTCACGTCGGTGGGCGTGTTGCAGTTCATGCCAAGCAGCTGGCACATGTTTAGTCGGCTTCCGGTTGAGTGGCCATGACTGGCGGCGCTGATTCACGCAGCTGCCAGGCGGCCAGCATCGCCAGCGCGCACAAGGCGGCCAGCATTAAAAAGGCTTCGTTAAAGGCCGCCAGCCGGGCCGGGCTGCTGCCGGCGTTGGCCAATGCGTCGCCATGCGCCGCCAGCCGCCATTCCAGCACGATGCCGCACAGGCTGACGCCGATGGCGCCGCCCAGCATGCGCAAAAAATTGATGGCGCTGGCGCCTTGCGCCAGCAGGTTTTCAGGCAGGGACCGCAGCGATCCGAGATTCAGCGAAGGCAGGATAAAGCCCAGGCCTATGCGCCCCAGGATGGCCCAGATCACCAGCAGCCACAGCGCGGATGCCAGCGTGACGGTCAGCATCAGCGCAAACGAGCTCGCCAGCAAGCCCAGCCCGATGCTGACCAGCAGCCAGGTCGGCCGTCTGTCGGCCAGGCGCCCCACGCCGGCAATGGTGACGGCCAGCACCAGGCCGGCGGGCAACAAGATGGTGCCGACATGCGAGGCCGACAGTTTCAGCCCCACCTGCATGTAGACCGGCAGCAGGTAGGTGGAACCAAACAGCGCCGTGCCATAAATAAAGGCCACCACGCTGCCCATGGCGAAAGGGCGGTAGCCGAACAGCGCCAGATTCATCAGCGGCGCACCGCCGCTGGCGGCCCTGCGCTTTTGCCAGCCCACAAACGCCAGCAGGGCTGCCAGCGCAGCGCCCAGCAAGCCCAAAGCTTCCAGCAGGCTGCCGCCATGCAGCGCCACCATGCCATTGAGCAGGCACAGCGTGCCTGCCGCACCCAGCAGCAGGCCGCGCCAGTCAATCATCGCACCCTTGGGGTTGGCGGCCACGCCGCCGGGTGCGGTGACCGGCACATAGCGGTAAGCCATCCACAGCGACAGCAGGCACAGCGGAATCACCATGAAGAAAATCGAGCGCCAGCCAAACCAATCGACCAGCACGCCGCCAATGCTGGGGCCCAGCGCCGGGGCCAGCACCACGCCCATGCCAAACAGGCCGCTGGCCCGGCCCTGCTCATGGGGCCCGAAGGCGCGCATGATGATGATGGCCGGAATCGGCTGCACGATGCCGGCCGCCAGCCCTTCGGCCACGCGCGCGCCCAGCACCAGGCCGAAGCTGTTGGCCAGGCCGCCGACCAGGCCGCCGGCCATCAGCAGCAGCATGGTGCCCGCGTAGGTGCGGCGGTAGCCGTAGCGCGCCAGCAGCCAGGGCGTGGTCAGCATGGACACCGTCATGGCCACCATGAAGCCCGAGCTGACCCATTGCGCACGTTCCTGGCCCAGCGTGAAATGCTGGCTTATGCCGGGAATCGCCACGTTGACGATGGTCGACGACATGATGGAGGCCATGGTGCCCAGCATCACGGAGAGCAGCAGCAGCCAGCGGTAACGCGGGCCGTAGCGCGCCTGCAGGTCGGCGAGTGTATCGGGTGCGGCGGGGGCGGTCACAAAAAGATCGTCGAATGAATGTTCGACGATTGTGCCAGCTAGCTGCATCGCTGGCCGGGTTCAGGAAAGGCGGTGGCTTGTGGCCCTTATGTCACGCGCATGGCCTCAGCCCAGCACCGTCCCGCTGACTTCGCCGAGCCCGATGCGCCTGGCGCCGGTGCGCTCGCAATAGCCGCGCAGCGTGAGCGTATCGCCGTCTTCCAGGAAGGTGCGGCGCTCACCGTTGGGCAACGTCACGGGTTGCTTGCCGCCCAGCGTGAGTTCCAGCAGTGAACCGGCTTCGCCGGGCGCCGGGCCCGACAGCGTGCCCGAGCCGAGCAGGTCTCCCGGCTGCAGGTTGCAGCCGTTCACCGTGTGGTGCGCGACCAGCTGCGCGGCGGTCCAGTAGGCGGCCTGTGTGGTGTTGCCGCACGTGAGGCGCACGGCGGCGACGCCCTCGTGGCGCATCTTCGCGGTCTGCAGCCAGACCTCGAGCGTGATGTCGAGGGCGCCACTCTCGCGGTTGGCGGGCGAGTCGAGGTAGGGCAGCGGCTGCGGATCGCCGGCCGGGCGCTCGAACTTCGCGCGGAAGGGCGCGAGCGCCTCCAGCGTCACGATCCAGGGCGAGAGCGTGGTCGCGAAGTTCTTGGCCAGGAAGGGGCCGAGCGGCTGGTATTCCCAGGCCTGCAGGTCGCGCGCCGACCAGTCGTTGAGCAGCGTCACGCCGAACAGGTGCTGCTCCGCCTCGCCGATGGCGACCGGTTCGCCGAGCGCATTGCCTTGCCCGACGATGAAGCCCAGCTCCAGCTCGTAGTCGAGCCGCTTCGAAGGGCCGAACGAAGGCGCCTCGGCATCGGGCGCCTTGGTCTGGCCCCGAGGGCGCTTGAACTTCTGGCCGCTCACGCCAATTGACGAAGCGCGGCCGTGGTAGCCGATGGGCACCCACTTGTAGTTGGGCATCAGGGGCTGGTCGGGGCGGAACAGCTTGCCGACGGTGGTCGCGTGGTGGATGCCGGTGTAGAAGTCGGTGTAGTCGCCGATGCGGCAGGGAACGGTCATCTCGACGGCCGACTGGGCCAGCAGAGCCAGGGTCCATGCGGCCTGCTTGTCGCTGCCTTCGGCCAGGCCCGCGGAGATTGCCTTGCGCAGGGCCCGGCGCTCCGCCGGGCTCTTCGCCATCAGCAGGTTCATGTCGTCGGTGTCGACGAGGCCGGTCGCCTGCAGGTCGAGCACCTGGTCGCCGATCGCGACGCCGATGCGGAAGGCTTCGCCGCTGCCGACGGGCCGGAAGCGCCCGAAGGGCAGGTTCTGGATCGGAAAATCGCAGCCGGCCGCGTTGGCCGATGCGACCCAGCTGCGCAGCTCCGGCGCGTGGGTTGCATTCAATGTGGTCATACTGCCCCCGCGCTTGCCACTTCGTGTGCTGCGCTGCCCCCCGAGGGGGCCTTCGCGCCTTGAGGTGGCCCGGCATCGCTCAATGGCTTGAATTGGTCCTTGAGGCCGGCCCAGCAGTCGGCGTGGTCGGTGTCGAGCGCGGGGCTTTGCAGCGCCCAGGCCGTCGGGATGAAGCGATAGCGGCTTTCGAACATGAAGGCCAGCGTGTTGTCGAGCTTCTGGGGCTTGAGTTCGGCGTGGCTGGCCTTGTCGAAGGCCTCTTCGTCGGGGCCATGCGGGACCATGCCGTTGTGCAGGCTGGCACCGCCCGGCTTGAAGCCGCCGGGCTTGGCGTCGTATTCGCCATAGACCAGCCCCATGAACTCGCTCATCAGGTTGCGGTGGTACCACGGCGGGCGGAAGGTATCTTCCATCACGAGCCAGCGCGGCGGGAAGATCACGAAGTCGCAGTTGGCCGTGCCGGGCGTGTCGCTCGGCGAGGTCAACACGGTGAAGATCGACGGGTCCGGGTGGTCGAAGCTGATCGAGCCGATGGTCATGAAATTGGCCGTGTCGTATTTCACCGGCGCGAGGTTGCCGTGCCAGGCGACCACGTTGAAGGGCGACTGTTTCGCCGGCGCCGACCAGAAACGGCCGCCGAACTTCTTGACGATCTCGTAGCCGCCGCCCGCGTCCTCGAAGGCCGCGACGGGCGCCTGGAAGTCGCGCGCGTTGGCGAGACCGTTGGAGCCGATCGGCCCCAGCTCGGGCAGGCGGAACTGGGCGCCGTAGTTTTCGCAGAGGTAGCCGCGTGAGGGGCCGTCGGGCAATGCCACCTTGAACGCTACGCCACGCGGCACCAGCGCGATCTCGCCGGGTTTGACGTCGAGCACACCCATTTCGGTGGTGATCAACAGCCGGCCCTGCTGCGGCACGATGAGCAGTTCGCCGTCGGCATTGACGAAGGCGCGGCGCTCCATCGAACGGCTGGCGAGGTAGACATGGGCCGCCACGCCGGTCTGCGTTTCGGCATCGCCGTTGGCGGCGAGCGTGTGGACGCCGTCGATAAAGTCGGCTTGCGTGTCGCCCAGGGGCATCGGGTGCCAGCGCAGCGGTTCGGGCGGCAGCGCAATCTCGCGGTCGCCGCCGGTGTTCCAGTGCGGCTGGACGTAGGGCTGGTAGCGGCCCACCACCACCGAGGGCTGGCGGCGGTAGAGCCAGCTGCGGCGGTTCTCGTGGCGCGGCGCGGTGAAGGCCGTACCCGAGATCAGCTCGGGGTAGAGGTCGAAGGGCGCGCGCTGCGGGCTGTTGCGCCCTTGCGGCAGCGCCCCGGCCACGGCTTCGGTGGCGTATTCGTTGCCGAAGCCGCTCAGGTAGCGCAGTTCGGTGGTGCTTGCGTTCGTCATGGGGTTTCGTGGTGTCGAAGATGCTATAAATTTGAGCCAATTGCAGAATTCCGCGCAGGCCTGGAGGGTGAGGAGAAGTTCAGGGTTCAAGCGGCCATGAACGCGTGTTTTCGCGCAG
>DASXRN010000246.1:0-3246 GCA_036506595.1 Polaromonas sp. | reverse complement strand
GACCGCTGTTCCAGACACCCGAAGAATGTGCCCGCCAGGCGATTGAAAACGACGTGCATGCGGTCGGGGTTTCGACGCTGGCTGCCGGGCACAAGACACTGGTGCCCGCCATCATCGAAGAGTTGAAGAGGCAGGGGGCCGACGACATCATTGTGTTTGTCGGCGGCGTGATTCCGCGGCAGGACTACGAGATGCTGTATGAGGCGGGCGTGAAAGGCATTTACGGTCCGGGTACGCCGATTCCGGCCAGTGCTAAGGATGTGCTGGAGCAGATCAGGGCTGCAGTGAAGGCGTGACCCAGGCCATGCTCTCGCTTACTCCCGTTGCTGCCGGCGACTTCGACGAGATGGTGGCCATTCGCATTGAGGCCCTGCGCGACAGTCTTGAGCGCCTGGGGCGCTTTGATCCGGCCCGTGCGCGTGAGCGCCTGGCTGCCGGATTCGCGCCGGAACACATGCGACACATTGTGCGGGACGGCCAGCGTGCGGGTTACATCACGCTGCGCCCGGCATCCGGGCAGCAGCCGCGCACCTTGCAGCTGGATCATCTGTACGTTCGGCCCGTTTTCCAAAGTGCTGGCATAGGCGCGTGGGTGCTGGATTGGGCCAAGGCGCAGGCTGCACTGCAAGACTGTGACATCACATTGTCGGCACTGAAACAAAGCGCAGCCAACCGCTTTTACCTGCGCCATGGCTTCGTTCAGGTTGGTGAAAGCGAGTTTGATCTGGATTACCGCTGGCACCGTCCGTGCGGAGTGCCGGCGTGAGCATGCTCGAATCGATTGTTCACGGTGCGGCCCAGGCCCAGCGCCGCGCCATCGCCAAGGCCATCACCCTGCTCGAATCCACCCGCGCCGACCATCGCGCGCAGGGCGACGAACTGCTCACCGCCTTGCTGCCGCACACCGGCAAGGCATTTCGCCTGGGCATCAGCGGCGTGCCCGGCGTCGGCAAATCCACCTTCATTGAGGTGCTGGGCCTTTACCTCATCGCGCAGGGCCACCGCGTGGCCGTGCTGACCATAGACCCGTCGTCCACCGTCTCGGGCGGCTCCATCCTCGGCGACAAGACCCGCATGGAAAAGCTGTCGGTGCATGAGCGCGCCTACATACGCCCCAGCCCATCGAGCGGCACCCTGGGCGGTGTCGCCGAGAAAACCCGTGAAGCCATGCTGGTGTGCGAAGCCGCCGGCTATGACGTCGTGATTGTCGAAACCGTGGGCGTGGGCCAGAGCGAGACGGCCGTGGCCAACATGACCGACATGTTTGTGCTGATGCAACTGCCCAACGCCGGTGACGATTTGCAGGCCATCAAGAAGGGCGTGATGGAGTTGGCCGACCTGGTGATCATCAACAAGGCTGACATTGATGCCGATGCCGCCATGCGCGCCGAGGCGCAGATCACGTCCGCCATGCGGCTGTTTGGCCTGCACGGCCACCCCGACCATGCGCACCACGGCGAGAAAATCTGGCATCCGCAAGTGATACAGCTCAGCGCCCTGCACAACAAAGGTGTCGATGCTTTCTGGGCCGCAGTGACGCAGTTCAAAAACCTGCAAACGGCCAATGGCAAGCTGCCAGAGCGCCGGCGGCATCAGTCGCTCGCCTGGATGTGGGAGCGTATTGACGCAGGGCTGAAACAAGCGTTCCGGCAGGACCCGGCGGTGGGCGCCTTGCTGCCGACGCTGATGGCGCAGGTGGAAAGCGGCCTGGTTCCAGCCTCAACTGCAGCGCGAAATCTGCTTGCAGCCCAATCAATACGGGCGCAGGCAGCTATCAAATAAACAGCATCCAGAAAGAGCAAAGAAGGTAAACCATGCAAGACATCCTCGAACAACTCGAAAAAAAGCGCGCTGCGGCCCGCCTGGGCGGTGGCCAGAAGCGCATTGACGCCCAGCATGGCAAGGGCAAACTCACGGCGCGCGAACGACTGGAGCTGCTGCTCGACGAAGGCACGTTCGAGGAATGGGACATGTTTGTCGAGCACCGCTGCACCGACTTCGGCATGGAGGCCAACAAGATCCCGGGCGACGGGGTGGTTACGGGCTACGGCATGATCAACGGCCGCCTGGTGTTCGTTTTCAGCCAGGACTTCACCGTGTTTGGCGGCGCGCTGTCCGAAGCCCATGCCGAAAAGATCTGCAAGGTGATGGACCAGGCCATGAAGGTCGGTGCGCCGGTGATTGGCCTGAACGACTCGGGCGGCGCGCGCATCCAGGAAGGCGTGGCCTCGCTGGGCGGCTATGCCGACGTGTTCCAGCGCAATGTGATGGCCAGCGGCGTGATTCCGCAGATCAGCATGATCATGGGCCCCAGCGCCGGCGGCGCGGTTTACTCGCCCGCCATGACCGACTTCATCTTCATGGTGAAAGACAGCTCCTACATGTTCGTGACCGGCCCCGAGGTGGTGAAGACCGTGACGCATGAGGAAGTGACGGCCGAGGAACTGGGCGGCGCCATCAGCCACACCACCAAGAGCGGCGTGGCCGACCTGGCGTTCGAGAACGATGTCGAAGCGCTGCTGATGCTGCGCAGGCTCTACAACTACCTGCCGCTGAACAACCGCGAAAAAGCCCCGGTACGCCCCAGCGCCGACCCGGCCAACCGCATGGACCTGAGCCTGGACACGCTGGTGCCCGACAACCCGAACAAGCCCTACGACATGAAGGAGCTCATCGTCAAGACGGTGGACGATGGCGACTTTTTTGAGATCCAGTCCGAGTACGCCAAGAACATCATCATCGGCTTTGCGCGCATGGAAGGTCAGTCGGTCGGCATCGTCGCCAACCAGCCGCTGGTGCTGGCCGGCTGCCTGGACATCAAAAGCTCCATCAAGGCCGCGCGCTTTGTGCGTTTTTGCGATGCCTTCAACATTCCGGTTGTGACTTTTGTCGATGTGCCCGGCTTCATGCCCGGCACCAGCCAGGAGTACGGCGGCATCATCAAGCATGGCGCCAAGCTGCTGTACGCCTATGCCGAATGCACGGTGCCCAAGATCACGGTCATCACGCGCAAAGCCTATGGCGGCGCCTATGACGTGATGAGCTCCAAGCATTTGCGCGGCGACGTCAACTTCGCCTGGCCCAACGCCGAGATCGCGGTGATGGGGGCGAAGGGCGCGGTGGAGATCATCTTCCGCGAGGACAAGGGCGACCCGGCCAAGCTGGCGGCCAAGGAGGCTGAATACAAGGCCCGCTTTGCCAACCCATTTGTCGCCGGCGCGCGCGGCTTTATCGACGACGTGATCC
>DASXRN010000245.1:0-3574 GCA_036506595.1 Polaromonas sp. | reverse complement strand
CCAACCGCGCGCAGGATCTGGCGCCCCAGGTGCCAATGCAACGCGCCGGCACGGCGCAGGAGGTGGCGGAGTCCATTGTCTGGCTGCTGGGTGACCAGGCAAGCTACACCACGGGCGCGCTGCTTGACGTGGCGGGTGGGCGTTGAATATGGCCCCCACGCTTGTCGCTTCGCGTACTGCGCTGCCCCCCGAGGGGGCTAATTTTCCTTGGGGCGGCCCGGCGGAAAATTGCGTGCCTCCCACGGCATCTCCAAACAGCGAGTTCCGGTGGCCGGTACGCGTCTATTGGGAAGACACCGACGCCGGCGGCATCGTTTTCTACGCCAACTACCTGAAATTTTTTGAACGTTCGCGCACGGAATGGCTCAGATCATTAGGCATTGAACAACAGCGCCTGAAAGACAGCACCGGCGGCATGTTTGTGGTGACCGACACCGCTATTCGCTACCACCGCCCTGCCCGCCTTGACGATGAACTGATTGTTACCGCCAGCATGGTCGAAATAGGCCGCGCGTCCATGACAATCAAGCAGCAGGCGCTATCAAAAACAGAGCATGCAAGTAACCAGACCGCGACTTTGCTCTGCGAGGGCACGATACGGATTGGCTGGGTTGATGCCGCCAGTCTGCAGCCCGCGCGCATTCCCGCATCCATTCTTTCCTGCTTCCATTCTTGACCGTTTGAGAACCGCCCATGAACCAAGACCTTTCCATTGTCAGTCTCATTCTCAACGCCAGCTGGGTCGTCCAGTTTGTGGTGGCGCTGCTGATTGGCATATCCATTGCCAGTTGGGCCGCGATTTTCAGGAAAGTTGTGGCGCTCAAAAAGGTTCAAAAGCTCACCGACGACTTCGACCGCGAGTTCTGGTCGGGCACCAGCCTGAACGACTTGTTTGCAGGGGCGGCCCAAAACGCCAAGCATTCGGGGCCGATGGAGCGCATTTTTGCCAGCGGCATGCGCGAGTACCAAAAGCTGCGCGAACGCCGCATCGCCGACGTCGGTACCCTGCTGGACGGCGCACGCCGCGCCATGCGGGCCAGCTACCAGCGCGAGCTCGATGCCATTGAGATCAACCTGTCGTTTCTGGCCACCGTCGGCTCGGTCTCGCCTTATGTTGGCCTGTTCGGCACGGTCTGGGGCATCATGCACGCCTTCACCGGGCTTGCGGCTCTGGAGCAGGTGACGCTGGCCACGGTAGCCCCCGGCATTGCCGAAGCGCTGGTGGCCACGGCCATTGGCCTCTTCGCGGCCATTCCAGCCGTGGTGGCCTACAACCGCTTCGCCCACGACATTGACCGCATCGCCAACCGGCTGGAGACCTTCATTGAAGAGTTCTCCAACATCCTGCAGCGCAACCTGGGCGCCCAGTCGCCCTCGGGTTACTAAAAATGTCGGCCCCCACGCTTTTGGCTACGCCGCTCTTCGAGAACACTTCGTGTAATCCGCGAGGCCTTGCAGGCCGCGGCTCGCGAGACGCTTCGCCTCTGTCGCCTGTCCAAGCCTGCGCAGGCAGGCTTGGAGCCGCGGACGTCAGCCCCTTGGGGGCTAATTTTCCTAGGGGCGGCCCTTCGCTGCGTCCGTCGGCTTAAAAGGAAACCGCCATGCCAGCTGTCATTTCCCGCGGACGGGGCCGCCGCACCATCAGTGAAATCAACATGGTGCCGTTTATCGACGTCATGCTGGTGCTGCTCATCATCTTCATGGTCACCGCACCGCTGATTACGCCCAGCATGATTGCCCTGCCCAAGGTCGGCAAGGCCCCCAGCCAGCCGCAAAACCCGATGCAGATCCTGATCAGCAAGGATGAAGCGATTCAGATCAAGTTCAAGACCGATTCCGTGCCCAGCAATGTGCGCAATGTGGCCGCCGACATTGTGAAGATGGAGCCGGCCGTCAAAGCCGGGGAACAGGCGGTACCCGTCGTCATCAGCGCCGACCAGTCCATCAAGTACGAAACCGTGGTGAAGGTCATGGACGGCCTGCAAAGAGCCGGCGTGTCGCGTGTGGGCCTGTCGGTACAAACCGGTAAATAACGGGCAAGTGAGCGGCAAGCTACCCCTATCGCACCATGCCCAGCGCTGCAGACCGTCTTGAATTTGGCCCGCCTCCGACTGCGGCCTCGTTGCGCGCGCTGGGGCTGGCGCTATTTGTGCATGCCCTGCTCATCATCGCCCTGACCTGGGGCGTCCACTGGAAGCGCAGCGACAAGGCGGTTTCCTTTGAAGCCGAGTTATGGTCCAGCATACCGCAAGAAGCGGCCCCCAGGCCGGTCGAAGCACCGCCGCCTCCGCCACCACCACCCACCCCGAAAACGCCTGAAGTCAAGGTGACGCCGCCCGCGCCCGATGTGGACATTGCGCTGGAACGGGAGAAAAAGCGCAAGTTACAACAGCAGAAAGAGGCTGAGGCGAAAAAGGACAAAGAAAAAGAACTGAAGGCCAAGGAAGAACTGGCCAAACGCAAAGCCGCGGAAGAAGCCCAGAAAGCGGAAGCCAAAAAACAGGATGCCAAAGACCAGGCCAAACAAAAGCAGGCAGAGGCTGCGGCAGAGAAACAGCGCCAGGACAACATCAGGCGTATCGCGGGCCTTGCGGGCGCCACGGGCAGCGCTGATGCTAAAGGCAGCGCCCAGAAATCCAGCGGGCCGTCGGCTAGCTACGCAGGTAAGGTCGTAGCAAAAGTCAAGCCCAACGTGGTGTTCACGGACGACATTGTGGGCAACCCCAGGGCCGAGGTTCTAGTGACCACCACATCCGATGGCACCATCATCAGTCGACGCCTGGTAACTTCCAGCGGCAACAAGGCGTGGGATGAGGCGGTACTAAAAGCGATTGATCGGACCGGCACCATGCCGCGCGACATTGATGGGGTGGTCCCAACCCCGATGCTTTTGGGATTCAAGCCCAAAGAATTGCTATAAAAACAATAGCTTCTCTCGCCCGTATTTAATGGGCCAGAGTCCGATTTCATTCATAAACTATCCTGGCCAGGCCTTTGTCGGCCTGCGCCATCCAGCTGGCCAGCGCCGCATCGGTCGGGAAGAATTTGGCGGCTTCCCCCAGGTGAAGCTCGGCGGTCGCGCCCTGTAATCCGTTTTGTCGCCGCAGGCTCAGGCGCACCGGCAAACCACGCTTCAGCTCCCCCTGCTCCGTCGTTTCCGAGCGCGGCGGAAAGTCTTTCACCATGCGTGCAATATCAGGCGCCGTGCCATTGACGGCCACGCGCAGATACTTGCCGAACTTACAGCGCGCCGTCTCCAGATCCCACACCTGCGTGACCTTGAAGCGACGGCCAAAGCGCTCGGATGCGCCCTGCAGCGTGCCTTGCACGATCACCAGCTCGTCGTCTTTCAGCAGGTTGCGGTGGGCGTTGAACACCGCATCATCGACCGACGCCTCCAGCACATCGGTCTTGTCGTCGAGCTTGAAGATGATCAGCTTGCCGCGGTTGCCGTTAATCACTCGCAAATCGCTGACGATGGCGGCCAGCAACTGCGGCTCGCGTGAATCAATCAGGTCTTCAATTTTGCGCTTGGCAAACTGCCGGACTTCAGTCTCCACCTCATCAAACAGGT
>DASXRN010000244.1:0-6231 GCA_036506595.1 Polaromonas sp. | reverse complement strand
GGCACGATCACCAGGCAGGCCAGCAGGCGCTGGGCCGATGCAGTCGCTACGAGGGCCTTGCGGTACTTGAAGGCCAGCCACAGCGCCATGGGCGTGATCAGGTAGGCCATCATGCCCAGGTAAAGCAGCGGCTTGCGCCACTCAAACGCCGCGTCTTCATTGCGGTTGTAGAGGTTGAACATGATGTTCGACCAGCCGTGCGACATGTTGTAGGCGATGTTGATGGCCGGGCCGGGCAGCGCGCACAGCACCAGCAGGGCAAAGCCCGCCAGCCGCTGGCGGCGGTACAGCGCAAAGTAGACGAGGTAGGCAAAACCCAGCACCACCGAGAAATACTTGGATAAAAACGCGCAGCCCAGAAACAGGCCCGACAGGGCATAGAGGCCGTAGGCGACGCGGTCGAGCTGCTCGCGGCGCTCGGCCCGCAGCAAGGCCGCCACCGACAGCGCCGACCAGAAAATCAGCGGCGTGTCGGTGGTGATCAGCGTGTTAAGCCAGTTCAGCGGCGCCAGCCAGAAAAACAGCACGGCCCAGGCAGCGCGCACGCGGTCCACGGGCTTGAGCGCCCACCACAGCGCGGCGCCCAGGGCCAGCGGCAACAGCACCACCGGCAGGCGGATAGCCCAGACCGTGTCGCCCAGCGTGGCCCGCACTAGGGCAATCAGCCAGCCCACCATGGGCGGGTGGTCGGAGTAACCCCAGTCGGGGTAAACGCCCCACCAGTAAAACAGCGCCTCGTCACCGCTGATCGGAAAGGTCAAGGCGATCCAGCAACGCAGCAGCAGCGAGGCCAGCCCCACCCCCAGCAGCCAGCGGCTCAATGTGGTGGGGAAATCGGCGGGTGCGGGGTGGTCGAGGGCTGGGTTCATGAGAGGCTGATGTCCTTGCGAATGGCCGCACTATAAAGCAGGGCCACCACACCGATGGCCACCGCCAGCCACAAAGTGAGCAGCCGCACCAGCACCGTGATCGTCAGGGCTTGTGCCGGCGTTGCGCTTTGCGCGACCAGCAAGCCGGCGAGCACGGCTTCGGTGCCGCCCAGCCCGGCCGGCAAGGCTGACAAGGCGCCGGCCACCATGGCCACGGCATAAAAACCGGCGGCCGTCAGCAGCGCCATGTCAACCCCGAAGTCGCGGCAAATCAGCCACACCGCCACACCCTGCGCGGCCCAGGCGGCCAGGGTCAAGGCAAACCACAGCAGGGGGCGCACCTCCAGGCAACGCCAGGCTTCGTGCAGCCACGCAAAACGTTGAAGTGGTGCAACGCGAAACCTGAACAGCAGGCCCAGCGCAATCACCACCGCCAGCAGGCCCGCAGCGAGCAGCCAGACCAGCAAGGCGGGCGCAGCCTGCACGGCACCATGTGTCAAGCCCCACCACACCGCAGGCAGGCACAGCAACAGCAGGCACAGCAAATCGGCCAGCCGCTCGGCCCCAAAGATCGCCAGGCTTTGTGCCGTACCCAAGGGTTTGCGCGCCAGCATCAGGCCGCGCACCGCCTCACCCACGTTGCCGGGCGTGGGCGTGAACGCATAGCCCGCCAGGTACAGGCGCAGGCCCTGCAGCCGACCAAAATGCCGCCCGTAATGCGCCATCCAGAGCCGCCAGCGCAGGCCGCGCAGCGCGTAATTGAGCAGGCACAGGGCCGCCGCCTGCGCGCCCGTCCACGACCACAGGCGCGCCAAGGACACCCCGGGGCTGTCGCCCCACACCAGCAGGGCGGCGGCGTAGGCCGTGGCCACCACGCCCAGCACCAGCAGCAGTTGTTTTACCGGCAAGCGGGCGACAGGGGCGACAGGGGCCGCAACCACCGGCGGGTCTTCGGGTGTCACAGCCGGCGGCTCAAAAAGATGGCCAGCCAGGCAAGGCCGGCCGCCAGAATCCAGGGGTCGCGCAGCAGGTCGCGCGCCACGTCTTCGCCCCGGCCACGGTGCACCTGGTAGGTGTAGCGCAGCATCGCAAAAATCACGACGGGCACGGTGTAGAGCAGGCGCTCACCGTGCTGAAGTTGCGCCTCTGGGCTGGTGGCAAACAGGCTGTAGGTGATCACGGTGGCGGCCATGGCGACAGCCATGAAGGTGTCCAGCAAGGCGGCGGGGTAATGCGCCAGCACGGCGCGCTGGCTGATTTCGTCATGAAAGCTCTCGGCCTTGCGCTTGGAAAAACCCAGGAACAGCGCGACAAAAATCCCGGTCAGCAGCAACCAGCGCGAGGGCGGAATGCCCACGGCCACGGTGCCCGCCAGCAGCCTGAGCATGAAGCCCGAGGCAATAATGGACACATCGACCACCGGCACCTGCTTGAGCCGCCACGAATACGCCAGATTAAGCGCCACATACACGCCCAGCAGCAGCAGCAGGGTCCGGTTGCCGGCGGCCAGCAACAGCCCGGCCACCAGCAGCAAGCCCGCCAGCAGCATGCCCAGCAACGGCGACACCGCCCCGCTGGCCAGCGGCCGGTGGCGTTTTGTCGGGTGCAGGAAATCGCTGCCGCGGTCATGCCAGTCATTGACGATGTAGACCATGCTGGAGAGGCAGCAAAACGCGGCGAAGGCATAAAAGACACGCAGCGCCAGCGGCCCGTTCAGCCAGGCTTGGCTGAACACCAGGCCGGCAAACACAAAGGCATTTTTAAGCCACTGGTGCGGCCGCATGAGCCGGACCAACGCCAGCAGGGATAAGGGCAAGAAAGACATCAATAAGGGAGGGAAAGCCTCCGGTCTGGAAGCGACGGTCAAGCATAACTGACTGGCATCAGCCTCTCGGGCCGCCGATGCCATTACATGAAAAAAAGAAGCTGCAGCCCACGCAAAATGGGCGCAATCAGCTATGAAAAATATAGCTAACGAAACCAGCTTGTTCAAAAACACGGGCTGGTGGCGGCCCGTGATTTGACCTGAGCTGGGGCTTATTCCGTTTCCAGTTCAACGCGAGATCAGGCGCACCGCCGCAGACAGTGCTGCAGCACGGCAAGACGGGGCAACGACATATCGTATTGAAATGGAAATGGAATTATTCGCGCACGCGGCCGGTCGAGTCGATCAGGCTGAGCTCAACCAGCTTGGAGCCGACGCGGTCGCCGTCAAAGTGCATCCGGAAGCCGCCCAGATCGAGCTCCTGCAGCGTGTCCAGCGCCTTGCGCAGCTTGGCGCGCGTGGGCTCCTTGCCGGCCTTGCGCAGGGCTTCGGTGTAGGCCCAGGCGGCGATATAGCCTTCCAGCATGTACACATTGGACTTGCCGAGCTTGGCCCCGGCCGCATCGGCCTGCAGCTCACGCACCAGCGTGCTCTTGGCGTTGTCTGACTTGGGCGTCACGCGCACCACCACCACGCCCGCGCCCGCTGCGCCCAGCTGCTCGGCCAGCAGGCTTTCCCCGGTATTGGAAAATCCGTAAATAGGCCCTTTGTAGCCCTTGCTGCGCAAGTCACGGATGGCAATGGCCGCGCCCTTGGGGTCACTGATCACCAGCACCGATTCGGGTTTGGCCGCCAGCGCCTTGTCGACACTCTCCAGCGGCGTCTTGAGCAACAGGTCGGCCCCCAGGCCGCCCACGGTGCGTTCGGCAGAATCCAGAGCGGCCAGCGATTCGGTATCCTTGGCATGCAATATGGCCAGCTTGCGCATGCCCAGCGTTTTGGCATGGCGCGTGATGGCGGCAGCCTCTTCCGAATAGCCCGGACGGATCGAGTAGACATTGGGAAACACCGCGCCGCGCAGCTCATCGGCCGCCGCCATGGGGGCGAACAACAGCAAATCGCTGTCCTTGAGCAGCGGGTTGACGACCGTCACCTGGGGTGAGCCGTAATAGCCAAACAAGGAGAAAACCCGCTGGTCCAGCAGCTTTTTGGTATTGGCCAGGGTTGTTTCGGGGTTGCCGACATCGTCCATGGTCGTCAGCTCAATCTTGCGGCCATGGATGCCGCCCGCCGCATTGACCCGCTCAAAATACAGCCTCGCCCCCTGCGCAAACGGCAGTGCCAGCACCGCGGCCGGGCCGGTCATGGCCACCGACTGCCCCAGCGTGACGGTGGTCTTGCTCACGCCCTCCTGCGCGCTGGCCCCTGTCGCCACGGCGGCCAGCAAGGCCGTTACCATGGACACTTGGGCCAGGAGCAACCGCCCGCCGTTTTTGACTGTTGTCATGATTTGCACTCTCACTCTTTCTGATGGCCGATACGGCTGTCAATATAAAGTTACGCCATGAGCAATACCATCAGCATCTCCCCTAGCGTCAGTTTCGTGAAAGCCAGTAGCCAAACCCGCCAGCCCGTCCAGGTGCGCGGCGCCTGCCCGCATGACTGCCCCGATACCTGCTCGCTGCTGACGACCGTGGAAAACGGCGTGGCGATCAAGGTGCAGGGCAACCCCGAGCACCCGCAGACCGGCGGCGTGCTGTGCAACAAGGTCTCGCGCTACACCGAGCGCAGCTACCACCCCGAGCGCCTGCTGCAGCCGCTCAAGCGCGTGGGGCCCAAGGGCGCGGGCCAATTTGAACCTGTGAGCTGGGACGCAGCGCTCACGGACATTGCAAGCCGCCTGAAAGCCATCGCCGCGCGCAACCCCGAGGCCATAGTGCCCTACAGCTATGCCGGCACCATGGGCCAGGTGCAAAGCGAAAGCATGGCCGGGCGCTTTTTCAACCGTCTCGGCGCTTCGTTTCTGGACCGCACGATTTGCGCGACGGCGGGCGGCGAAGGCTTTACCCAAACGCTGGGCGGCAAGGTCGGCATGCGGGTGGAGTTTTTTGCCGAGAGCAAACTCATCATCATCTGGGGCAGCAACTCGATTGGCAGCAACCTGCACTTCTGGCGCTATGTGCAACAGGCCAAGCGCGACGGCGCAAAACTGATTTGCATAGACCCGCGCAAGAGCGAAACCGCCGAAAAATGCCACGAACACATCGCGCTGCTGCCCGGCACCGATGCCGCCCTGGCGCTGGCGCTGATGCACGAGCTGATCACCCACGACTGGCTGGACCACGACTACCTGGGCCGCCACACGCTGGGCTGGCCGGCGCTGAGGGAACGTGCGCTGCAATGGCCGCCTGGGCGCGCCGCCGAGGTCTGCCGTGTGCCGGTGGAACAAATCAAAAACCTGGCGCGCGACTATGGCCAATGCCTTGTCAACCAGCAGCCCGCTGCGATCAGGTTGAACTACGGCATGCAGCGCGTGCGCGGCGGCGGCAATGCGGCCCGTGCCGTGGCCTGCCTGCCGGCGCTGATTGGCGCCTGGCGGCACCGCGCCGGTGGCGTGCTGCTCAGCAGTTCGGGCCAGTTTCCGGTTGACAAGGCTGCGCTGCAGCGGCCTGAACTGCTGGCAGGACGCCTACCCCGCACCATCAACATGAGCACAATTGGCAACGCCCTTCTCGAAGACAGCTCACCGCAGTTCGGCCCGAAAATCGAAGCACTCATCGTTTACAACAGCAACCCGGTAGCGGTGGCACCCGAATCGGGCAAGGTGGTGCAGGGCTTTGCACGCGAAGACCTGTTCACCGTGGTGCTTGAGCATTTCCGGACCGACACCGCCGACTACGCCGACTACATCCTGCCCGCCACCACGCAGTTGGAGCACTGGGATGTGCACAGCGCCTACGGCCACACCGATGCGCTGCTCAATCGCCCGGCCATCGTGCCGCTGGGCCAGGCCAAACCCAACACGCAGATTTTTCGCGAGCTGGCGGCCCACATGGGTTTTACCGAGCCCTGCTTTGCCGACGATGACGAGACACTGTGCCGCGCGGTCTATGGCGACAAGGTCGATTTCAATGAACTGCTGGACAAGGGCTTTGCCACCCTGAAACTGCCCGATGCGCCGTTTGCCGAGGGCCACTTTCCCACGCCCTCGGGCCTGTGCGAATTTTTCAGCGAGCGGCTGCAAGCCATGGGTCTGGATGGCCTGCCCGACCATCTGCCCAACTACGAAACCCTGGGCAGCTCAGACCAGTTTCCGCTGGCCATGATCTCGCCGCCGGCGCGCAATTTTCTCAACTCCAGCTTTGTCAATGTTAAAAGCCTGCGCGATATTGAAGGCGAGCCGGTGCTGGAGATGCATGCCGACGACGCCGCGGCGCGCGGCATTGCCAGCGGCGCTATCGTCACGGTGTTCAACCAGCGCGGCGCGTACCGGGTCAAGGCCGAAGTTTCCAAACGCGCCCGGCCTGGCGTGGTCAATGGTCTGGGCATCTGGTGGCGCAAGCTGGGCCTGGACGGCACCAACGTGAACCAGCTCAC
>DASXRN010000243.1:0-7977 GCA_036506595.1 Polaromonas sp. | reverse complement strand
TAAACATCAGTAAGGGATGTCGAAATTGCAAAGTTACCTTTTCGCGTCATCGCGAGGCCGCAGGGCGTGGCGATCCATGCCGGAGTGCCAGCGCAATGGATTGCCGCGCTGCGCTCGCAATGACGAAACTGGTATGTTTGTAGTTGCCTGCTCTCTAAGCATCGTTAAGCATCGTTTAGGGAAGAAAAAAAATGATCAGTGATGGTTTGAATGAGTTCAAGGGTAAGCGGGTGCTGATGCTTCAGGGCCCTGTGGGCCCGTTCTTTGCGCGCTTTGCCACCGACCTGACCCTGGTCGGCGCGGTGGTGTTCAAGGTGAACTTCAATGGCGGTGACTGGCTTTTCTCAAAGAACGCCTCTTTTGCCCGAGTTTTTAATTTCACGGATGAACTGGCCGCGTGGCCCGCCTATTTCAGTGACTTGTTGGCGCGTCTGAGCATTGATACGGTTTTTCTTTTTGGTGATTGCCGCCCGATGCATGTGGTCGCCATGGCGGTGATCCGGCAGCGCGGTCTTCATGTGGGGGTGTTTGAAGAGGGCTATTTGCGGCCAGACTACATCACGCTTGAGCGGGATGGGGTTAACAACAACTCGTCATTGCCGGACAATCCAGCCTTTTACCTGGCCCAACCCAAACGCAAGTTGCCCAATGCTCAGCCCCTGGGTAGCACCTATGGTCAGGCGACCAAATGGGGGGGGCTGTATTTTGCGGCGGCCAGTCTGATGCGGTTCAGGTTTAGGCGTTACCAGCATCACCGGCGTCTTGGCTTCGGAGACTTTCCGTTCTGGATGCATTCGTACTGGCGCAAGTTTTTTTACTACTGGTCAGAGCGGCATGTATTGCCCAAACTGGTGGCGGACAATTCAGGCAATTTCTTTCTGGTGTCGCTCCAAACCCGTGGTGATGCGCAAATGTCGGTTCATTCCGATTTTGAATCGGTGGACCAGTTCATTGAAGAGGCGATGGCCTCCTTCGCGCGGCACGCGCCCACGGGCAGCCTGCTCGCCATCAAGCACCACCCCCTGGATCGCGGCTATTCAGATTACACCCGCCTAGTGCAGCGCCTGACTCGGGAGCATCAGCTGGAAGGCCGATGCCACTACATTCACGACCAGCATTTGCCCACGCTGTTGCGGCACGCACGCGGCGTGGTGGTCGTGAACAGCACGGTCGGGTTGAGCGCCGTGGGTGAAGGTGTCCCCGTCAAGGTCTGCGGGGAATCCATCTATGACATTCAGGGCTTGACGTTTCAGGGGCCTCTCGATAATTTCTGGAAGAACGCCCATCTGGCCGTTCCCAATGCCGCGTTGTACCGGGCGTTCAAGACCTACCTGATTTCTCATACCCAGCATCTGGGAAGCTTTTACAAGCGATTGCCTGGTGTTTCCTACCATAGCGGCATCATGTGGGCGGATCATGGCTTCACCGCTACGCATCACAATGCTCAAGACCGCGAGCGAGAAAGCAAGCTTGTGAAACTTGCCCAGGCACAAAAAAACACGTCATGAAAGTCTTGTTGCCGACCTTGGGCAGCGCCGGTGACATACACCCATTTCTGGCGATTGGCCGGGCGGCGCAAGCGCGGGGTCATGAAGTCGAGGTGATGACGAACCCGGTGTTTGCCGACATGGTTCGGCGCGCAGGGCTCAAGTTTCACCCGGTAGGTACACCTGATCACTATGCAGATGCGATAAAGAGTCCCAAGCTTTGGCACCCGATTGATGGGTTTGGCGTGTTGTGGCGACGCATGGCACGCTATGCCATTGAGCCGGTTTACCAACGTATTGCAAACCATGCGGCCAATGGCGCACATGGCGCTTGTGTGGTGTTGGCAACGCCTTTGATGTTTGGCGCGCGACTGGCCAACGAGAAGTTAAAAGTGCCTTTGGTTACTGCATACACCGCAGCCACCATGCTCCGATCCTGCGAGAACCCTCTGACCATGGCACATTGGCGAGTACCCCGTTGGGTTCCAAAAACAGTGCGTGCCGCTGCCTGGCAAGCGCTGGACAAATGGAAACTTGAGCCGATGGTGGCCGAGGACCTGCATCGCTTGCGACCGCAGCTGGGCTTGCCCGCCATCCATCAAAGCGTGTTCGGGCATTGGGTGCATTCGCCGCAAGCCGGGGTGACCTTATTCCCCGCCTGGTTTGCACCGGCACCTGGCGATTGGCCCCAGCAGGTCAAGCAAGCCGGATTTCCGCTGTATGACGGTGATGCGGTGCAGGGGCTGGACGCGGATTTATCACGTTTTCTGGATGCTGGCGAGCCGCCTATTGTGTTCACGCCTGGCTCCGCCATGGGTCACGGGCATGATTTTTTCAGGGCTGCGGTGCGCAGCTGCATGGAACTGGGCCGACGTGGTGTTTTGCTGACAATGGACGCCAGCCAGATACCCAATGATTTGCCGCCGACTGTTCATTACTGCGCCTATGCCCCCTTTCGGCTGCTGTTGCCGCGCGCGGCGGCGCTGGTGCACCATGGCGGCATTGGCAACAGCGCGCAGGCCCTGCGGGCCGCCCTGCCGCAACTGCTGACACCCATGGGGTTTGACCAGTTTGACAACGCCATGCGGCTTGAGCGGCTGGGCGTGGCGGCTTCCGTCAAGCCGCGCGACCCGCAGTATGCGGACATGGCACCCCGTTTGCGCGAACTGCTGGGCAGCGCGCGGGTGGCAAGTGCCTGCCGGGATGCGGCTGCGAAAGTGATGCACGACAAGGCTCTCGAGAGCATTTGCAATGTACTGGAGACTGCTCTATGAAACTGCCAGATCAAGGCCTTTGGCGCAGGCATGTATTTTTTTTAAGTGGCTTTGACCCCAAGGGAGCATCGCACTATTACTCCCTTTACCAAGCAGAAGCACTGAAACAGTCAGCCGTGAATGGAATGGCAATGCAGCTTGGGCCAAGGCTGCGCGACGCCAACAGAAACAGCACCTGGACAATCGCAGCCGAGTCGCCGGATGCCAAGCGATGCGAAACGACATACGAATTTTCCCGTTGGGATGACATTGTTCGGCGGCACTGGCCACGCGGCATCTGGCGACAGCTGCTCGGCTTTTTTGCATACACGTTGATGTTGGGTAGCAGCGGGATTTCGACAGTCTGGAAGTTATCTCGAAAGACCCTGGTGGGGCTGATTTATCCCCTTGTCGTGCTGGGAGGGGGCTTGGCACTTGGCGTGGGACTGGGCACAGGCGCGGTGACCGCTTTCCTGGCAAGTGGCGCGAGTTGGCCCGTCGCCATGACGGTGGGCCTGCTGCTGTTGGCGCTGGTGCTATGGGGCACACGCAAACTCGAAGACAAGCTGAACACCACATGGCTGGTTCGTATTTTCAGTTTTACGGGCAAACAGGCATGCGGCCAGCTTCCCGAGCTGGAGGCGCGGCTGGATGCCATGGCTGAGCGCATTGCGAAGAAGATGCGCGCAAACGACGTTGACGAGATCCTCATCGTCGGGTTTAGTGTGGGCAGCATTTTGGCCGTCAGTGCGGTGGCCAGAGCTCTTCGCGCAGCCGAAGGAGATGGGCGAGGAGTCAGCTACCCCGCTGTCTCGCTTATGACCCTGGGGCATTGCATCCCCATGCTGGGGCTATTGCCGCAGGCTACAACCTTCAGCAGGGAACTCAGCGCGCTTGCCCAAAGCGAATGCTTGACCTGGGTGGACTTCTCATCGCCCACTGACTGGGGAAGTTTTGCGCTGGTTAATCCCGTCGAGGCTTGCAAACTTGTGTTGCCATCCAACGCCAAACGCGGCCCGGTGATGCGCTCACCACGTTTTCACACCATGTTCAAACCTGCTTTGTATGCCAACCTCAACCGAAACAAACGACGCATGCACTTGCAGTATTTGATGGCTGGCGAGTTGCCGTCAGACTACGACTATTTTGCGATAACGGCGGGTGCGTGCACCCTTGCTGCGCGTTACACCCATCGATAATCGGCGCCGCCATGACGCATTTCTGCCCCGCCTACCCGCAACCGAAAAAAAGCAAGGCTTCTCGTTTGCTGATGTTTTTCAGTGCACGCCGGTCATGGCTGGATAGCTTGTATGAGCGCAGCTATCGCATGCAAATGGGTGAAGTTCACTTGCCGGGCCTGGATCTGTATATGGTGAACGAGCCGGCTTTGGTGAAGCAGGTGCTGACCGAGCAATCCGCCGCCTTCCCAAAAAGCGAACTGCTGGGCGATGCCTTGCGCCCTTTGCTTGGGGACAGTATTTTTACGACCAATGGAGATCAATGGACGCGACAGCGCTCCATGATGGAGCCCGCATTTGCCCAGGCGCGTGTTCAGGTGGCTTTTCCGGTGATGCGCGAGGCGGTGCAGACCATGCTGGCGCGCCTGAGCAGCTTGCCGGATGCGTCTGAGCACGATGTTGAAATTGAGATGACGCATGTCACTGCGGACATCATTTTTCGCACCATCTTTTCGGTGCCGCTGGAGGGCGCTGCAGCGCACCGGATTTTTGCTGCTTTTGCGCGTTTTCAATCACTGGCACCCAGGTTGCTGTTGCCTTCGATTTATGGCTTGCGCTGGCTGGTGATGCCGTGGGATGTGTGGCGCAGTCGTAGGGCCGCCGCAGAGATTCGCAGCTTGCTGGAAACTCTGGTGAGGCCCAGGTTTGAAGCGCATCGCGCCGGCCACGGTGCGCAGCAGTCAGACATTCTGGAGTCCTTTCTGAACGCTCGGGATTCAGCCAGCAACGCGCCATTTACGTTTGATGAATTGGTCGACCAGGTGGCCATGCTGTTTCTTGCCGGGCATGAAACTTCGGCCAGTGCGCTGACATGGGCCTTGTACCTGGTGGCCCAGTCGCCCGATATTCAGGAGCGCATGCACGCCGAGGTCACGGGACTGAGTGCTGATGGCGAGGTGAGCTCCTCTGACATGAAACAGCTGGAGTTGACCTGGAATGTATTCCGCGAAACCTTGCGTTTGTTTCCCCCGGTGGGTTTCATGGTGCGTCAGTCGGCGCAAACCTGCCCCATGCGGGACAAGACCGTTGAGAAGGGCGCTTCAGTGGTGATATCGCCCTGGTTGATTCACCGGCACCGTGACTTGTGGCGGCAGCCCGATGCCTTCAACCCAGACCGCTACAGAGACGCTCAGTCTCGGGAGTCTTTGCAAAAGGCCTATTTGCCGTTTGGCATGGGCCCCAGGGTGTGCATAGGTGCTGCGTTCGCATTGCAGGAGGCCGTGCTGATTTTGTCGAGCGTGGTGCGCCACTATCGTTTGCAGGCGGTCCCAGGACATGTGCCGCAACCCGTGGGGCGACTCACTATCCGTTCGGCCAACGGGGTGCGGCTGACGCTGCATCGGCGAGGTCCCGTGAGCACTGCAGACAATCCTGTGAAAGAGGCCCCATGAAAGAACGACTGGCTGGTTTTGCCCTGATGACGGTGGTGGTGCCATTGGCGCTGCTGGGTTACCTGATTTTGTGGTGGGTGGGCATCTTTGGCCATACCGAGCGCGGCCGTTCAGGCGTGAGGGCACTGGATCATTTTGTCAATGCAACCGTGTTCAACGGCTATGCATGGGAGTCGGTGTCTTCACATGCCTGGCGTGTTCGGCATCGCCGCTGGGCCCGCGCGGTCATATGGCTGACCGACCTTCTTCAGAAAGACCATTGCAAGCGCGCCAACAAGCGCGAGCAGCCGGTGCTTGACCTGGTGCTGGAAAAAGGTCTTGAGAAGAAAACCATCTTCTGAGCCGATGCCAGCCGAACCCCTCAATTCGCCACCAGCTTCCTCCTCAACGGGTATGGGCCGGGTGCGTAAACGCTGTGTTTTTTACCTCAGCGGCTTCGACCCCAAAGGGGCGGCGCATTATCACGCCCTTTACCGGGATGAAGCGGCCAAGCAGGCTCAGGTGTCCGGCATGTCGGTTGAGGTGGGGCGCCGCCAAAAAACAGTCCTGGGCAATGCCTTCTGGCAGGTCACCGCTCACAACCCAGAAGGCCCTGATTCTCCCGAAGACACGGTAGAGACGCGCTACGAGTTTTTGCGCTGGGACGACATCGTGCGCGAACACTGGCCGCGCAATCAGCTGCGACTACGCTGGGACATCGTGACCACCACCTGGCTCAACCTTCGCCACGGCGCGCTCTGGCGCATGCTGCAGCTGGCTTGGCCGCCGGTGGTCGCCCTGTTTTCCCCCTTTGTGCTGCTGTTCGCCATGCTGCTGGGTCTGCCGCTTCTGGCCGCACTGGTCTTCTCGGTGGCATCGTCAGCATGGGGGCCTTGGGCTGGGGGCGCATTGACCTGTGCCGCTGTCGCTGCCGGGGTTCAGGCCGGGCGCCGGCTGGAGAAAAAGTACAGCATGTTCTGGCTGATGCGCAGCTATGCCTTCACTGCGCAACAGGCGCAAGGGCGAGTGCCAGAGCTTGACGCTCGGCTGAGTCAGCACGCCAACACGCTGCTAAACCGCCTTGCGAGTAACGAAGACGATGAAATTCTGGTGGTGGCGCATAGCTCCGGAACCATGATGGCGGCGTCCATGCTGGCAAAGGCCTTGCGTCTGGACCCGCAGCTCGGGGCACGTGGGCCGGTTGTTTCCTTCCTCACATTGGGGCAGTGGATGCCCTTGCTTGGCTGCCTGCCTCAGGCACAAACCTTTCGTGATGACTTACAGCTGCTGGCGACAGCCCGGGGCATTGACTGGCTGGACTTCACAGCGCCACCTGATGGGTGCTGTTTTGCCCTGGTTGACCCTGTGGCGGCTTGCGGCATCAGCGACGCAGCCCGGCAAACGGACAGACCCAAGCTGCTTTCCCCCCGGTTTGCCGAAATGTTTGAGCCTTCAGACTATGCCGCGATTCGCAGCGACAAGTTTCGAATCCATTTTCAGTACCTGATGGCAAGTAACAAACCCGTGAGCTATGACTACTTTGCCGTGACTGCGGGGGCCATGACATTGGCGGAGCGGTTTGGCACGCACCAAAGTATCAAAGGCTACACGGAGTTTCGGATTTTTCAGACCTGAATCCAATGGGGTGAACGCCGACGCCTTAAATGGCATCGCAATGTGCCAAAACCTGGAGCGCAGACGCTGGCGCATGCCGACTTCTGCAGCACAATCCATCAATGATTACAATGATATCATTGCAATCATCTGGAGCGCGCTCATGGCCAGCATCACCGTCCGAAACCTCGATGAATCTGTCAAGAACAGCTTGCGTGTGCGAGCGGCCCGCCATGGCTGGTCCATGGAACAGGAAATCAGGCAAATTCTTCAACAAACCGTCGCCCCCGAGCAGGCTGAACAGATCAGCTTTGCCGAGCGTGTGAATCGCCGGTTTGCCAGCTTGAAAGTGGAGTCTCTTCCCATTCCGTCCCGGCAACTCGCCCGCACGCCGCCTGAGCTTGACAAACCATGAGCAGTGGCTTCCTGCTCGATACCAATGTGCTCTCAGAGCTGATGCGCGAGCATCCAGCCGCGGCCGTGGTTGACTGGTTTGCTCAAAACACGCATGCCGTCATGCACACCAGTACCGTCAACCAGGCCGAAATCCTCACCGGTATCGCCTTGCTGCCCGCAGGCAAACGCCGCACGGCATTGGCTGTAGCTGCGGAGCAAATGTTTGAGCAGGACTTTGCCGGGCACTGCCTTGAATTTGATGCAGCTGCCGCAAAAAACTATGCCGTCCTCGTGGCGGCCCGCACCCGGCAGGGACAGCCCATTTCGACAGAAGACGCACAAATTGCAGCGATTGCCCTGGCCGCCGGGCTGACCGTGGCCACCCGCAACACCAAAGACTTTGAAAACATTGACGGCCTGATGCTGGCAAACCCCTGGCAAGCCACTACGTCCCTTTGATTCGCCCCATGAGCATCACCATCATCGGAACCGGCACGCAGGCCTCATCACGGGCGCCTGCCTGGTCGACCTCGGCAGCAAAGTGTTTTGTTCCGACCCTTTGGGCCTCGCGATGACGAAGAGGTAGACTGCCACGGCCTGCGGCCTCGCAGTGACAGTC
>DASXRN010000242.1:0-4562 GCA_036506595.1 Polaromonas sp. | reverse complement strand
CGCCGGCTACCTCGCTTTGTGCGCTTTTTCGCGCCTGGGCCCGCTGCGCCTGCGCGGCCACGTGATTGATTTGCCCTCGCTCGGGCTGGCCAGTTTGCAGCTGGTCATGGGCGCCGGCAACTGGCTGCTCATGTCCGGCATCATCTATATCCTGCTGCAACAGCGCATCGAGTTTTCGGCGGTGGTCAGCGTGCTGCTGCTGGCCGCCATCGCCGCGGTCATCGCCCATATCCCCGCCGGCCTGGGCGTGCTGGAGGCCGTGTTCGTGGCCTTGCTGTCGCAGCAAATGCCCCGGCACGATCTGCTGGCCGCGCTGGTGGCCTACCGTGTCATTTACTACCTGGCACCGCTGGCCGTGGCCGCCGTGGTTTACCTGGTCACCGAGGCCAGGACCCAACAACCGGCCAAAGCCGCCGGTTGATTCCTTTGTTACGCTATTAAATTAGTAGCAAACTACACCCGTCTTCACTGGGGTCAGCACCGAATTTTCATTGACTTTATATTTGTTTCCCCCACCCCGTCCTGGCTGGGCTGAGCAGCGCAGATGGAGGCGGGATCAGGGCCGCAGTTGTTTGAGCGAAGCGAGTTCTGCGGACCCCCGCCGTAATCGAGCAGCGCAAGTTGCCCGTAGCGCAGCGAAGGGTCCCAGACTGCGGGTCGCCTTTCTTTTGCTTACTTTTCTTTGGCGAAGCAAAGAAAAGTGAGTAGCCGCCGGGCTACCCCCGGCCTGGTAGTGAAAGCCAGTCGCTATCAAATAAATAGCTACTCACACCCATATCCATTGGACCAGAAGCCAAAACCCCTCTCAACCCGCCACCAGCCGCAACGCCGTAATCTCAGAAGGCGCACCAAAGCGCTTGGGCGGGCCCCAGTAGCCGGTGCCGCGGCTGGTGTAGACCCACAGGTTTTGCAGCTTGTGCAGCCCCGCCGTGAACGGCTGCTGAAACCGCACCAGCAAATTCCACGGCCAAAACTGCCCGCCGTGCGTATGGCCCGAAATCTGCAGGTCAAAACCCGCCCTGGCGGCCGCCACTGCGCTGCGCGGCTGGTGCGCCAGCAGCACACGCACGGCCTCCGGCGGCGCGCCCCTGAGCGCGGCTTCGGGGTCGCTGCGGTGCGCCGGGTCAAAATGGCCCGCGTTGTAATCCGTCACGCCCGCCAGCACCAGCGGCGCGCTCGCCTGGCCCTGCGCGTCGGCATGCTGAATCACCACATGCTCATTGAGCAGCACCGTGAGGCCCAGGCGCCGCAGCTCGTCAATCCAGGCCTGCGCGCCCGAGTAATACTCATGGTTACCCGTCACAAAATAGGTGCCGTGGCGCGACTGCAGCCCGGCCAGCGGTGCCACCTGCGCGGCCAGCTCACTCACCTTGCCGTCCACCAGGTCGCCGGTGATGGCCACCACATCAACGTCCAGCGCGTTGACCTTGTCCACAATGCGGCGCAGGTAGCGCTGCTTGATGGTGGGCCCCACATGGATATCGCTGATCTGCGCCAGTGTAAAACCCTGCAGCGCGGCAGGCAGGCCCTTGATGGGCACGTCCACCCGCACCACCGCCGCCGTGCGCCTGGCGTTTAAAAAGCCCAGCAGCGTCACCAGCAGGCCCAGCATCGGCACGGCTTCGGCCGAGCCCGCGCGCAACTGCGCCAGCGGCAGCCTGCCCGGCAGCAGCAGATCGGCCAGCCACAGCGCCAGCAACGACACATCGCGCGCCACCGTCAGCACCAGCAGCGACGAAAACAGGCCCATGAACAGCACACCCACCCATGTCAGCACATCGGACAGCGGCGGCCTGGCCACACGCCGGGCCAGCAGGCCCAGCGGCATGAACTGGGCGGACAACAACAGAGCGCCGATCATCAAGTGCTGGCCCCCCGGAAACGCCGTAAGCGCCGGCACAATGCGCGCACCCACGTAGACATGAAGCAGGGCAGAGGCAATCAGCAGCGGCAAGAGGTTCATGAAGATCCAGGGTGAGACACTGGCGCACGGGGGCACCGCGGAGGGACTGTTTTACATGGGTACGGCCCGCAGGCATTCAATGCCGCGCCAGGGCGGCATCCGGACAGAGTATCCCCGGCGTTTCATCCGCTCACAAGTGCGACAATCCCTCAGACGCGATTTTTCCTTCTTTTTACGCTAACCTCTGCGACTACCCGTCATTTCACCCCTGGCCACCTCTTCAGCCACCTCCGGCTTTGCCACCCATGACTGTTGCGATTGCGGCCACCACGCCGGCCACCTTTGAGATCAAAAGCGCCAACCTGCCCCTGGTGGCGTTGTTGCTCAAGTCCACCGACCTCGCCGCCCTGGCGCGTGAGCTGACGCTGCGCTTTGGCGACATTCCCGATTTTTTTGACCAGGACCCGCTGGTGATCGACCTCTCGCCGCTTACAGCAGCAGCGCAGGCTGAGATCGACTTTCCCGCTCTCATCAGTCTGCTGGGCAGCTACCAGCTGGTGCTGATCGCCTTCAAGGGCGGCAGTCCCGCCCAGATGGCCGCTGCGCTGCAGGCCGGCCTGCTGCCCGTGCCCGACGCCCACGTGGTAAACGCCCGGCCCAGCGCTGCAGCCGCGCCCGCCACAGCACAAAAACCAGCCCCTGCGGCCGCCGCACCGCTGGGCGCCCTGGTCATCAACAAGCCTTTGCGCTCGGGCCAGCAGGTGTATGCGCGCGACCGTGACCTCGTGGTCATGGCCATAGTCAATGCCGGTGCCGAAGTGATTGCCGACGGCCACATCCATGTGTATGCACCGCTGCGCGGCAAGGCCATGGCCGGTGCCCGCGGCAACACCGAGGCCCGCATTTTCTCGCTGGCGCTGGAAGCCGAGCTGCTGTCGATTGCCGGCGTCTACCGCACCAGCGAAAACCCGCTGCCCGCCAGCGTGCAGGGCAAGCCCACGCAGGTGCGACTGGTGGCTGGCCCCGACGGCGACAAACTGGTAATGGAAGCCATGTTGTGAATATGGCCCCCACGCTTGTCACTGCGTGTACTACGCGAGGCCTTGCAGGCCGCGGCTCGCGAGACGCTTCGCCTCTGTCGCCTGTCCAAACCTGCTCAAGCAGCTTTGGAGCCGCAGGCTCCAGCCCCTCGGGGGCTGAACTTGCTTGGGGCGGCCCGGCGCGGCGTTCGTCGGCCCCCACGCTTTTCTCCCCCTGCTCAACCTGACACCCTCTTTAGTTTTTAAAAGGACACCCCTCTAATGGCAAAAATCATTGTGGTCACCTCCGGCAAAGGCGGCGTAGGCAAAACCACCACCAGCGCCAGCTTTGCAACCGGCCTGGCCCTGCGCGGCCACAAAACCGCCGTCATCGACTTCGACGTCGGCCTGCGCAACCTCGACCTCATCATGGGCTGCGAACGCCGCGTGGTGTACGACCTGATCAACGTGATTCAGGGCGAAGCCAACCTGAACCAGGCGCTCATCAAGGACAAGCAGTGCGACAACCTCTATGTGCTGGCCGCCTCGCAAACCCGCGACAAGGAAGCGCTGAGCCGGGACGGCGTCGAAAAAGTGCTGACCGACCTGGCCGCCATGGACTTTGAATACATCATCTGCGACTCGCCGGCCGGCATTGAAACCGGCGCGCTGATGGCCATGCATTTTGCCGACGAAGCGCTCGTGGTGACCAACCCCGAGGTCTCGTCGGTGCGCGACTCCGACCGCATCCTGGGCATGCTGTCGAGCAAGACCAAGCGCGGCATGGAGGGCGGCGACCCGATCAAGGAACACCTGCTGATCACCCGCTACAACCCCAGCCGCGTCGACCAGGGCCAGATGCTCTCGCTCGAAGACATCAAGGACATCCTGCGCATCAAGCTGATCGGCGTGATCCCCGAGTCCGAGTCGGTGCTGCAGGCCTCCAACCAGGGCGTGCCCGCCGTGCACATGACGGGCAGCGACGTCTCCGAAGCCTACAAAGACGTGATTGCCCGCTTCATGGGCGAAGACAAGCCGCTGCGTTTTATTGAAGCGCAGAAAGCCGGTTTCTTCAAACGCGTATTTGGTGGGGGGAAGTAAAACGCCATGGCCTCATTCCTGTCTTTTTTGCTCGGTGAAAAGAAACAAACCGCCAGCGTCGCCAAGGAGCGGCTGCAAATCATCCTGGCGCACGAGCGCTCAGGCCGCAACAGCCACGAACCCGACTACCTGCCGGCGCTGCAGCGCGACCTGATCGCCGTGATCGCCAAATATGTGCGCATCGATCCCGACGACATCAAGCTGCACCTGGAGCGCCAGGACAACCTCGATGTGCTGGAAGTCAAGATCGAGCTGCCAGACAAGAAATAAACGCCGGTGCAGGCCCCATGGCGGGGCCTGGTTCAGCCATCAACCGCTACTGTTTTGATAGCTGATTGTGCCCGTCCGTACTGGACAAACACCGCATTTCAACCAAGTCAAAAAAACACAGCACCCACCTTTCGGCAAGTGCTGCGCTGGCTGCGTTGATGTTGAAAGCGCCCCGGACCGCGAGGCACCGTGGGCGTTATGGCCGCTTAAGGGCTCGTAGTGGCCCCACCCTGCACACCCGCGCCCGCCTTGACAGTTGCGCCAGCGCC
>DASXRN010000241.1:0-8344 GCA_036506595.1 Polaromonas sp. | reverse complement strand
CACTACTGTCCGGTTAAATCCCGCCCGCCGAGCGCCAGAGCAAGCACTGGTGCGGGTTGCGGGCCGAATTGATTTGGTGCCGATTTGAAATTCGACGCTGATTTTTTGGGTAGTTTCCCCAAGTTGACAGCTTTGGGGACTTCCTATGAATGCCGGCAAGACGCTGTTTGCGCAAGTGATGGAGTTCGTGCCGTGGACCAGCTTCTCGCCCATCGTGCAGCGCTACGACGGCAACTCGGGTGTGCGGACCCTCTCGTGCGCCGAGCAGTTCCGCGCGATGGCCTTCGCCCAGTTGACCTGGCGCGAGAGCCTGCGCGACATCGAAGCCAGCCTGTCTGCCAATGCGAGCAAGCTTTATGCGATGGGCTTTCGCTCGGCGGTCAGGCGCTCGACGCTGGCCGACGCCAACGAAGGGCGCGACTGGCGAATCTGGGCCGATCTGGCCGCCGTGCTGATCCGACGCGCGCGCAAGCTCTACGCGAGCGAGCCGCTCGGGGTCGAGCTGGACAACACGGTCTACGCGCTGGACTCCAGCACCATCGATTTGTGCCTGTCCCTGTTCGACTGGGCGCCGTTTCGATCGACCAAGGCGGCCATCAAGCTGCACACGCTGCTGGACCTGCGGGGCGCGATCCCCGCCTTCATCCACATCAGCGACGGCAAGCTGGGCGACGTGAATGTGCTGGACCTGCTGCCGCTGGAGGCGGGGGCCTTCTACGTGATGGATCGGGGCTACCTGGACTTCGCTCGTTTGTATGCATGCATCGCGCCGGCACTTTCTTCGTCACACGCGCCAAGGCGGGCATGGATGCGCGGCGCGTGTACTCGGCGCCGGCGGACCGGGGCAGCGGCGTGGTCCGCGATCAGCGCGTGCTGCTCAATGGCTTCTACCCGGCCAAGAAGTATCCCGAGCATCTGCGGCGCATTCGCTTCAAGGATTCGGAGTCGGGCAAGACGCTGGTGTTTCTGACCAACAACATGGCGCTTCCGGCGTTGACGATTGCCGCGCTGTACAAGAGCCGCTGGCAGGTGGAGTTGTTCTTCAAGTGGATCAAGCAGCATCTGCGTATCAAGCATTTCCTGGGCAACAGCGAGAACGCGGTGAAGACGCAGGTGTGGTGCGCGGTGGCCACTTACGTGCTGATCGCCATCGTCAAGAAATAGCTTCAACTCGATGCCTCTCTCTACACATGTCTACAAATCTTGTCGGTCTCGATTTTCGAGAAAACCCAGCTGTCATGCGCCTTGCAGGCCGACGACCCCCGAATGGAACCGGCCGACGACGCTAACCAGTTGATTTTGTTCAATTTTTAACCGGACAGCAGTGAAAGTCGATACGTATCAAGTGACACCAAGGTCGAACTTGTTCCAACGAAATACCACAGGTGCGGCATTGATCTCCGCAATGCCTTTGAGGACGCGTTTCTTCAGGTCCTCTTTTGATGTGACCCGGATGTGTCGCAGGAAGGTGCGCGCCATCTTCGAGAAAGCACACTCGATCAAGTTGAGCCAAGAGCCATGCTTGGGCGTATGAACATACTCGAAGCGCCCAGGGCGCTCGCCCAAATAGGCCATGGTCTCCTTGGAGATGTGGGCGGAGTGGTTGTCCAGCACCACGCGGATGATGGCCTCCTCGGGGTAGTGCGCGTCAATCTGCTTGAGCAGCCCGATGAACTCGACGCTGCGGTGGCGGTCCTCCACGTTGGCGAAGATGTACCCCGAGTGCAAATCGATCCCGGCCAGAATCGGCACCGTGCCGTGACGAACGTATTCGTAGTCGCGCCCGACGGCGCACGCCTTTCCCGGCACCGGCGGCAGATCGGGCGCGGTCAGACCGATGGCCTGCACGCCGGGCTTTTCATCGATGCTGACGGTGTAGATGGGATTGGGCCGCGCGTCATGGGGTAGTCGTACTTTCGATGCAGATTGACACTGTCAGTGGTAAAAACTCTTTTCTAATCCGCGACTTGCAATGTTCATGCTTTACAAATCGCGTGGCAATCGTAAGTGCCTCTCGGAATTGGACTTTTTGCTCTGAAACGCACCAAATTGCACCGAAAGTACGATTGCCCCGGCACCGCGAACTCGTCGCGGCCGGCGGGGCCGCGCTGTGAGCATCGAACACCTCGTCCTCATCTCGCTGGTCGTGCTCTTCGCTGCGTTCGTGCAGGGCGCGACCGGCGTCGGTCTCGCCCTGATTGCCGCGCCGGTGATCGGCATCCTGCGACCGGAGTTGTTGCCGGTGTGCGTGCTGGTGTTGATGCTGCCCTTGAACCTCTACGTTGTATGGCGCGAGCGCGCGGCGGTCGACCGCATCGGCGCGAGCTGGATCACAGGCGGACGCATTCTGGGGACGGCGGGCGGCCTGTGGGTGCTGGCGGCGCTGAGCTCGCGAAATCTGGCCTTGTTCGTCGGGCTTTCGACGGTCGCCGCGGCACTCGTCACGCTGATGATGCCGGCCTTCTCGCCCGGGCGCCCGGCCTTTGTCGCGGCGGGGCTCGTGACCGGCATCACGGAGACCGCCACGGGCATCGGCGGGCCGCCGCAGGCATTGGTCTATCAGCACCATGCGCCGCCTACCATGCGTTCCACGATTGCCTTGTGCTTTCTGGTGGGCGAACTTGTCTCGCTGGCCACGTTGCTGGCGACGGGTCGCATCAATTCATCGCAAATTGCCGCCGCGACGAGCCTGCTGCCGGCGTTGCTCATCGGCGCCGGACTCAGCCGAGTGGTGCATCACCGGATCAACGGGCGCTTTCTGCGGGCCTTCGTGCAGGTGTTCGCCATCGTGTCGGGGGTCGCCTTGCTGGTGCATGCGGCCTGAAGGCTGGTCCGCCGCGGGGCCACGACGCCTGCGTTGTCGAACCAATGCCTGAGTTGGCCGTGATTGGGACGTGCATGCATGTCGGTGAACAGTGGGGGCATTTCCAGAGCGCACTCGTCTATCCATAGGCGCACGGCCTATCGAGTTCGGCAGGCGAAGAGGAGCAGCATCGACATCGCTTTCATGACCGCAACGCGGGCGAGACCGGTCGTAGCAGGCGGGCGTCGAGGTCATCGAAATCATCGCCGCATTGCCGACTTTCAAAGGTAAATCTGAATGACCGGTTTGGAACCGGTATTTCCAACACCGCTACAGCCGCAATCAGTCTACTGGAGCCGGTCACCGCCGCCAAAAGCTGACCGTCAAATCCAAAGTCAACTTTGGAGCGTACCGAGCAGCCGCATTGCAGCAAAACCGGACTTTAGGTCGGCCACGACAGGCAGCAGGACCCAGATCACATGCGACTCGCCTTCATTTCTTTTGCCGGCTTCGACGCGCCGGTTTCGCCTTCACCGGCGTGTATTTCTGGTTCGCCTGATCGAGCCACAGCAAGGTATCCACATGCGACAGAAAGCGCCGCAGGTAGTCGGGTGACAGCTTGCGCATCAACGCAAGGGAACGAAGCACAAGCATGTGCGAATTCAGCGGGCCGGCGTTGACAGGCCCTCGCCCGACGGCCTGGTCCACCTGGTCTTCGGCAGCAATCCTGGACCACGCCTCCCTGAAGCGACGGACGCTCGCCATTTCAGAATTGGCCGCCATGTCGCTGAGCAGACTGCTCCCCAGGCGGCGATCGATGCCGTCCTGCTTCACGTTCTGGATGTACTGGTTCAGCTGGGCCAGCGGCGCGCAGGGTCTGTTGAACGCCGATTGCGCGCCCAGCCGGCGCATGCCCCCGTAATCGCCTGCCGCGAAAAGCCGGTGCAGTTCACGGGCCAGGTCCGGATGCTTGGCTGACAGGCTCGCCAACTCGTCGCTGGCCACCTTCTGCGCCTGCCTGAAGCGTTCGCCATAGTCCGCCAGTGCAACTTTGAGCTTGCCTTCCAGGATGCGTCGCACCTCGCCTGGCGCTGTGTCCACGCGCTGCGACAGCACCTCCAGGTAATGAAAGCGCGCGGGATCGAGGCGCTGGGCTCCTTCGTTTCGCAAGGACGCATGCCACGACAGAAGCGACTTTTCTCCATCCCGCTGCGAATGCGGCATTTCGGCGAGACCCGACTCACTCATGGGTGGAGGGTTTCACATTGGCGGACTTGGGCACCGGCGCCATTTCCACGCGCCGGTTCAGCGCGCGTCCCTTTTCATCCGTGTTGGAGGCTACCGGCTGCTCTGCGCCAAAGGCCGCGGCAAAGGCCCGGGACGACGGCATGCCTTCCTCGATCAGGGCACGGGTCACCGTCAGGGCGCGCTGGGCCGACAGCGCCAGGTTGTCCGCGAAGCGCTGGTTGCCTTCCTGGATGGGCTTGTCGTCGGTAAAACCGCTCACCATCAACAGTTCATCGCGCTCACCCAGGTACACCTGCAACGGGGGCACGAGACTCTTCAACAGCAGCCGGCCTTCGGGACGCAACTGGTCCGAGTTCAGGGGGAATAACACGCTGCCACTGATGCCAATGCGTCCGTTGTTCAGCGTGACCCGGCCCGTTGCCAGCGGAATGGCCAGGGCCTTTTCCAGGGCGATGCGGCGCTGCTCCTCCACCCGGCGCTTTTGCACCTCCGCCTCCAGGTTGGCCATCAGGTCCATCTGCACCACCAGCACCCCGACCAGGATCAGCACGAACGCGCCCAGCAAGCCCGACATCAGGTCCCCGAAAACGGCCCAGACCGGCGCGGTCTGCTCCATGCCGTCACCCCTTTCGTCAAGGTCGATCATCGAGCGACCCCCTCGGACAGCGAGGCTTGCTTGCTGTGGAGCTGGCGCAGGTCTTCGACAACGCCCTGCTGCGACGTGATGCTGAGGTCGATGACCTCGCGCGCCTGCGCCACGTAGTAGGCGAGTTGTTCGTCACTTCGCGCCATGGACTGGTTCATGGTGCCTTCCATGCGCTGCAGGCTTTCAATCAGCTTCTCGTTGGTCGCGTTGAAAAGCTGGACGCCATGGTTGAAGGATTCGCCCAGGCTCGACAGCTCGACCGCGCTGCCGACCACCTGCGCCGCCACTTCTGCGGACTTGCCCGCCTGCGCCCCCAGCGTGTCGGCAAACTGCTGGCTGGCCTGGTCCATCACCGCCGCCGCAGAAGCGGCCAGCGACTCAATGGCCGCCCGCTGTTCGCCCGAGGCCTGGTTGATGGTCTGGAGCAGCGCATTGATCTTGTCCATCACGACGGTGCGCTCCTCTAGTGCAAGGTTGTCCCGCTCGGTGAGCCGGCTCATTTCCTGACGCAACTGCGCAATCACGCCAGCCGCCGCCTGAGGCACCTCGGAGGCTGTTTGCATGAGGCGGGTCATGGGCGCTTCCAGCGCGGAGCCAAGTGTGGCCAGATGCGTGGCCAGTGCCGCCTGCAGCTCGCCCAGCCGCTCAACGGCGGCGTTGCCGCGCGTTGCCTCTTCGTCCCTGAGCGCACAAAGTTCCGTGCGCCACACACTGGCCAGCTGATCCATGCGATCGCCCTGCTGCTGCGTCCAGTGGGCCTCGGTCTCGATGCGCGAACGAACTAGCTCCTCGGAGCGGTCCAGCAAGCGTGCCATGTCGTCCAGGGTCCGGCTTGCCTGGTGGCTGGTGCGTTCAGTGATCTCGCCGGCGGTTTTCTCCAGCGTCTCGCACACAGCCTGTTGCTGGGCCAACGTCTGTGCCCCGACACGCTGCCATTCGCCGTGCAACGTGGCCGCCATGGACTCCAGCGCCTGCATCCAGGCCTCCAGCCTCTGCCGATCCGCCGAGGTCTGGTCCGATTGCGAGCTGGACACGGCCTCGTTGACTGTTGCCAGCAACGCGCCGGAACGCTGCTCGAAGGTGTCGGTGAAGGCCGCCAGTGCCCGGTCCAGGCCATTGACCTGGCTTTCGCTGGTCCGCGCATGGTTCTGGAGGGCCGTCGTCCAGGTCTCGGACACGGTGCGGGCGGTGGCGCTGAACGCGCTGGTGAGGCCGTTCAACTGTGTCTGGGCCGCATCGCTCACACGCTCGTGCAGGCGCTTCGATTCCTGCGCGATTTCCGTCATCGCCGCCTCGACCACGGGCTTGATGCTCTCGCCCGCCACCCTTGCGCTGGCCGTCAGGCTGTCTTTCAGGGACTGCCCGACGGTGTCGGCCAGACCGGTGTAGGCGACGCTCACCTCACGGTGGAACTGCGCCTGACTGCCCAGCAGCTGCTCGTTCAACTGCTGGCTCCGGCGTTCCATTCCCTCCATCATGGCCTGCAACTTGCCGACCACATCAGGCAAGGCGTGCGCCTGCACCTGCAGCGCCTTGAAGGTTTCCTGACGCTGATGAGCGAGCGAAAACGGCCGAAAGACGGTCGCAATACGGGAGTCCAGCTGCCGCGCGACGTCCAACCTCTCGCGGCGGCTGATGGCCGACAGCAGACCCAGCATTGCCGACGCGGCCACCCCGGCCACCGAGGTGCCAAATGCAAGCCCCAGGCCCTTGATAGGTGCAGCCAGCGCCGACCGGATGGCGTGAAGATCCGTCGAGCCCTCCAGAGCGAACACGGCCCCCTTGAAGGTCACGACCATGCCCAGGAAGGTGCCGAGCATCCCCAGCATCACCAGCAGCCCCACCAGGTACGGTGTCAGCGCGGGGCCCGGCAAGGCGACCCGTTCACCCTCGATCCGCAAACGCACGGAGTTTTGCAGGGAAGGGTGTACGCCGATTAGCCAGACGCCGATGTCCGACAGCGGCTGAGGAATGTCGGCAAGCGCCGCCGCCAGCGAGGCTGTGGCAGCGCGAAACTGTCTGATTTCGAACGCGCCCAGCAAATAGACCCCGGCAATCACCGCCGTCATGACCAGGGCGATCCAGCTCGAACCGACAAATCCCAACCCCACCCAGGTCACGGTCATCAGACCGATGGCGAAGGCGACTGCAAAAAAAATCCTGTTCATGGCTACTTCTTAACCTCGTTGCTGAATGCTTCAATCAATCCCACGACCGGCTGCAACCGGACCTCCAGTTCCGCCAGCAAGACTTCCTGCATCTCCTTGCCGAAGACGTCCTGTTGCTGCGCAGCGTCCAGCCCGAGCTGGTGGGTTTTGCGCAAGTGCTCGAAACGTCGCTCAAGCAGCACGGGCACCGTTGACAGCAGTTTTTGCTCCCGACCACCGAGGCTTTTGTCCATCACGGCATCGAAGGTTGCGAGTTGCCCGAGTTGCGGAGAGACCTTCGAAATGGCTTGCCGGACATGGGCACGCAATGCATCAATCCTCAATGCCATGTGACGTTGCTGGTCGAGATAACGCTGGTGATACGGTGCATATCCAGCGTCCGTTTCCGCGGCGGCTTCTGGCTGGGATACGGGGTTCCTGACTTGTTTACCGCTGGCAGGGGATGCACCGCCGCTTGCCGTGATGGCCTTCACCAGGGCCGTTCGCACCCGATGAAATTCCTCTTCCAGGGCGAAGGGTCTGGCCAACAGCGGATCCGATGGCTTTTTTTCGTCAACCGTATGGATCGACTGGTGCGCCGCATGGAGCGTGATGGCATCGAAAACGCCCAGCCACTCGCCCAGTCGTTCCGAAAGGTCCTGCCTCGACGCATCAACCTCCACAGAGGCCAAATCACTGAGCAAACGAACGAGTCTTGAACTGCTGAAAATCCTGCGCAAATACATTCCTTTGACGTTGAAACGTGGGAACAAAATCTGTCGGACACTACATAAGTAGCCAAAGTCATCGAAAACATGCCCCCCTGTGGAGACCACCACCGCAGACACCGCAAAAAGACGTCTTTGAAATCAGGTCTGTCGGAACTTGAATCCAACCGTCCCTACGATCAGAGACGCTCATCGGTCGGTCAGTGACACGGCTACCTACAGAAATAGCCCAATGGTCACTACTGAATTTTGAGAAATTTTGTGGGCACAGGCTGGGCACGATATGGGCACAGAGTGGGCACAAAAGCAAAACGCCCACATGAAGTGGGCGTTTGCTACCAGCCTAGACGGCATGGATGTTGGTTGCGCGGGCAACTTTGGGTTATGAGAGTTCAAACCTAACGTGTAACTCGTTAGGTTTTAGTCGGTGCCAATTGCTTTTTTTCACACTCTGTAGAGTAATTTTATCAGTATTGCAGCGCGTTGCTCAAGTGCCTGGTGGCGTGACATGACGCCTATTTAGATCTCTCGCGAATCGATTCGATGTCACGCCACATTTCTTGACATTCCAATGATCCGAATCATTCACGACCATTGGGGTCACAAAGAAATCACGATCCAAATTTGAAAATATTGGACGACCGTAATAAACGGCAATAAATCGTAATAAAAAACTTGACTCGCAAAACTAGTCTGGCAATAATGCCGTCGGGTAGCTAGGAGACCTGTGTCCTTGTGACACGAACCAAGCCGAAGTGCTTCCCGCATCACC
>DASXRN010000240.1:0-7610 GCA_036506595.1 Polaromonas sp. | reverse complement strand
TTCCAGGCCCATGTGGGCCCGATGCGCCCGACCAGCCGGGGCTCTGTCAAGCTGCGCACGGTCAGCCCCAAAGAGCCGCCACGCATCTTGTTCAACTACATGGCCACCGAACAGGACCGCAAGGAAATGCGCGCCGGTATCCGCCTGACCCGCGAGATCTTTGCGCAGAAAGCTTTTGACCGCTTCCGCGGTGACGCCATCTCGCCCACCCAGGCAGTGCAGACCGATGCCGAGATCGACGCTCACATCCGCGAGCATGCTGAAAGTGCGTTACACCCGTCTTGCACCTGCCGCATGGGCAACGACGAGATGGCAGTGACCGATGGCAACGGCCGCGTACATGGCGTGGCCGGCCTGCGCGTGGTGGACGCATCTGTCATGCCCGATGTGGTCAGTGGCAACCTGAATGCACCCACCATCATGCTGGCCGAAAAGCTGGCCGACGCCATCCGCGGCAAGACGGCTCTGCCCCGGTCAGACGCCCCCTTCTTCGTGCATCCCCAATACCAAAGCGTACAGCGCTAAGCGAGACCCCCACCATGGCCGTCAGTGTTTTTGATATTTTCAAGATTGGTATCGGCCCGAGCAGCTCGCATACCGTGGGCCCGATGCGGGCGGCGCGCCTGTTCACCGACCGCCTGGCGCACCAGGGGCTGCTTGCGGCCTGCGCGCGCGTCGAAGTCAAGCTGTACGGCTCTTTGGGCTCGACCGGCAAAGGCCACGGCACCGACAAAGCCGTGCTGTTGGGTCTGGAAGGCCATGACCCCGAAAGCGTCGATGTGGAGGCCATTCCGGTGCTGCTGCAGGCGATCCGCAGCACCGGCCAGTTGCGGCTGGCGGGCCAGCACCCGGTGCTGTTCAAGGAAAAAGACCACCTGGCGTTCTACCGCCGCGAGACCCTGCCCTTCCACCCCAACGGCATGCGTTGTGTGGCCTATGACGCGGCAGGTGCAGAGCTGCTCAACCGCTGCTACTACTCGGTAGGCGGCGGCTTTGTGGTCAGCGACGAAGTGGCGGCCGACGGCGAGAAGCAGAAAGTGCTGGCGCCCGACACCACTGTGCTGCCCTACCCCTTCCACAGCGGCGACGAACTGCTGCAGCAGTGCAATACGGCGGGTTTGTCGATTGCCGAACTGATGCGCCGCAACGAGCGGCATTGGCGTAGCGATGCCGACATCGACGCGGGCCTGCACAAAATCTGGGCCGTGATGCAAGCCTGCGTAGTGCGCGGTTGCCGCACCCAGGGCGTGTTGCCCGGCGGCTTCAAAGTCAAGCGCCGCGCGGCCGACCTGTACAACAAGCTCTGCTCCAACCCCGAAGCCGCCCTGCGCGACCCGCTGCAGGTGCTGGACTGGGTGAACCTCTATGCCTTGGCGGTGAACGAAGAAAACGCCGCTGGTGGCCGGGTCGTCACGGCGCCGACCAATGGCGCAGCGGGCATCGTGCCGGCGGTGTTGCACTACTACGTGCGCTTCGTTGCCACGGCCACGTCCAGCGGCGTGATCGACTTCCTGCTGACCGCAGCCGCCATTGGCATGCTGTACAAGGAAAATGCCTCGATCTCGGGGGCCGAAGTTGGCTGCCAGGGCGAGGTCGGCGTGGCCTGCTCCATGGCGGCCGCCGCCCTGTGCGCGGTGATGGGTGGCACGCCCGAACAGGTGGAAAACGCCGCCGAGATCGGCATGGAACACCACCTGGGACTGACCTGCGACCCGGTGGGCGGGCTGGTGCAGATCCCCTGCATAGAACGCAACGCCATTGCCTCGGTCAAGGCCATCAACGCCGCCCGCATGGCCTTGCATGGCGACGGCACCCACCATGTGAGTCTGGACAAAGTCATCAAGACCATGCGCGAAACCGGTGCCGACATGATGACCAAGTACAAGGAAACCGCGCGCGGTGGCCTGGCGGTTAACATCGTTGAATGCTAGGGTTCAAAGTATTTTCCAATGTCCTTCGCACTCCCGTTTTAGCGTGAGCAGGCCCTAACTAAACGCCTGCCGGAGCGCCTTGGCCGCATCTAAATGCGCCTGGCGGGCTTCGGGAATGATGCGGCCCATCTTGATGAACTCATGCGTCACGCCGCGGTAAATTTCCAGATCCACAGCCACGCCCGCTGCGCGCAGCTTGTCGGCATACATCACGCCCTCGTCCACCAGCGGGTCGCATTCGGCCAGCCCGACCCAGGCCGGCGCCACGTTGTCCACATCGGGCGTGTTAAGCGGTGCAAAGCGCCAGTCATCACGGTCGGCGGGGCTGCGCACATACAGGTTGAAAAACCAGGTGATGTGCGCCTCTTCCAGCACAAAGCCCTGCGCAAACTTCTGGTGCGAAGGCGTGTCCTGGTGCGCGGCGCAGCCGGGGTAAATGAGCAGTTGCAGCGCCAGCGGCAAGCCGGCATCGCGCGCCATGACGGCGCACATGGCGGCCAGGGTGCCGCCCGCGCTGTCGCCGCCCACGGCCAGGCGCAACACGTCCAGCCCCAGGCTTTGCGCGTGCGCCGCCAGCCACTGCAGGGCGTCCCAGGCATCGTTGGCCGCCGTCGGGAACTTGTATTGGGGTGCCAGCCGGTAATCCACGGAAACCACGGCGCAGCCTGCCAGATGGCTGAGCTGGCGACACAGCACATCATGGCTGGCAATGCTGCCGATCGTGAAGCCGCCGCCGTGAAAGTACAGCAGCACCGGCAGTTTTTCGGCAGACGGTGCGTACAGGCGTGCGGCTATTTTCTGGCCGCCCTGCAACGGAATACTGAAGTCTTCCACCCGTGCCAGTGCAGGTTTTGGAATTTCCAGTACGCCCGCACCGGCCTCATACGCCGCGCGGGCCTGCTCGGGCGTCAGCGTGTGAAGCGACGGGCGGGCGGCGCGCGCCATCCGGCTGAGCACGTCCCGCATGGCGGGCGTCAGCAGCGCTTGTGGAGGGCTGACGCGCATTTACTTGAACGTGACCGAGACCGGCTGCGCCCCTGCCAACCCCTGATAAGTCACAGTGGCTTTCAAGCCGGCTTTGGGCGGCAGCAGTGGCGAAAACGATCCCAGGCTGATCAGCTCGCCCGGTTTCATGGTCATCCCCTCCTGCGCCAGGGCACCGGCCAGCCAGACCACGGCATTCAGCGGGTGTTCGAGAATATCGCTGCCCTTGCCTTTACCGAGCTCGGCGCCGTTGCCGTCGGCCAGCACCACGGTCATATCGCGCAAGGCATCAAGCATGGCATAGCGCTCGGCGCGCGTCACGGGCACAGCAATCGGTGTACCGGCCACGCCCAGCCGCGCGCCAACGTTGATGGCGCTGACCGCCGCGCCATTGAGCTTGGGCGGCGCCTGCACCACCAGGTCGGGCAGCTCGATGAAGGGGATCACCTGATCGATGGACTCCAGTACCTCCATGGGCGTCTTGGCCTGGTTGATGGCGGCGCTTTTCACGCGCACCAGCATGTCGGCCTCAAACAGCGGACGCGCGCCAAAGGTGGCATCCACCACAGAGCCGCTGGGCAACACCATGCCTTCATAGAGCTTGCCCCACACCGGCTGGTCGGAGTTAAAGCGCTTTTGCACGGCGGGGTTGGTCAGGCCCGCTTTGTAGCCAATGACCTTGCCGTAGCGTTTTTCAAGCCGTGCGTTGAGCTTGGCGCGGCTGCAGGCACCGTCAGCTGCGCTCAGGCCCTCTGGCGTTGCGGCGGGTGTTTTGGCCGCGATGTGTCCGGCCATGTCATCCACCTGGGCATCCGTCAGGCACTCGGCCCCGGCATGAAGGCTGGCTATCGCCAAAGTGACGGCCATCAGGGTTTGCTTGCAACGCATGGTTTGTCTCCTGCTATTAAAGTTAGGGTGTGTAATAGCCACACATCGTACAACGCCTAAAACACATAGAGACAGCAAACCATGGCCTTCATCTACTACGTCACCCAAGTCCAGTTTGAATTTGGCGCGATCAAGTTGCTCAAGCAGGAATGCGAGCGTGTGGGCATTAGCAAACCCCTGATCGTGACCGACCCCGGCGTCAAGGCGGCGGGTATTTTGCAGAAGGCGCTCGATGCCCTGCCAGGAATCACCGTCGCGGTGTTTGACCAGACACCCTCCAACCCGACCGAAGCGGCGGTACGTGCCGCAGCCGCGCTGTACAAGGCCCACGGTTGCGACGGCTTGATTGCCGTGGGTGGCGGCTCGGCGATTGATTGCGCCAAAGGGGTGGCGATTGCCGCCACGCACGAAGGCCCGCTGACAACCTACGCCACCATCGAAGGCGGCTCAGCCAGAATCACCGAACGCGTCGCACCGCTGATTGCCGTGCCCACCACCAGCGGCACCGGCAGCGAAGTGGCGCGCGGCGCCATCATCATCGTGGACGACCACCGCAAGCTGGGTTTTCATTCCTGGCACCTGGTGCCCAAAACCGCGATTTGCGATCCGGAGCTCACGCTGGGCTTGCCGGCCATGCTCACCGCCGCCACCGGCATGGACGCGATGGCGCACTGCATGGAAACCTTCATGTCGGCCGCCTTCAACCCACCGGCCGACGGTATTGCACTTGATGGCCTGGAGCGCGGCTGGGCGCATATCGAGCGTGCCACGCGTGACGGCAGCGACCGGGAAGCGCGCCTCAATATGATGAGCGCCTCCATGCAGGGCGCCATGGCCTTTCAGAAAGGCCTGGGCTGCGTGCATTCGCTGAGCCACAGCCTGGGCGGCGTCGATCCGCGCCTGCACCACGGCACGCTGAACGCCCTCTTCCTGCCGGCGGTCATCCAGTTCAACGCGGGCGCGGAATCGGTGCGAAAGGAGCGGCGCCTGCAGCGCATGGCGCAGGCGATGCACCTCGATTCGGCCGCTGACCTCGGAGCGGCCATACGCGACATGAATGCGCGGCTCAGCTTGCCCGCCGGCCTGGCCGAGGTCGGCGTCACGCCGGACATCTTCGAGAAGGTGATAGACGGCGCGATGGCCGACCACTGCCACAAAACCAATCCACGCTTGGCAACGCGCGACGACTACCGCCAGATGCTCGAAGCCTCACTTTGAGAATTCTTGAGAAAAACAGGCTGTAGCCCATATCACATGGGCGTAAGCCGCTATTAAATCGATAGCGCCTAATTCCAGTTCGCATTAGAAGCGAGAACAAGGCGCGACGCCGCAGACAGTGCTACAGCACGGCAAGGCTAAGCAACGCAGTTATCGTTTTTAATGCGAACTGGAATAACTCACTCCGCCTTGACGCCCGCCGTCTGGATCACCTTGGCCCACTTGCTGGTTTCGGCCGCAATGAAGGCGTCGAATTCTTCGGGCGTGCTGCCCGCCGGGAAGGTGCCCATGGCCTCCAATTTGGCTTTGGTCTCGTCGCTCTTGATGATGCGCGCCACCTCGTCAGACATGCGCTTGACGATCTCGCGCGGCGTGCCGGCCGGCGCCAGCATGCCGGCCCAGGTGCTGCCGGTGAAGCCCGCAAAGCCCTGCTCGATGAAAGTCGGCACGTCAGGCACCGCGGGCAGGCGGCGGTCGCTGGCGACGCCGATCAGTCGCACCTTGCCGGCCTTGCCCTGGTTGATGAGGCCCGTTGGCGCGTCGAAGAAGAGCTGGATCTGCCCGCCCAGCAGGTCCGTGAGCGCGGGCACGGCGCCGCGGTAAGGGATGTGGACCATATAGGTCTTGGTGAGCACCTTCCACAGCTCGCCGGTCAGGTGCGCGGCCGAGCCGTTACCCGAGGAGCCAAAGCTGATCTTGCCGGGGTTGGCGCGCGCGTAGTCGATCAGCTCTTTCGCGGTCTTGAAGGGCGCGTTGTTGTTGACGGCCGCCAGCAGCGGTGACACGCCCATCAGCGAAACGCCGACCAGGTCTTTTTTCGGGTCATAAGGCAGCTTCGGGTAGAGCGTGGTGTTGGCCGCGTAGGCCGCGATGACAACACCGAAAGTGCTGCCATCGGGCGGCGACTTGGCCAGCGCCTCCACGCCAATCAGGCTGTTGGCACCGGGCTTGTTGTCAATGATCACAGGCTGGCCCAGCCGCTGCTGCAGCCCCTGTTGCACCAGCCGCGCCATCTGGTCGGTGAAGCCACCGGGGGTATACGGCACGATGATGCGGATCGGCTTGCTGGGCCAGGCTGATTGAGCGAACGCAGGCGCGGCGATGGAGGCTGCCGCTGCGGCGGCCGAAAGGTTGAACGCACGACGGGACAGGAAAGGTTGCGACATGAGGTCTCCGTTAAGTAATCCCGATTCTGGGAGCCGCCCAAGGCGCAATGCTTAGGGATTTACCCCTGCGGTGCAGCACTGCCGTGGCTCAGAGCGCCTCAAGCATTGCGAGCTCGGGCCGCGCCAGCCAGGCCCGCCACTCGTCGGCCATCTGTTCGCTGGCAGCTGTGGCCGCAGTCCAGGCCCTCACCCTGCCGTGCAAATCCGGACCGTAACGCGTGAAATCCGTGCGATCGGGTAACTTGCCATTGGGCAAAGTCTTGACCCATGCCGGGTCAGGCGCCAGCAGCACCATGTTGTCCAGAAAATGCGTGGGCCGGTGGCGCCATTTCAGGCCTTTGTCTAGCCAGCCGGGCACCACGGCTTTCTGGAAGTGCGGGTACAGCACCAGGCCGGCAGGGCGTGAGTCATTTTGAGCTCCAGCCCTTGCTGGAATTGCGCCAGCAGCTATCGAATTGCTAGCGTAGTTGAGGTGCAGATGGTAGTCGGTGATGCCGCCGTCCCAGTAGGCACCCGGTGGCGCGCCCGGAATGTTGTGCACCGAGCGCAGCACGAAGGGAATCGAGCAGCTGGCCTGCAGCGCCGGGTTGAAGTTGGCCTCGTCGAGGGGAACCTGGCGCGTGCGGTAGTCGCTGGTGGCAAACGGCAGGGCCGCATTCTGGCTGGAAAACACCACGCGCTCCAGCCAGGCACCCATGGCCTTGCGGTGCACGCTGTTGCTTAAAAAAGCGCCCAGGTAACCGAGCGGCGTAGCTACTTTATGTTCGCGGCCCAGCAAATGGCGGCCGCGCGAAGTGACGACGTGCAGTTTGTAGCGCGGGTGGTTCAGCACTTCCTGCACCCTGCCACCGTAAAAACTTTGCAGGCTCTGGCCAAACTGCTCGCTGACAAACTCGGCGGTCGGGCGCTTCTGGCCCGGTTGCAGCTCGTAATGCTGGTGGATGTAGTCGTGCTCCAGTCGCTCAAAGGCCGCCACGGGGTCGTTCAGGCAGGCGGTAGCCATGCGCCACGCGCCTATGGATGCGCCGACCAGATGCACCTCATGGCTTGAGCTTGCCAGCCACTCGCCAAAAATAAAGCGGTCCAGCGCCCCCAGAATCAAGCCCTTGGGGCCGCCCGCCGCTCCCGGCACCACGCCAATGTCTTGCGGCCGCAGGCCGTTTCGTTCGATGTGCCGGCGCGCCTTGGGGCCGGCGTAGATGCGAAGGGCTTTCATGGACGGCTGGGTCAGGTTCTTGAGGTGAAAAAACTGCTATATATTTGATAGCATCTTGCGCCCGTGTTTACTGGGCTAGCTGCCGATTTGACCTTGAAAACCCGCGTCCCGCTGTCTTTTCGGCGACGGCGCTTACTTTTTCAGCGCGGCCAGCTTGCTGAAGGCCGACTCCATGGCGGTGGCCGCTGCGGGCTGGGCGGCTCTGGG
>DASXRN010000239.1:0-6812 GCA_036506595.1 Polaromonas sp. | reverse complement strand
CGGATTCGGGCGGTCTGCGGCGTTGCATTTATTGCCAATAGTGAGGCTATTGGCTGCAAAACGCGCCTTGCAGCCCATCCCGAACCGAGCTACACGAACTCGCGGGGAGTTATGCAGAGCTTCCCAGGCCTTAAAACGATGGCGAATTAGCGCCGCGCCAGTGGGCAACACCACACTGGCTACCAGTCCACCAGGCTCAGGCCCACGCTCAGCACGTTGGTCTTTCGGTTGTAGTCCAACAGGTTGTCGCCATAGCCGCTGAACAACTGCACGTGGTAGCGCAGGCCGGTGTAGTTGGGCGTTGAAGCGGGAGACATCATCCAGTCAAACCTGGCCGAACCGCGGGCGTCCTTGCGCAGCGAATGCCGCAGCGTGAGGCCCAGGGTATTGGCCTTGTTGATTTGCCAGCGGCCGGTCAGTTCGGCGCGGCCCACATAGTTTTCGATGCCGGGGTTGTCGTCATCGACCGCTTTCTCACGCAGCCGCTGCCAGAGGCGGCCCTGCAGCGTCAGGCTGGAATCCTGGCCCAGGGCTTTATCGGCCGCGCCCATCAGGTAGACGCGGTTCCAGCTGCGTGACAGCGGCAGCGACTGGCCGTTGGACTGGTGCACCAGCCCCAGCCCGGAAAGCCGGTAGTTCCAGCCTCCGTTCAGCGGAATCTGGTGCGGATAGATGTAAATCAGCTCGGGCTCGTGGTCGGTGTTGCGAAACGGCCGCGACAGCCCGGCGGTGAACAGCTGCCAGTAGCTTTGCTGCGTGTAGCCAAACCACAGCGAGTCGTGGTCGTCCTCGTCGTTGGGGCCGCTTTTGAGCAGGCCCTTGGCGATCTTGGTGCGGATCGACAGCTGGATTTTGTTTTCGGTGCGCTTGTAGGGCGTCGCCGTCAGCGCTGTGTGGCCCGCGGAAGGGGATGACGGCTGGGTGTTCACGCTGTCAGCGGTGACCACGGCCAGCGAGATGGGGCGGTAGCCACGGATGGCAAAGTTGTCGCAGTCGGTGCCGCGCTGCAGTTCCCAGAACTTGGACAGCTCGGAGTAATTGTTGTTCTTGCAGCCGATCGGCTTGCCGTCGGGCGCATCGGTGTTCAAGGCGGGCAACAGCAGCACCTGGGCCTGCGGCTGGCCAGTGGCCGGATTGGCCGGGGCGGTGGTTGCCGTGGGCGCACCGGCGGAAGATTGCGAATCCGCCCATTGTTGAAAGCATGCCAGTTGCGCCGTGGGGTCGTTTTTCAGGGCGTGGCAAGCCTGCCAGCCCATGCTGGACGGACGGCCCGGCAATGCGTTGAGGGGGGCTGTGGTCTGCGCTTGCGCCAGGCCGCCCGCCAGCAGCCCGGCGCCCATCAGGCAGCAGGCAAGGGTCGATAGCTTCAGTGTCATGGTGTTGGCTGCCGGTGGCTCAAGTCAGTCAAAGTCGCTTGGGTCAAGGTAGCTTGGTCAAGGTAAAGGGCACATCGGGGGCCTCGGCAGCCGCGCTGGGGCTGGTGTCTTTCCAGTTGCCCCGGAACGCCTTGCCGCAGGAGCCCTCCACCATTTCACCATTCCAGGTGCCGGTGATGCTGATGCCGTCGGAGGATTCGTCGAGCAGCAGCATGCCGGCCTCCAGGTCGCCGGCCAGCTCGGCCTTGGCGGCATGGCCGGCGATGGCTTTGGCGCCCGCCGCTGCACCCAGGTCGCGGCTGACCGTGCCGGCCAGGCTTTCCGAAAATTCGGCATGGCGCTCCAGCCGTAGCGTGGCGCGCTCCGGCAGGCCAGCGGGCGGCTTGCTAAAGCGCACGGCCCACAAGCCGTATAGCTGCTCCGCTTTCATGCCCTGCGCCGACGGGCACGGTGTTTCAGGGGTTTTTTGGGCGCTGGCCCAGGTGCTAAGGGCACAGGCAGCTATCAAAAAGAGAGTAAATCGACTGGGGTAGGAGGTCATGAATAAAAAGCAAAATACCTTGGCAGGGCCAACGAAATACGGTTTTAGCGCCCTTCGGAAGCCGCGGCGGCGGCAGCGGCCGCCTGCGCATCGGCCGCCTTCTTGGCAAATTCAGCGCGCAGGGCCTTGATTTTCTCGCGCGGGTCTTCTTTCACCGTGGTTTTGTCCAGCGCCATTTCGGCAATAAAGCGGCTGGGGATGCCGGCGATGGTGTCGCGGTTTTTTTTGCGCCGGCGCAGCCAGTTCACGGCCAGCGTGCGCTGGGCCCGGGTGATGCCCACATACATCAGGCGGCGCTCTTCCTGCAGGCGCAGCGCAATGTTGTCGGTATTGCTGCCGTCGTCGTCCTCGAGCTTGAAGGGCAGCAGGCCTTCGTTGCAGCCGGCCAGCACCACATGCGGCCATTCCAGGCCCTTGGAGGCGTGCAGGGTGGACAGCGTTACCACATTCTGGTCACCTTCGCGCTCGCTGATGGTGGACAGCAGCGCAATCGTCTGCACCACTTCGAGCATGGTTTTGGTTTCTTTGGCCGTGGTGACGCCCGCCACATCGTCAATCTGCCCGCCGCAGCGCTGCGCCATCCAGTCGCAAAAATCCATCACATTGCTCCAGCGTGCAGCGGCCACTTTTTCGCTGTCTTCACCGTCGTAAAGGTGTTTTTCGTAGTCGATTTCCTTGAGCCAGTCGGTCAGGAAAATGCGCGCATCTTCCGCGCCCACGGTGCGCCTGGCACGGTATTCGAGGTCGTTCAGGTAGCGGCCAAATTCCTGCAGCGAACCGACCGCCTTGGCTGGCAGCACCGAGCCCAGCGAGTTGCTGAACAGTGCTTCAAACAGGCTGAGCTTGTACTGGTCGGCAAAGGTGCCCAAGGCGCCCAGCGTGGTGTGGCCGATGCCGCGCTTGGGCGTGGTCACCGACCGCATGAAGGCCGGGTTGTTGTCGTTGTTGACCAGCAGGACCATCCAGCTGCACAGGTCCTTGATTTCGGCGCGGTCAAAAAAGCTTTGCCCGCCCGACACTTTGTAGGGAATCTGCGCCTTGCGAAAGGCTTTTTCCAGCGGCTTGGCCTGGTGGTTGGCGCGGTAGAGCACGCAAAAGTCTTTCCACTCCTTGTACTGGCTGCCCACGGCCTGCAGCTCGCCGCCCGCGCGCAGGCTCTGGATGCGCGCCACGATGCGCTCGGCCTCGTGCTCTTCGCTGTCGCAATCGACCACGCGCACCGGTTCGCCCTCGCCGAGTTCGCTGAACAAGGTTTTGGGAAACAGCTTGGGGTTGGGGCCAATCACGTTGTTGGCCGCGCGCAGGATGGCGCTGGTCGAGCGGTAGTTCTGCTCCAGCTTGACGACCTTGAGGTTGGGGTAGTCCTGCGGCAGTTTCTTCAGGTTGTCCAGCGTAGCGCCGCGCCAGCCGTAAATCGACTGGTCGTCGTCACCCACAGCGGTAAAGCGTCCACGGCTACCTACCAGCAGTTTCAGCACCTCATACTGCGTGGCGTTGGTGTCCTGGTATTCATCGACCAGCACATGGCCCAGCGCGTCCTGCCACTTGTTGCGCACCGCTTCGTGTTCTTTCAGCAGCTTGAGCGGCAGGCCAATCAGGTCGTCAAAGTCCACGCTCTGGTAGGCGCTCAGGCGCTCTTCGTAGTGCGCCATGACGCGCGCCACCATGCGCTCTTCGTCGTTGTTGGCCTGGGCGGCGGCCTGGGCGGCGTTGAGCCCCTGGCTTTTCCAGGCGCTGATGGTCCACTGCCACTGGCGCGCGGTCGCTATGTCGGTGCTGCCGCCGGCGTCTTTCAAGATGCTGGTCACGTCATCACTGTCCAGAATCGAGAACTGCTGCTTCAAGCCCAGCGCTTGGCCGTCTTGCCGCAGCATGCGCACGCCCAGCGCATGAAAGGTGCAGATCAGCACGCCCTTGGCCTGCTTGCCGATCAGGCTCTTGGCACGTTCGCGCATCTCGGCGGCGGCCTTGTTGGTGAAGGTGATAGCGGCAATCTGCTCGGCCTTCAGCCCCGATTGAATCAGCCGGCCAATCTTGTGCGTGATCACCCGCGTCTTGCCCGAGCCAGCACCGGCCAGCACCAGGCAGGGGCCGTGCAGGTAGTTGACGGCTTCTTGTTGGGCGAGGTTGAGGCCGGAACCGGCGGATGAAACGGGAGAAGGAGGCGACATGCAGGCAGAAGGCGGAAAAAGCGTGAATCGGAGATAAAGAAAACAGCCAAAGGCAGCGGGCATCATAGCCAGTCGGGAGAGTGCCAAGTTTGCCGGTGACAATAGGCTTTGTGTTAAGCATTCTGTTCGTTACCTTTCCTTTCTTTGCGTTGGTGCTCTGCGGCTATGTCGCCGCCCGCCGTACGCTGTTGCCGCAGGCGGCGATTCCGGGGCTCAACACCTTTGTGCTGTACTTTGCGCTGCCCTGCATGCTGTACCGCTTTGGGGCCGGCACGCCGATAGCGCAGCTGCTGGATGGGACTCTGGTGGTGCTGTACCTGCTGTGCGCGCTCTTGGTGGTGGCGCTGACGATTGCGCTGACACGCAAAGCCCGGGGCTGGAACGACGCTTCTTTCGGGGCGCTGGTGGCGGCCTTTCCCAACACCGGTTTCATGGGCGTGCCGCTCTTGGTGGCCCTGCTCGGTGCGCCGGCGGCGGGCCCGGCCATCGTGACCATCACGGTGGACATGCTGGTCACCTCGTCACTGTGCATCGCGCTGTCGCGGCTTGATGGTGCGGACGAACACGGTGCGGCCAGGGCGGCGCGCCTGGCGCTCAAAGGCGTGCTGGCCAATCCGCTGCCCTGGGCCATTGCCCTGGGTGCGCTGGCCTCCGCGGTCGGTTTTGCCTTGCCCAAACCCGTCATGGGCACGCTCAGCCTGCTGGCCGATGCGGCCTCGCCGGTGGCCTTGTTCACGATTGGTGCGGTGCTGGCGCGCTCTCAAATGAATAGCGTCAAACCCGTACCACTTGCCGACTACGTGCCGGTTGCGCTGATCAAGTTGCTACTTCACCCGGTGTTGGTGGGGCTGCTGGGGCTGGGCGCGATGGCCTTGGGCCTGCCGCTGGAGCGCTTTACCCTGACCGTGGTGGTGCTGGTGGCGGCGCTGCCCAGTGCCAGCAACGTGGCCATGTTGGCCGAGCATTTTGGCGCCGACAACGGGCGCATTGCCCGGATTATTTTGCTGTCGACGGTGCTGGCATTTTTCAGCTTCTCGGCGGCCGTGGCCTTGCTGAGTTGAGCTGAGCTGAGCTGAGCTGAGCTGAGCCTGGGCTAGAACCTCTTTGTTACAAATAAAGAGGCCTTGGCTTGACTGCCTGCGCGCGGTGAACGCGAATTTTTTCATGAAATTTGTCGATTTCGTCTTTTCGCGTTCGTCGTGGGTATAGAGCGAGGCTTTTTGGATCCAGCCGCTTAGGATGGATACCCTCTGCTCCCAACCTGAAACGACAAGGAGTCCGAAATGAAATTCATGGTCATGGTGAAAGCCGACAAAAACAGCGAAGCCGGCGTGATGCCCAGCGAACAATTGCTGGCCGAGATGGGCAAGTTCAACGAAGCGCTGGTCAAGGCCGGCGTGCTGCTCGCGGCCGAGGGCCTGCATCCCAGTTCCAAAGGGGCGCGCGTTAAATTCTCGGGCAGCAAGCGCACCGTGGTGGATGGGCCTTTTGCCGAAACCAAGGAGCTGGTGGCCGGTTTCTGGATGCTGCAGGTGAAATCGAAAGAAGAAGCGATTGAATGGATCAAGCGCTGCCCCAATCCCATGGAGGGTGAGTCCGAGATCGAGATCCGCCAGGTGTTTGAGGCCGAAGACTTTGGCGCGGAGTTCACCCCCGAACTTCGCGAGGCCGCCGGGAAGGCCTGAGCCCTCACGATGGCCGGGATGCAGGCCAGGCGCGCTTCAATCTCCTGAAAAAAGGCCGCTGTCAGCGCGCGGCCGGCTGTTGGGGTAAAAACCGGGGGGCGGCTTGGGGCCGCTATTGGCCACCCTAACGGCCACCCTCAGGAGATTCCAAGATGCAATTCATGATCCTGCGCAAAGCCGACGCCAGCACGGAGGTCGGTGTCCTGCCCGATGAGACGCTGCTGGCCGCCATGGGCGCGTACAACGAAGAGCTGGCGAAGGCCGGCATGATGCGGGCGGGTGAGGGGCTGCATCCCAGCTCCAGGGGCGTGCGCGTCCGGTTCTCAAGTGGCAAGCCCACGGTCACCGATGGGCCGTTTACCGAGGCCAAAGAGCTGATCGCGGGCTTCACCATGATTGAAGCGGCGTCCAGGGAAGAGGCGATCCGGTGGGTGAGCCGCTGGCCGGTCGAGGATGCCGGCGGCAATGCGGCGCTCGAAATCCGGGAAGGCGGCTGCCCGGGCGGTTTGCGCGGTGTCAGCCCGTCGGTCGCGCCCGATGCCGCCGGGAATGCCGTCGGCAGCGCGACCGGTCTGAAGCGTTTCATGATCCTGCTCAAGGCCAATGAGCGGGCCGAGGCCGGCATGGTTCCCGACAGCCAGGGTCTTGCGGCCATGGCGAAATGCAATGAAGACAACGTGAAGGCCGGCGTGCTGCTGCTGGCCGAGGGGCTCAAGCCCAGTTCCCGTGCCTCCCGCGTGAAGTTTTCCCGCGGCAAGCCTCGCGTGATGGACGGGCCTTTTGCCGAGGCCAAGGAGTTGCTGGCCGGCTTCTGGATCATCCAGGTCCAATCGTTGCAGGACGCGGTGGACTGGGCGCTGCGCTATCCCTTTCCGTTTCGCGACACGGAGGAGGTCGATGTGGAGATCCGGCCGCTGTACGAGGCCTGCGACTTCGGCGAAGCGTTCACGCCGGAGCTCCAGCAGGCCGAAGAGCGCCTGCGCGCCCAGGTGCAGGGGGCCGGCAAGGGGGCCGGACAGTGACTGGATGGTTCCCGGAC
>DASXRN010000238.1:0-2056 GCA_036506595.1 Polaromonas sp. | reverse complement strand
CGCTACCCGCTGGACGCCGCGATTTTGTTCAGCGACATCTTGACGGTGCCCGACGCCATGGGCCTGGGCCTGTCGTTTGCCTTGGGCGAAGGCCCGCGCTTTGCCACGCCGGTGCGCGACGAAACCGCCGTGGCCAGGCTGCAAGTGCCCGACATGAATAAGCTGCGCTATGTGTTTGACGCGGTCACTTCGATTCGTAAGGCCCTCAATGGCCGGGTGCCGCTGATCGGCTTTTCGGGCAGCCCCTGGACGCTGGCCTGCTACATGGTCGAGGGCGCGGGCTCGGACGACTACCGCCTGGTCAAAACCATGCTCTACCAGCGCCCCGACCTGATGCACAAGATGCTGGCCATCAACGCCGACGCGGTGGCGGCCTACCTGAATGCCCAAATCGACGCCGGCGCCCAGGCTGTGATGATTTTTGACAGCTGGGGCGGCGTGCTGGCCGATGCGGCCTTCCAGACCTTCAGCCTGGCCTACACCGCACGGGTGCTGGCGCAGCTCAAGCGCGCGCAGGGCGGCGTGAAAATTCCGCGCCTGGTGTTCACCAAGGGCGGCGGCCAGTGGCTGGAAGCCATGGGCCAGCTCGACTGCGAGGTACTGGGTCTGGACTGGACCGTCAACCTGGCCCAGGCGCGGGCACGGGTCGGCGAGAGCGGGCCAATGGGGGATAAGGCCAAGGCCCTGCAAGGCAATCTGGATCCGAATGTGCTGTTTGCCCATCCGGCGCAAATTGAGGCCGAAGTGGTTGCCGTTTTAAACAGTTTTGGCACCCCGCATACCGACGCCAGCCAGGCCGGACCCACCCATATTTTCAATCTGGGCCACGGCATCAGCCAGCACACCCCGCCCGAAAGCGTCGAAGTACTGGTCAACGCAGTGCACGCTCACTCTCGCAACATGCGCGCGGTGCGGGCTTAAAACGGTACTGCCGGCGCCGCAAAATGGGGCAGATCGAGGGTTTTCCCGAGGCATGATTAGCACAGAATCAGGCGCTCCCAACTCGACTTATGCACAAAATTCGTGCCGCGGTGCGCCACTGCCAGGGGTGTAACCCGGACGGCGCTATCAAAGCCATAGCGTAGCTAAGTTGTTGATTTATATAGAAAGTTTGAATTGCTTTTTTTCCGGGCATTCTAAGGAAAGCCTTGATTTACAAGGGCTCGCGACGATCGCAGACAAGCTATCAACAAAGTTATCCACAGAAATACGGGAAATCTTCAAAATGGTGTCAAATCAAGGACTTAGCGCAGTGTGTGGATGTAACTTTGAAGAAATACCCAGAAATGGGTAGGTCAAATGAGTAACCAAAGTAACTGGTTGCAAATTGTCGTGGCCACGCCCGCCCACAGCGCCATCGCCGGGCCCCTGACCTACCGAAGTGAGTTGCCACTAAGTCCCGGCACCCTGGTACGCGTGCCTCTGGGCAGGCGCGAGGTGCTGGGCGTGGTGTGGGCCGCGCTGCCGGACAGCGGCGATCTGCCACCCGCGCAAGCCAAAGGCATCGCCAGCGTGCTGGACGGGCTGGCCCCGTTGCCCGCGACCTGGCGGCAACTGGTGGCGTTCACCGCCGCCTATTACCAGCGCTCCTTGGGCGAAGTGGCGCTGGCCGCCCTGCCGCCGCAACTGCGCGACCTCAGCACCGTGCAGCTGGCGCGCCGCCTCAAGCGCCCGGTAGCGGACACCAGCCACCCCGAAGATGCTACAAATTTAGTAGCGCTTAGCGCACAGCAGACGGCGGCTCTGGCCGAATTTGATGCTGATAAACGGCCTGCGCTGCTGTTTGGCGCCACCGGCAGTGGAAAAACCGAGGTGTATTTGCGCGCCGCGGCACGCGTGCTGTCTGCCGACCCCGGCGCCCAGGTGCTGGTCATGGTGCCCGAGATCAACCTCACGCCGCAGCTGCAGGCCCGCTTTGAAGAACGCTTTGCCCATCTGGGCAAGGAACGGGTGGTGGCCATGCACAGCGGCCTGAGCCCCGCCCAGCGGCTGAAAAGCTGGCTGGCCGCGCATGCCGGCCAGGCCCGGCTGGTGCTGGGCACGCGCATGGCGGTGT
>DASXRN010000237.1:0-3144 GCA_036506595.1 Polaromonas sp. | reverse complement strand
TCTCGCCAAGCGCACGCGGATGTACGCCGACATGCAGGTGATGATCCATGAAGATGGCGGCATCGGCATTCCCCTGTTCCTCTCCAGTCTGGATGGGCATTCAAAGAAGCTGAAGGGCCTATCGCCGATCCCCCTGGGCGGAATGATGGGCTACGCCTTTGCCGAGCATGTCTGGCTGCAGCCGTGAACCTTGGCGCCGTCCAAATGAGAGCGCAATCACCCTGACTTTCAATCACGGCGCTCAAGGCGCTGGCAGATTTTTGCTACTGTATTCATAGCTGCTCGCGCAGACCATCAGGGCAATCGCACCTAGATTGATAGCAAGAATGCATGCTGTTGTGCCAGAAGTGAGGACGCTATAGCCTTCTCAGTTTTTGGAACAGGACAGTTGATGAGTACAGGGATAAGCCTGCTGGAACACTTGGGACGAGTGCCCGACCCACGGATCAAACGCACGCAGCGGCACGAATGATGGACATTCTGGTGATCGCGCTGTGCGCGGTCATAGGCCGCGAGCCCATCGAAGCCCCCACTGATCTCACCACGCACCGCTGTCTCGTTGTGCGAGAGAACAACGAGGATGTGACGCTCTGGCGGTTCAGGGCGCCCGGCCGCGACCCAGTGACGGTGCTCATCCATCCTGTACTGTCGAGCAACGACGGTTCAGTTGTCCGCGACTGGGCACTGGCCGGCATGGGCATCGCCATTCGCTCGGAATGGAACGTTGCCGATGACCTCCAGCACGGCCGTTTGTGCACCGTGCTGCCGGAATGGCAAGCACCGCCGGCCGATGTCGTCGCAATGCTCGGATCACGGCACGGTCGCAGTGCGCGAACAACCGCGTTCCTCGCACTGCTGCGGCAGGCGCTCCAGCTGGCACCATGGCGACGGCATCAGTAGCCAACGATCGCCTTGGTTTCAAGATATTCCTCAAGACCGTGGACGCCGTATTCACGGCCATTGCCTGAGCGCTTGTAGCCGCCGAACGGGGCATGGCTGCTCCATGCCGGGTAGTTGATATGTACTTGGCCGGCCCGCAGCCGCGCTGCCACGCGCCGTGCCCGCTCAGGGTCGCCCGACTGCACATGCGCACTGAGACCATAGACCGTATCGTTGGCGATGGCGATGGCCTCAGCCTCGTCCTTGTAGGGCATGATGACCAAAACCGGCCCGAATATTTCTTCCTGCGCCACCCGCATGCCGGGCGTCACCTCGGAAAACACGGTCGGACGCGTGAAGTAGCCGTGCTCCAAGCCGGCGGGCCGACCAGGACCGCCGCAGATCAGCTTGGCGCCCTCGTCGATACCGCTGGCAATCATTGCCTGCACCCTGGCGTACTGCGCGGCGTTTGCAATCGGACCCATTGTGGTCTTTGCATCGCGCGGGTCGCCAACCGTGATACCGGCGGCCGCCGCAACCGCCAAGGCCTCCACCTCGGCGAGACGCGACGCCGGCACTAGCATGCGCGTCGGGGCGCTGCACGACTGGCCCACGTTGCGCATCCCCGCCAGCACACCTTTTGTCACACCGAGTTCGAAATCAGCATCGTCGAGAAACAGGTTGGGCGACTTACCGCCCAGCTCCTGCACGACGCGCTTGACCGTCACGGCCGCGGCCTGAGCCACGAGAACACCCGCACGCGTGGATCCGGTGATGGAGATCATGTCGACGTCCGGGTGCGACGCCAGCGCCGCACCGACAACCTCGCCCGTGCCGCCGACCAGATTGAACACACCGGCAGGCACGCCAGCATCGTGCATCACCTGCGCAAAGAGCTGCGCGCTGTAGGGCGACAGTTCGCTGGGTTTCAGGACGACCGTGCAACCGGCAGCAATTGCCGGCGCGACCTTGGCGGTGATCTGGTAAAGCGGCCAGTTCCATGGCGTAATCAGTGCGCACACGCCGATTGGCTCTTTCGAGGTGGCGATGCCGCCCTCGTGGGAGAGAAATTTATAGCGCTGCAATACCTCCATCTGGGCACGAAAATGCGCCAGCCCAAAAGGCACATGGGCCGCCCTGGCGAATTCGATCGCGGCGCCCATCTCGGTCACGATGGCCTGGGCGAAAAGTTCCGCTCGCTCCTCCAGCAGCGCCAGGACACGGCCAAGCAGCGCAAGCCGTTCTTCCACCGTGCTGCGTGAAAATGACTCGAAAGCGCGTCGGGCTGCAGCGACGGCAAGGTCGACATCGGCCGACGAACCGGCTGCGACATGCCCCACGATCCCCTCGGAATATGGATCGACAACCGGAATTTGCAGGGCGTCTATACGGTCCTGCCAGCGTCCGTCGATGTAGAACCGGGAGTCGTCCCAGGTGCGGTTGTTGGCTGCCATGGTCTAGCTTTCCTTCCTTGAGTAGATCAGTTGTCGATGGAGCTATGCGGTCAGGCGGTGACCCACACCTTGCGCACGGTTTCGATGGTGCGCCAAGTGCCGATGTAGCCGGGCTTCATGATGAAGCAGTCGCCAGCCCTGTAGGTCAACGGCGGTTGACCTTGCTCCGTAACCTCCACCACGCCGGAAAGGATCAGGCAGAACTCCCACGTCTCGCCTTTGATGGAGTGGTTCACACCCACCGTGGACTCGAAAACCCCTGCACGGACTTTGCCGTCTTTCGCACTATCGACGTCCCAGTTGCGGCATACGACATCGCCCTCGATGACACGATCCGCCGGTGGTCGGTATTCGCGCGGCTCGCCAAGTTGGTCGAAGTTGAAGGGGACAAGAAGCTTTGACATGTGAATACCTTATGAGCGTTTGGTCGGTTGGTGAGCCTATGCTAAAGAAAAGCCTTGCCTGATTGGTGCCGAACCCGACACCCAGAAAGGGGGGAAATGTGCGATTCAGAGCTTCCAACGGCGCATTGTGCCGCGAGCCCGGTTTGTCCTATGTGTTCATCAGCCACGACCTCAACACCGTGCGCGCCGTCTGCGACGACATTGTGGTGCTGTACGCGGGCAACAAGGTCGAGTCCGTGCCGCGCGCTGCGTTTTCGCAGGCTGCACGCCACCCTTACTTTGAATTGCTCGCGAGCTCGGTGCCCGAACTGCGCCAGGGCTGGCTGGATCAGCGCAGCACCAGCCGCCTGGCCTTGCCGCCCATGGCGGTCGGCACCCCGCCCAATCCCGAACTCTGCAGCTTTCTG
>DASXRN010000236.1:0-3024 GCA_036506595.1 Polaromonas sp. | reverse complement strand
TGTCCTGCACCACCAGATGCTCCAGGCTGGCCAGCGCATGACGCGCATGGTTCAGGTCGGGGTCGCTCATGGCCGGGTTCTCACCCATGATGTACATGCCGCGAACCTTGTGCGGGTCGCTGTCAGGGGCCAGCGCCTTGTGCATGATTTCGACCACGGTGTAGCCGGGCTGGTCATCCAGCGGCGTTTTCCAGAAGTCTTCAAACCAGGCGTGCACACCGACGTTGTCCACGCGCTGGTAGTTGGGAAACATCATGGGGATGAGCCCCGCATCGCTGGCGCCCTGCACATTGTTCTGGCCGCGCAGCGGGTGCAGGCCTGAGCCGGGTTTGCCGATCTGCCCCGTCACCGTGCTCAAGGCAATCAGGCAGCGCGCGTTGTCGGTGCCGTGCACATGCTGGCTGATGCCCATGCCCCACAGAATCATCGCGCCCTTGGCCCTGGCGAATTCCCGTGCGACTTCGCGCAGGGTTTCTGCCGGAATGCCGCAAATCGGCGCCATGGCCTCGGGGCTGTAGCCCTTGACGTTCTCACGCAGGGCTTCAAAGTTGCTGGCGCGTTTTTCGATGAACTCCTGGTCGGTCAGGCCCTCTTCAATCACGGTGTGAATCAAAGCATTGAGCATGGCCACATCGCTGTCGGCCTTGAACTGCAGGGTGCGCCAGGCATGCTTGCCGATGTCGGTGATGCGCGGATCGGCCAGCACGATTTTCGCGCCGCGCTTCGCGGCGTTTTTCATCCAGGTGGCGGCCACCGGGTGGTTGGCCGTCGGGTTGGATCCGATCACGAAGATCAGCCCGGCATGCTCCACATCACCAACCTGGTTGCTGACGGCGCCGGAACCGACACCCTCCAGCAGCGCGGCCACGCTGGAAGCGTGGCACAGGCGGGTGCAATGGTCCACGTTGTTGCTGCCAAAACCGGTGCGCACTAGCTTCTGGAACAAATAGGCCTCCTCGTTGCTGCCCTTGGCCGAGCCAAAACCGGCCAGCGCTTTTTTGCCATGGGTATCGCGCAGGCCTTTGAGTTTGCCCGCGCTCAAGTCCAGGGCCTCTTCCCAGCTCGCTTCGCGGAACACCGCTGACCAGTCCGCCGTGTTGCGGTTGAGGTGTTGCAAGGCCTCGGGGTCTTTAGCGATGCCGGTCTTGCGAATCAGTGGCCGGGTCAGGCGTTGCGGGCTGTGGGCATAGTCAAAACCGAAGCGCCCCTTGACACACAGGCGGCTGTGGTTGGCCGGGCCGTCGCGCCCGTCCACGCTCAGGATCACATTGTCTTTCACGTTGTAGGTGATCAGGCAGCCGACACCGCAGAAGGGGCAGACCGAATCGACTTTTTTATCCACCACCTGCGAGCCGATCTGAGTCTTGGGCATCAACGCGCCGGTCGGGCAGGCCTGCACGCATTCGCCGCAGGCCACGCAGGTGCTCTCGCCCATGGGGTCGTTCAGGTCAAACACGATCTCGCTGTGCGCGCCGCGCTGGGCGTAGCCAATCACATCGTTGACCTGCTCTTCCCGGCAGGCGCGCACGCAGCGATTGCACTGGATGCAGGCGTCAAGGTTCACGGCCATGGCCGGGTGTGACATGTCGGCCTTGGGCTGCTCGCGGCGCAAGGCCTTGAGTTCAGGACGTACCTTGACTTGCATGCGCGATGCCCAGTCGCTGAGTTCGCCGTGCTGCAGCGACTCGTCATGTTCGTTCCATTTGTAGCCCTGGTCCGGCATGTCCGACAGCAGCATCTCCAGCACCATCTTCTGGCTCTTGAGCGCGCGTTCGCTATTGGCCTGCACTTCCATGCCGGCCACGGCGTTGCGGCAGCAGCTGGGCGCCAGCGTGCGCTCGCCTTTGACTTCCACCACGCAGGCGCGGCAGTTGCCGTCAGGGCGGTAACCGTCCTTGTAGCAAAGGTGGGGAATCTCCATACCGTGGCGCTGGGCGGCCTTGAAGATGGTTTCACCTTCGTAGGCGTGAATGGTTTTGCCATCGAGCGTGAACTCGACGGTTTGAGGCATCACCTCGACCAGCTTGGCGGGCGCGTTCATTCAGGAGCTCCAATCTCGTGCGGAAAGTATTTCTGGATGCTGCGCAACGGATTCGGCGCGGCCTGGCCCAGTCCGCAAATCGACGCATCGACCATCACCTGGCTCAGGTCTTCCAGCGTCGCGTTGTCCCATTGCCCGGCCTGCATCAGCTTGGCGGCCTTGGCCGTACCAACCCGGCAAGGCGTGCACTGGCCGCAGCTTTCGTGTTCGAAGAATTTCATCATGTTGAGGGCCGCATCGCGCGCCCGGTCTTTGTGGCTGAGCACGATCACGGCGGCGGAGCCGATGAAGCAGCCGTAGGGTTGCAAGGTATCGAAGTCCAGCGGAATGTTGGCCAAGCTGGCCGGCAGGATGCCGCCCGAGGCACCGCCCGGCAGGTAGGCGTACAAGCTGTGGCCTTCGGCCATGCCGCCGCAGTATTCGTCAATCAGCTCCTGCACCGTGATGCCGGCGGGCGCGAGCTTGACGCCCGGATGCTTGACGCGTCCGCTCACGCTGAAACTGCGCAGCCCCTTGCGGCCGTTGCGGCCGAAGCCGCTGAACCACTGCGGGCCTTTCTCCACAATGTCGCGTACCCAGTACAGCGTTTCAAAGTTGTGCTCCAACGTGGGCCGGCCAAACAGGCCCACCTGGGCAATGTAGGGCGGACGCATGCGCGGCTCGCCGCGCTTGCCTTCAATGCTTTCAATCATCGCGGACTCTTCGCCGCAAATATAGGCCCCGGCGCCGCGCCGCAATTCAATCAAGGGCAAATGGCAAGGCCGGTCGGCCTGCAGCTTGGCGATTTCGGCTTGCAACATCGCGCGGCAGTCGTGGTATTCATCGCGCAGGTAGATGTAGCAGGCCTCAATGCCGACCACCTGCGCAGCAATCAGCAAGCCTTCCAGGAAACGGTGCGGGTCACGCTCCAGGTAGGTGCGGTCCTTGAAGGTGCCGGGCTCGCCTTCGTCGATGTTCACCGCCATCACGCGCGGCGCCGGCTG
>DASXRN010000235.1:0-12975 GCA_036506595.1 Polaromonas sp. | reverse complement strand
GATCATGGAGACCAACACCACGCGGCACGAGACCAGTGCGGTCAGCCGGATCACCTGGGACGACCCGGTCTTTTTCTGGTGGGATGACTCGGCGCCCGTGGTGCTGACCCAATAAAGCTGCGGTGATGAAAGTCCCTTCCTGGCTTCAAGTCCTCATGTTCAACCTCGGGCGGCGCTTCGTCATTGGCGTGCCTTACGCCTGGTTGCTGCTGTTTTTTGTACTGCCTTTTTTGATTTTGCTGCGCATCAGCGTGACCGACATGGGCAATGGGGTGGACCCTTTTGCGCCGCTGATAGATGCGGTGCCGGGTTCATGGCACATCAGGCTGCGGCATGAAAATTACTTTTCCATCTTCAGCGATGCGGCGCAAGGAAATGGCGGTGGATTTGGCAACACCATCTACATGGCGGCCTACAAAACCTCCCTGAAGTATGCCTTGCTCACCACGCTGTCATGCCTGCTGATTGGTTATCCGTTTGCCTATTTTCTGGCCCGGTCCCGGCCGTCTCTTCGTCCCGCGCTGCTGATGCTGGTCATGCTGCCGTTCTGGACCTCGTTTTTACTGCGCGTCTATGCCTGGAAAGGCATTCTGGCTGACCAGGGCGTGCTCAACAACCTGCTGCTGGCGCTGGGCATCACCCAGGAGCCGGTGGTGATGCTTTACACCAATGTGTCCATGCTGGTCGGCATGACTTACGTCTACTGCCCCTTCATGATCCTGCCGCTGTATGCCAACCTGGTGAAGATGGATTACCGCCTGCTGGAGGCCGCCCATGACCTGGGTGCCAGCGCCTGGAAAGCGTTCTGGCTCATTACCGTGCCGCTGAGCAAGCCCGGCATCATCGCCGGCTCCATGCTGGTGTTTATTCCCTGTGTGGGAGAGTTCGTCATTCCCTCGCTGCTGGGCGGGGCTGAAAACATCATGATAGGCCGTGTGGTGTGGGACGAAATGTTCAGCAGCAACAACTGGCCACGCGCGGCGGCCCTGTCGGTCGTGATGATTGTGCTGATTCTGGTGCCACTGGCTTTTTACTACCGCGCCAGCAGTGGGCGCGGTGCGCACACGGAGTCCTGACATGAGAAGAAGCCCGACGAGCCTTATTGTTCGCTTTGCTGAAAACAACCTGGGCTGGCTCTGGATGGGGCTGGTCTATCTGTTTCTCTATATCCCGCTGTTTTTCCTGATCATTTTCTCTTTCAACAGCACCCGGCAAGACGGCGTGTTCACCGGCTTTTCGCTGCGTTGGTATGAAGCCCTGTTGGCGGACTCCCGGTTGGTGGAGGGTTTTTTGCTGTCGCTCAGGGTGGCGCTGCTCACCGGCACGCTGTCCGTCGTGCTGGGTTGTTTTGCCGCCTTTGTGCTGGTGCGTTACCTGCGTTTCACGGGCCGTACGCTGTTTTACGGCATGGTGAATGCGCCATTGGTGATGCCCGAGGTGATTATTGGGCTGTCCTTGCTGCTGCTGATGGTGGCGGTGCAGCGCACGCTGGGCTGGCCTGACCGCGGCTTCATCACCATCGTCACCGGCCACACCTTGCTGGGCATGGCCTATGCCACGGTCGTGATCCAGTCGCGGCTGAGCGAGGTAGACCGCTCGCTTGAAGAGGCCGCCATGGACCTCGGATGCCGGCCCATCCAGGTGTTCTTTTTGGTGACCTTGCCCAATATTGCGCCCGCCCTTGTTTCCAGCTGGCTGCTGACTTTTACCCTGTCGTTTGACGATGTGGTGATTTCCGAGTTTTTGTCGGGGCCGGGGGTGACGACCTTGCCCCAGGTGATCTTCAGCTATGCACGGCGTGGCGTGAATCCGTCCATTTATGCCGCGGCAACGCTGCTGATTGCCGCCGTCTCGCTGGGCATCATCAGCTACAGCGTGTTCATGCTGCGCCGGCAAAAGCGGCTGGACCGGGAAATCAGTGCGGCAATGCGTCCGGAGCCGTCTTTCCCGGACCCCGTTGCGGCAAAGTAGCCAGCACCACGCCTGTCAGGGCAATGGCGAATGCGCCCATCTGCGTGCCATTCAATGATTCACCGAGCACGATGACACCCACCGCTGCGGCGCTGATGGGCAGCATCACGGAGAATACGCCGGCCTGGTTGGCGGCAATGGTTTTCAGCCCGGTCATCCAGAGCCAGACGGTCCATACGCTGGCCGCCTGCGAATAAAACACCAGCAGCAGCCAGCTCGAAGCCCTGACGCTGGCAAAGTCAAAACCCCAGGCCATCCACAGGCCGAAGGGCGTGACCAGGGCAAAACCCCAGAGGTTGATGAGCGCCGTGATGCGCTTGGGGCTGAGCACGCCGGTGAGCTTTTTCCCGATCACCGCATAAGCCGATTCGCACAATACGGCGCCCACCAACAAAAGATTGCCCAGCCACGAGGTTTTGGAGGCCAAACCGGCCTCTGGCCCAGTGTTTGCGGGTGCAAATAGCTCACTTTTTGATAGCGAAACAAGGCCGATCCCGATGACGGCGCAGGCCACGGCGCACCACACCCGCAGGCTGATGCGTTCGCGCAGGAACAGCCAGCTCATCACGGCCACCGCCGCGGGAATCGACGCCATGATGACGCCGGCCGCCACCGCGCTGCTCATGCTCACGCCAAACAGCATGCAGACCGAAAACAGGAAGTTGCCCAGAAAGGATTCCAGAAACAGCAGGCCTTGTGTCTGGCCGCTCATGGGCGGCTCCATGGCGGGTTCTCTAAACCAGCGCAGCATGGCCAGGCCGCCAATGCCAAAGCGCAGCCAGGCCAGCAAAAATACCGGCAGGGCGGCGACCAGGGGTTTGGAAAGTGCCACATAGCCGCCGACCAAAGACATGCTGAGTGCGAGACAGGCGTAGGCCGCAAGGCGGTTCATTAAACTGGGGGTCCTGTTTGTGCTGGCACTGTGGCCAGTCTGGTTGAGCTGGCTGACGTGAATGCGAATGTCAGGCGCAGGTTCAAATGATGCCTTACTTTTTCACCCACCTTGAAGTTGGAAACGATGTCGCTATCGCCTGTCCGTCATGTTTTTGTTTATGGCACCCTGCGTCGGGGTGAGCCGCGGGACATCAACCGGCTGCGGCCTGCGCCGCGCTGGGTGGGACTGGCCAGCGTGCCAGGCATCCTGCACGACCTGGGTGCCTATCCCGGTCTGCTGCTGGGCGGGCAGGGCCGTGTGCGCGGTGAGGTGTACGAAATCAGCGCTGAACTGGAGCGGCAACTCGACGAGATCGAGGAAGTGTGGCCCCAGCAGAGCGGCGAGTATGCCAAGCGCGAGGTGAGGGTGGTGCTTGATTGCCCGCCCGGTCATCAAGCGGGACAGTTGGACCGGCCGGCCCCGCAGGAAGTGAGCTGCCTTCTTTACGAAATTACGCCCGAACGAACCATTGGAAAGCGTGTCATTGCCAGCGGCGACTGGGTTCGGCACCGCGCTGGCCCGTCTGTTGATTGAATTTCATAATCCAATAAGTATGTTTCTTTATATGAAATTTGAAATTGTTGCGCTGCAGAAAAATTTCTCAATACAAGAAATTAAATATTGTATTGTGGGATGAAGGAGAAATGCTGTTGATTTTATTGAATTTAATTATTGTCTTATATAAGACATAAGAGCTTGATAAGGTCTTGTAGAAGACTTAAAGTGGAGCCACTGAGTTCATCATGTCGTCAGTCACTTTTTTTCAACCTACGGAGCCCACCATGCCACAGACCCTCACCGAACAACTGAGCCGCGACCAGCAAATCTCTGCCCTGGAAAAAGACTGGGCCACCAACCCCCGCTGGAAAGGCATCAAGCGCGGCTACAGCGCTGCCGACGTGGTTCGCCTGCGCGGCTCCTTCCCGATTGAGTACACGCTGGCGCGCCGTGGTGCTGAAAAGCTCTGGGGCCTGGTGAACAACGAGCCTTACGTCAACTGCCTGGGCGCGCTGACCGGTGGCCAGGCCATGCAGCAGGTGAAAGCCGGCGTGAAAGCCATTTACCTGTCGGGCTGGCAAGTCGCCGCCGACAACAACAGCTACGCCTCGATGTACCCCGACCAATCGCTGTACCCGGTCGATTCGGTGCCTACCGTGGTTGAGCGCATCAACAACACCTTCCGCCGCGCCGATGAAATCCAGCACTCCAAAGGCATCGACGCCGGCGACAAGGGCTACATCGACAACTTCGCACCCATCGTGGCCGATGCTGAAGCCGGTTTTGGCGGCGTGCTGAACGCGTTTGAACTGATGAAGGCCATGATCAAGGCCGGCGCGGCTGGCGTTCACTTTGAAGACCAGCTCGCCTCCGTCAAGAAATGCGGCCACATGGGCGGCAAGGTGCTGGTGCCTACGGCTGAAGCCTGCCAGAAGCTCATCGCCGCCCGCATGGCGGCCGACGTTTGCGGCGTGCCCACCCTGGTGATCGCCCGTACCGATGCTGAAGCGGCCGACTTGCTGACCAGCGACTACGACGAGAACGACAAGCCTTTCCTGACGGGTGAGCGCACCGCAGAAGGTTTCTACAAAACCAAAAAAGGCATGGACCAGGCGATCAGCCGTGCGGTTGCCTATGCTGAATACGCCGACCTGGTGTGGTGCGAAACCGGCACACCCGACCTGGAGTTCGCCAAGAAGTTTGCCGATGCCGTGCACGCCAAACACCCCGGCAAGATGCTGGCCTACAACTGCTCGCCCTCGTTCAACTGGAAGAAAAACCTGGACAACGCAACCATTGCCAAGTTCCAGAAAGAGCTGGGCGCGATGGGCTACAAATACCAGTTCATCACGCTGGCTGGCATCCACTCCATGTGGTACAACATGTTCGACTTGGCCCAGGACTACGTCAAGCGCGGCATGTCGGCCTATGTCGAGAAGGTGCAGGAGCCCGAATTCGCGGCACGCGACCGCGGCTACACCTTTGTGTCGCACCAGCAGGAAGTCGGTACCGGCTACTTCGATGAAGTGACCACCGTCATTCAGGGCGGCAAGTCCAGCGTGACCGCGCTGACCGGCTCGACCGAAGAAGAGCAGTTCCACTAAATCAGCGACTTAAACGCGCACTGCTCTTGCCGGAGCCGGTGCGCAGCTTTCAGCCCGGACCGTGCTTACCCGCCTGTCCGGGCTTTTTTGTGGCGCACTTTATCAGGGGCGCCATTTGATGCCTGCCGCCAGCCTGGCCGGCCTGCCGTAAAATAAAAGCATGCAATTAACCAATCAAGAAACAGGAAGGATAGTTCGGGTTATGACACCGCGAACTAGTACCGCGTCCTTTTTCTGGATTCATCCAGGGCGCTAGTCCGCATCCCTGGGTGAACGATAGCTACAAGTTTCATAGCATCAATCCATAAATCCCCTCTCAAAGCGCGGCATGTTCCGCGCTTTTTGTTTTACCGCCTACCTGTAAAAAGTCCATCCCATGATTCAAATCACGCTCCCCGATGCTTCCAGGCGCGAATACCCGCAAGCCGTCACGGTGGCCGAAGTCGCGGCATCGATAGGCGCCGGCCTGGCCAAGGCAGCCCTGGGTGGCAAGGTCGATGGCAAGCTGGTCGATACCAGCTACCTGATCGACAAAGACAGCGCGGTATCCATCGTCACGGCCAAGGATGCGGATGGCCTGGAGCTGATTCGCCATTCGACGGCCCACTTGCTGGCCTATGCCGTCAAAGAGCTGTTTCCCGAGGCGCAGGTCACGATTGGCCCGGTGATTGAAAACGGCTTCTTCTATGACTTCTCCTACAAGCGGCCCTTCACGCCGGAAGACCTGGTGGCCATCGAAAAGCGCATGACCGAGATCGCTGCCAAGGACGAGCCGGTGACGCGCCGCGTGCTGCCGCGCGATGAAGCCGTGACCTATTTCAAAGGCCTTGGCGAGCATTACAAGGCTGAAATCATTGCCAGCATTCCCGCCAATGAAGACGTGTCGCTGTACCGCGAGGGGAATTTTGAAGACCTGTGCCGGGGGCCGCATGTGCCCAGCACCGGCAAGCTGAAATTCTTCAAGCTCATGAAGGTGGCGGGTGCCTACTGGCGTGGTGACCACAACAATGAAATGCTGCAGCGCGTTTACGGCACCGCCTGGGCGACCAAAGACGATTTGCAGCAGTACCTGACCATGCTGGAAGAGGCCGAAAAGCGCGACCACCGCAAACTGGGCAGGGAGCTCGATCTGTTCCACATCGATGACCACGCGCCTGGCCTGGTGTTCTGGCATCCCAAGGGCTGGACGGTCTGGCAAGGCGTTGAGCAGTACATGCGCAAGGTCTACCAGGACAACGGCTACCAGGAAGTCAAGGGCCCGCAAGTCATTGACAAAACGCTGTGGGAAAAAACCGGCCACTGGGACAAGTACCGCGACAACATGTTCACGACCGAGAGCGAAAAGCGCGAGTACGCGCTCAAGCCCATGAACTGCCCCGGCCACATCCTGATCTTCAAGCAAGGCATCAAGAGCTACCGCGACCTGCCGCTGCGCTACGGCGAATTCGGCCAGTGCCACCGCAACGAGCCGTCGGGCGGCCTGCACGGCATCATGCGGGTGCGCGGCTTTACGCAGGATGATGGCCACATTTTTTGCACTGAAGCGCAGATTCTGGAAGAGTGCGTCAACTACACGACCTTGCTGCAAAAGGTCTACACCGACTTTGGCTTTAAAAACATCATCTACAAGGTTGCCACGCGGCCCGACGCCCGCATTGGCTCCGACGAAAGCTGGGACAAGGCCGAGCATGCGCTGATGGAAAGCCTGCGCGCCTCGGGCTGTGAGTTTGAAATTGCCCCTGGCGAGGGAGCGTTTTACGGCCCCAAGATTGAGTACACACTGAAAGACGCCATCGGCCGGCACTGGCAATGCGGCACCATGCAGGTCGATTTCTCCATGCCTGAGCGGCTGGATGCCGAATATGTGGGCGAAGATGGTGCCCGCCACCGCCCGGTGATGCTGCACCGCGCGATTGTGGGCAGCCTGGAGCGATTCATCGGAATTTTGCTGGAAGAACACGCCGGTGCACTGCCAACCTGGCTCGCTCCCGAGCAGGTTTCGGTGCTCACAATCACCGATTCCCAGGCCGATTACGCCCGGGAAGTTGCTAAAACGCTGCAAAATCAAGGGCTTAGGGTCAATCTGGATCTGCGCAATGAGAAAATTACGTATAAAATACGTGAGCACTCCTTGCAAAAGCAGCCTTACATCCTTGTCGTAGGCGACAAAGAGAAGGCCGCTGGAGCCGTAGCAGTGCGCGCCCGGGGTAACAAAGACCTTGGAGTGATGTCCCTCGAAGCATTTGCCAAGCAGATTGCTTCCGACATTGCACAAAAAGCCTGATTGTTGACAAAGCTGTTGATGAATTTGGCCTCTTGTCCTAGTAGGACGGGCGCAAGCCGCTATAGCTTTTATAGCAAATATTGAAGGATTAAAGCCATCGCTACTGAATTTCGTGACCGCCGTCACCGCGAAGAACGCAAGCACCGCTTGAACCGTGAAATCATGGCCCCTGAAGTACGACTGTCAGGGCCCGACAACGAGCCACTGGGCATTGTCAGCCTGATGGAAGCCTTGCGACTTGCGGGTGAATATGACGTGGATCTGGTGGAGATTTCTCCCACGGCGGTCCCGCCGGTATGCCGCTTGATGGATTACGGCAAGTTCAAGTACGCCGAGCAAAAAAAGGCGGCGGACGCGAAATCCAAGCAAAAAGTGATCGAGATCAAGGAAATCAAATTCCGGCCCGGCACTGATGATGGCGACTACAACATCAAATTGCGCAATATCAAGCGCTTTTTGGAAGATGGCGACAAGTGCAAGATTACCCTGCGCTTTCGTGGTCGTGAAATCACCCACCAGGAACTGGGCTTGGCCCTGCTGGCGCGTATTCGCGATGAGTTGGCCGATTTGATTTTGGTGGAGCAGTTTCCCAAGCTTGAGGGCAGGCAGATGGTCATGATGATCGCGCCGGGCCGCAAAAAGCCTGGGGCCAAGCCGGCCGCAGAAGCTGCGTCTACACCATCCGCCGCTACCTGAGGGCGCGGCGTCAGTTTTGACAGGGTTTGCGGGTTTGATCGCCGGCAGACCATTGAAGGGGGTGCTTTAGGACATTCCTGTGGAGGCAGGCGATAAGCCGGCTTTTGCGAAAGTGAGGAGTCGCAAGACTTGTCACGAACAAGTGGACGAGCTAAAACTCGCCACTAACAAGTGGCTCGGGGCCATCAAGTCTGCGTAAGGTTCGCAGCGCCTCACGAGCACAAATGAAAAGGAGCATTACATGCCCAAAATGAAAACCAAAAGCGGCGCTAAAAAGCGTTTCCGCGTTCGTCCTGGTGGCACCGTCAAGCGCGGTCAAGCCTTCAAACGTCACATTCTGACCAAGAAGACCACCAAAAACAAACGCCAACTGCGTGGTTCGACAGCTGTTCATGAGACCAATATGGGTCACATGGCACAGATGCTGCCAGGCCGTGGTATTTAATTAACGACGAACAAGGAGTACATACATGCCTCGCGTCAAACGTGGTGTAACGGCTCGCGCCCGCCACAAAAAAGTTTTAGCCCTTGCAAAAGGTTTCCGCGGCCGCCGCGGTAACGTCTTCCGCATCGCCAAAGAAGCGGTCATGAAGGCCGGGCAATATGCCTACCGTGACCGCCGTAACAAGAAACGCGTGTTCCGCCAGTTGTGGATCGCCCGTATCAATGCTGCAAGCCGTTCATTCGGCATGACCTACAGCCAGTTTGCCAACGGCCTGAAAAAAGCCGGTATCGAGATTGACCGTAAGGTGCTGTCCGATATGGCCATCCATGACAGCGCTGCTTTCGGTGCCATCGTCGAGCAGGTGAAAGCCAAGCTGGCTGCCTGATTTTCAGGGCAAGCGGCTATTAAATTAATAGCTGCTTACGCACGAAAATAAAGGGCTGGAGCTTGAAAAGGCTCTGGCCCTTTTTCATGGCCCTTTTATGGTATTTTTTACAACACTGTTCTGATGAGCGTGTTGTTGAAAGCGCCTGAGCTGATTCCACATCCCGACCCAGAGAATTTATGAACGAATCCGATGTCCTCAACGAGTTGGTCAGTAGCGCCAAAATCAGTTTTGCGCAGGCCCAGACGCCCGCCGATCTGGAGAACGCCAAAGCGCAGTTTCTGGGTAAATCGGGCCGCGTCACCGAATTGATGAAGGGCATGGCGCTACTTTCCGTGGAAGAGAAGAAGTCCCGCGGTGCCGCCATCAATCTCACCAAACAGGCCATCGAAGCCGCGCTGAACGAGCGCCGCCACGCCATGGCCCAAGCCGAGCTTGAAAAGCAGCTCAAGGCCGAGGCGCTCGACGTCAGCCTGCCTGGCCGCCAGCGCTCGCAGGGCGGCCTGCACCCGGTGTCCCTGACACTGGAGCGGATTGAAGCCATTTTTGGCTCCATGGGGTTTGATGTGGCCCAGGGTCCGGAGATTGAGACCGACTGGTTCAATTTCACCGCGCTCAACACGCCCGAAGACCATCCGGCGCGCTCCATGCACGACACGTTTTATGTCGAAGGCGGTACTGAAGCTGCGCCCAATCTGCTGCGCACCCACACCAGCCCGATGCAAATCCGCTATGCGGTGCAGCATGTCAAAAAGCACCGCGCACTCATTGACGCGGGTGGCCGGATGCCTGAAATTCGTGTCATCGCGCCGGGCCGCACCTACCGTGTCGACAGCGACGCCACCCATTCGCCGATGTTCCACCAGTGCGAAGGCCTGTGGATTGGCGAGAACGTGAGCTTCAAGGATTTGAAGTTTGTGTTCACCGACTTTTGCCGCACCTTTTTTGAAAGCGACGACCTGGTGCTGCGCTTTCGTCCCAGCTTTTTCCCGTTCACCGAGCCCAGTGCCGAGATCGACATCCAGTTCCAGACCGGGCCGCTGGCGGGCCGCTGGCTGGAAGTCGCAGGCTCGGGCCAGGTGCACCCGAACGTGGTGCGCAACATGGGGCTGGACCCTGAAAAATACATTGGCTTTGCCTTCGGCATGGGGCCCGACCGCCTGACCATGTTGCGCTACGGCGTGAATGATCTCCGTCTGTTTTTCGACGGCGACATCCGTTTCCTGTCCCAGTTCCAGTCGTAAAAATAACAAGAACAAGAAGAAACAAGGTAAGACCATGCAATTTCCAGAATCCTGGTTGCGCGAATTCTGCAACCCACCGCTGAGCACCCAACAACTCGCCGAAACGCTGACCATGGCCGGGCTTGAAGTTGAAGAACTCAAGCCTGTGGCGCCGCCTTTCAGCCAAATTGTGGTCGGTGAAATCAAGGAAGCGGTGCAACATCCCAATGCCGATCGCCTGCGGGTGTGCCAGGTGGATGTGGGGCAGGGCAGTTTGCTCAACATTGTTTGCGGTGCGCCCAATGCCCGCGTCGGCATCAGGGTGCCGTGTGCGTTGGTGGGGGCAGAGTTGCCTCCGGGTGAGGATGGCAAACCCTTTCTGATCAAGGCCGGTTTGCTGCGTGGCGTGGAAAGCCAGGGCATGTTGTGCTCTGCGCGTGAACTCAAACTCTCTGAAGACCATGGCGGTTTGCTGGAGCTGGCGGCTGATGCGCCCTTGGGCCGGGACATCCGCGAGCATCTGCGGCTGGACGACACGCTGTTTACCCTCAAGCTCACACCGAATCTGGCGCACTGTCTCAGCGTCTATGGTGTGGCGCGTGAAGTCGCCGCGCTGACGGGCGCGCCATTGAAGACGCCGGCGTTTCCGGCGGTGGCGGTTGGCGACTCGACCCGTTTGCCGGTCAAGATCAGCGCCCCCGACCTGTGCGGCCGTTTTTCCGGCCGCATTGTGCGCAACGTCAACACCAAGGCCGCCACCCCGTCATGGATGGTGGATCGCCTGGCGCGTTGCGGCCAGCGCAGCGTGACGGCGCTGGTGGATATTTCCAACTATGTGATGTTCGAGCTGGGCCGTCCTTCGCATATTTTTGACCTCGACAAGATCCATGGCGGGCTCGATGTTCGCTGGGGCAAGCCGGGCGAGACACTCAAGCTGCTCAACGGCAACACCGTGACGGTGGACGAAAAAGTCGGCGTGATTGCCGATGACGCACAGGTCGAGTCGCTGGCCGGCATCATGGGCGGTGACGCGACAGCGGTCTCTGATGACACAAAACATGTTTATGTGGAAGCCGCTTTCTGGTGGCCCAAGGCCATCGCCGGGCGCTCACGTCGCTACAACTTCTCAACCGATGCGGGCCACCGTTTTGAGCGCGGTGTGGACCCGGGCCAAACCGTGGAACACATCGAACGTATTACGCAATTGATCCTGGACATCTGCGGTACGCCGGAGACGGTGTGCGGCCCCATGGACGATGCGCAGGCGAATCTGCCCGCTGCGATACCCGTCACTTTGCGCGTAACGCGTGCGGCCAAGGTGATTGGCATGCCGCTGACTCAGGCGCAATGTCTTGATGCGCTCAAGCGCCAGGGCTTGCCGGTGACTGAGGGCGAAGGTACGCTGACGGTGACACCGCCCAGCTACCGTTTTGACCTGCAGATCGAGGAAGACCTCATTGAAGAGGTGGTGCGCATGGTGGGCTACAACCAGCTGCCTGACACGCCACCGCAGGCACCCATCACCGCGAGAATCCGCGCCGAAGCCGAGCGCAGTCCGTTTGCCGTGCGCCGTGCGCTGGCTGCACTGGGTTATCAGGAAACCATCAATTTCAGCTTTGTGGAAGAGCGCTGGGAGCATGAGCTGGCTGGCAATTCCAACCCGATCAAGTTGCTGAACCCGATTGCCAGCCAGATGAGCGTGATGCGTTCCTCGCTGCTGGGCTCCCTGCTGCAGGTGCTCAAGTTCAACCTGGATCGCAAGGCCCCGCGTGTGAATGTGTTTGAGCTGGGCCGGGTGTTTTTGCGTGATGCGCAAAGCCAGAACACCGACACCACGGTGGCAGGATTCAACCAGCCCATGCGTGTGGCGGGCCTGGCTTATGGCCCCCGGGCGGCATTGCATTGGAGCCAGCCCGATAAAGGCGTGGATTTTTTTGATATCAAGGCCGACGTCGAAGCCTTGCTGGCACCGTTGCAAGCCGAGTTTGCCCCGGCAGCGCATCCCGCCATGCACCCGGGCCGCTGTGCCAGCGTGTCGGTGGCTGGCCGGCAGATTGGCTTCGTGGGCGAGCTGCATCCGCAATGGCGGCAAGGCTACGAGTTGGCCCAGGCACCGCTGTTGTTTGAGCTGGAGCTCGACGCCGTGCTGCAGCGCCAGGTGCCGGTCTTCAAGGCGGTCAGCAAGCTGCAGCCGGTGGAGCGCGACATTGCGGTGATCGTGCAAGAGAGCGTCACGCACGAAGCACTGATGGCGGCAATTCATGGGGCCTTCCAGGGGGCCAAGACGCAGGGCCTGCTCAAGGGCGCGACCTTGTTCGACGTCTACAGGCCGCAGCAAGCCAATGCCTCTATGCAGTTGGGCGAGAAAAGCCTTGCCGTGCGGTTGGTGCTCTCCAGCGACACCGCTACACTGACCGACGAAGACATTGAGGCGGCCGTTCAGGCTGTGCTGAAAAATCTGCAAAGTCAATTGCAGGCACGCCTGCGCAGCTGATGCCACTACAACAAAAAAATAGTCTCCCGGAGGACCGTCCCATGGAATTTTCTGTTGAAAGCCTGGAAACCCCGGCGCTCACCAAGGCGCACCTGGCAGAGCTGCTGTTCGAACAGATCGGACTCAACAAACGCGAATCTAAAGACATGATTGACGCGTTTTTTGACCTGATTTCAGACAGCCTGGTGGAAGGCAATGACGTGAAAATTTCCGGTTTTGGCAATTTCCAGATCCGTACCAAGGCTCCTCGTCCGGGCCGCAACCCGCGAACGGGGGAAGCCATTCCCATTCAGGCCCGTAGGGTGGTGACTTTTCACGCCAGCCACAAACTTAAAGACCAGATACAGGGCGACAGTGTTGCCGAGTAAGAGTTTTGCGAAATTTCCAGCGACGAATGTCGCTGCGATAGCAGGTTCCGCCGAATCCGGATTGGTAACTAAT
>DASXRN010000234.1:0-8200 GCA_036506595.1 Polaromonas sp. | reverse complement strand
TCCATGGCGTTCATCGACGGCTCGGTCGTCAATATTGCCCTGCCCGCCATTCAGCGTGACTTTGCCAGCAGCGCCGGCGCCAACCTGGCGGCCATGCAGTGGGTCATCAACGCCTATCTGCTGGCGCTGGGTTCGCTGGTGCTGGTGGGCGGCTCGCTGGGGGACCGGTTCGGGCGGCGCAGCATTTTCATCACCGGCATTGCGCTTTTTACCGCCGCGTCGGCGGCCTGTGGGCTGGCATCCGGCACGCTGCCCCTGATTGCCGCGCGGGCGCTGCAGGGCGTGGGCGCGGCGCTGCTGGTGCCGGCCAGCCTGGCCATTATTGGCAACGTATTTGAAGGCGACGCACGCGGCAAGGCGATTGGCACCTGGGCGGCGTGGGCGTCCATCACGGGTGCGGCGGGGCCGGTGCTGGGCGGCTGGCTGGTCGATGCGGTGTCGTGGCGCGCCATCTTTTTCCTGAATGTGCCGCTGGCCGTGGCCACCATCTGGCTGGCCTTGTATGCGGTACCTGACAGCCGCGACCCCGATGCACCGCGGCATTTCGACTGGCTGGGGGTGTTGCTGGTGGCCAGCGGCCTGGGTGCCCTCACCTATGGGCTGACGCTGGCGCCCGAACGCGGCTGGGGCCACGCGAGCGTGCTGGGGCCCCTGGTGTTTGGCGTAGCCGCGCTGGCTGCTTTTGGCCTGGCGCAGGCGCGGGTGCGTGCCCCCATGATGCCGCCGGCGCTTTTCAGGTCGCGCGACTTTGTGGGTGCCAATCTGCTGACGCTGCTGCTGTACTTTGCGCTGGCCGGTGTGCTGTTTTTTCTGCCCTTTGTGCTGATAGGCGCCTTCCGCTATTCGGCCACCGCAGCGGGCGCCACGCTGCTGCCCTTCTCCATCATTTTGGGTTTGCTGTCATCAACGGCCGGCAAAGCCATGGATCGCTTTGGTGCCAGGTTCATGCTCACCTGGGGCCCGGTGGTCGCAGCCGGCGGCCTGGCGCTGATGGCGCTGCCGGGTGTGGATTGGCCCTACTGGGCGGGCTTTTTTCCGGCCATGGTGGTGCTGGGCCTGGGCATGACGATTGCCATTGCACCGCTCACCACCACCGTGATGAACGCGGTATCGTCAGCCCACGCCGGGGTGGCCTCGGGCGTGAACAACGCAGTGGCGCGGGTGGCCAGCTTGCTCGCTGTGGCCGTGCTGGGCGTGGTGTTTGCCGCTGCCCTGGGCGGGCCCCTGGACGGCGCACCCGCGGCTACGCTGATCCATGCGTTTCGCTGGGTGGTGCTGGCAGCCGTGCTGTGCGCGCTGGCCTCGGCGGCCTGTGCCGCCGTGTTTATAACGCCTGCGCTTGCGCCCAATCGCCGGGAATAACCGGTGGTAGTTCGCCATAAGCCCCGAGCTTGAACACAGGCTGATCGAATGCAAAACCGTAGACGAAGCCGGCCCCAACAAGAACAATCTGCACGGCATGGCGTTTGCTTGCGCCCATGCCTGCTTTCCCTTTCGCCCCGCATGGCTCTTTCACAAGAGATTGAAATGTTCGGTTTAACACCCCTGGGCATCCTCCACACCGCGATTAGCCCGATTGCCGTGATCGCCGCACTCATTGCTTTTTTTCGCGACAAGGAAATATTGATCAAGACGATGGTCGGCAAAGTCTACGTGGTCACCGATGCTGATGGGCTGGCAGGAGGCGGATTCCGGTATTGCCTTCGGCATCGAGTCGCCCCGGCCCGCTATTCGCGTCCGCTGTAGAGTGAATCATGTGCCCAGTGCGACATATCGCCATAGGACGTTGAGGACGTTGTGGTGCTTCCACCCATGCCCATGGAAGAACAGCCGGCAGAAATAAGAACCACGGCGACGAGGGCAACCCATGCGAGCTTGCTCATGAAAGTCTCCTTGCGATTCCAGGGTTGATGAAGTCCAGAATTCGCCTGGAATCATGACGGCGAACTCTACGGGACCGCTCAGGCAATCGCGATGGGTCATACATACAAAAAGAAACAGCCAAAAGGGGCTGCTTCTTTGCGACTGCAAGTGATACGGCCTATGCTTTAGTTCGGTTGAAGCCGCCTGCCGGTTACGTGTCTAGGAAAATTTTCAGATCTATTTTTTTGATGCACGTGTAACCAATCCCCTCCATGGAACGAATACCAAAAGACCTCCGGATTGTGCAACGCGAGGAACGGTTGAAAAAGCTGCTGGAGCAGGGGTTGGCCGGCGATGGGGTTGCGTACCACGGATTCCTGAAAGAGTTGAGCGCGCATTTGCGCGGTTTTTTCAGGAAAAACCTCTTTCGATGGCCGGATGATGTAGAGGATCTCGTGCAGGAAACCCTGCTCGCGGTGCATCACCAGCGGCATACCTACCGGCCGGATCAGCCCCTGACGGCCTGGGTGCATGCCATCGCCCGCTACAAGCTGGTGGACCTGCTTCGCTCAAAATCGAGCCGTGAGGCGCTGAGCGATTCGCTAGATGATGAACTGGAGATTTTTGCCACCTCGGATACCGATGTGGCGGATGCGCGGCGTGACCTCGGCAAGCTGTTGGCAGGTTTACCGGACAGGCAGCGACTGCCCATCGTGCATGTCAAGCTGGAGGGCTTATCGACAATGGAAGCCGCACAACTGACGGGAATGTCGGAATCGGCGGTCAAGGTGGGCATCCATCGAGGACTGAAAGCGCTGGCCGCAAAAATCAAGGAGGGTCCATGAAAACCGACGAGCTTGTTTCCCTGCTCGCGGCGAGCGCGACTTCGGTGCACCCGGCTACCGGCGCTCGGCGCCTGGGCGTGGCGTTGGGTTGGGGCGGCTTGGGGGCAGCCCTGCTAATGAGCGTCACATTCGGCGTGCGTTCTGACCTCGGGGCGTTGGCGTTGTTGCCGATGTTCTGGACCAAGCTGGCATTTACGGCTAGTCTGGCAGTCATGGGAAGTTTTGCGGTCGAGCGGCTGTCGCGCCCGGGCATGCGCCTTGGCGGCGTTTGGGTTGGGCTGGTGGTGCCGGTACTGCTGATGTGGCTGGTGGGCTCATGGGAATTCGCCAGTGCAGAGCCGGCCCAGCGTCAAGCGCTCGTTTTGGGCCGTAATTGGGCGTCCTGTCTGTTGAGAATTACCCTGGTTTCACTGCCGGTGCTGGTGAGCGTTTTTTGGGCAATGAAAGGACTGGCACCGACGCGTCTGGCACTCGCCGGCGCCGCAGCTGGGCTACTTGCCGGAGCGGTGGGCGGGTTTGTGTATGCGTTTCATTGCCATGAAATGGCGGCCCCCTTCGTGGGGATTTGGTACCTGGGTAGCATGGCTCTTCTTGCACTGGTTGGCAGCCTGTTGGGGCCGCGTCTGCTGCATTGGTAACAAGAGGTTTGAAGCGCGCCCCGGCCTGAGCACTCGCCGGAACTGCCTTCTTCGCACCGGGCCGTTTCTTTCTGGTGCTAACCGGTAAGCTTATGGGGGCCCACCTGCTCCACGCGCTCGAGCAAGGCCACCGCCCCCAGGTTCTCGAACAGCTGGCTCACGCTTTTTATTCCCCGGATCAGAACCCGGCCAGCACCGCGCCTTTGAACTCGGTCTGGATGAACTTGCGGATTTCTTCGGAGTGGTAGGCCTTGACCAGCTTGGCCACCCAGGGTTTGTCTTTGTCCTGCTCACGCACGGCCAGCAGGTTCACGTAAGGCGACTTGGCGGCTTCCTGCGCAATCGCGTCCTTGGCGGGGTTCAGCCCGGCCGAGAGCGCGTAGTTGGTGTTGACGGCCGAGGCATCCAGGTCGTCCAGCGAGCGTGGCAGTTGCGCTGCGTCGAGCTCGACGAACTTGATCTTCTTGGGGTTGTCGATCACGTCCAGCGGCGTGGCCTTGAGGCCGGCTTCGGGCTTGAGCTTGATCAGGCCCTTGTCCTGCAGCACCAACAGCACACGACCGCCATTGGTCGGGTCGTTCGGAATACCAAAGCGCGCGCCCTCTTTCAGCTCGTTCAGGCTTTTGACCTTTTTGGAGTACAGGCCAATCGGGAAATTGACGGTGTAGCCCACCGAGACGATCTTGTAGCCACGGTCCTTGACCTGCTGGTCCAGGAAAGGCTTGTGCTGGTAGCTGTTGCCGTCCAGGTCACCGGCGGCCAGCGCAGCATTGGGCTGGATGTAGTCGCTGAACTCGACGATCTGGATTTTCAGGCCATCTTTTTCAGCGATCTTTTTGACCTGCTCAAAAATCTGCGCGTGCGGGCCTGCCGTGACACCGATTTTCAGCGGCTTGTCTTGCGCCAGCAGAGCGCCGGAGAAAGAGGCTGCGAGGGCCAGCGCGAGGGCCGATTGCACGAGGGTACGTTTGTTCATGGTGTTTCCTTTTTTGAAAATGAAATTGAAAGGCGTGACTTGGGAAAAATCGTCTTGAAGGCGGTTTTATCAGAAAAATCGGCCTCTAGCCCATACAGTACGGGCGCAAGCAGCTATTAAAACAATAGCATCACCAACATCGCCAGCAGCGGCGTTTATGAAGATGTGTCCTCATTTGTGGCTCAGCCGCCGCACGGCCCAGTCGCCCAGGCTTTGCACCGCCTGCACAAACAGGATCAGCACCAGCACCACGGCCAGCATGACTTCAGGCAAAAAGCGCTGGTAACCATAGCGAATGCCCAGGTCGCCCAGCCCACCGCCGCCAATCGCGCCGGCCATGGCCGAATAACCGGTCAGGCTCACAAAGGTAATCGTCAGGCCGGCCACGATGCCGGGCAAGGCCTCGGGCAGCAATACCTTGAGCACAATCTGCCGCGTGGTCGCGCCCATGGCCTGCGCCGCTTCAATCAACCCGTGGTCGACCTCGCGCAATGAGGCCTCCACCAACCGCGCGACAAACGGCGCCGCCGCAATCGTCAATGGCACCACGGCCGCCGCCGTGCCTATGGACGAACCAGTGAGGAAGCGCGTCAACGGGATGATCGCCACCAGCAAAATGATGAAAGGCGTGGAACGCACGGCGTTCACAATGCCGCCCACCACGCGGTTCACACCGGCGTTTTGCAGCACGCCGCCCTCGTCGGTGAGCCGCAAAAACACACCCAGCGGCACCCCAATCAGCGCGCCCACCAGGCCAGAAATGCCGACCATGACCATGGTTTCCCACAGCGAGCTGACAAACAGCTCCAGCAGGGCTTGCGAAAAATTACTGAACATGGCTGAGCTCCAAAGTTGATGCGCTGTGGACCTGATCGACATGCACCCCGGCCCCGCGCAAATGCGCCACCGCGGCGTTGAGCTGCTCGCGTGCACCGCGCGCAAACACCGCCAGCGAGCCAAACGGCTTGCCCTGGATCTCATCGACCTGGCCATGCACGATGGACAGGTCAATGCCGTACAGGCGAATCACGCTAGAGAGCAAAGGCCGGTCCGACTCGTCACCCGCAAACGCCAGGCGCAGCAACTGACCTTCTTCAGGGTGCTCCGCACTCATCAGCGTGCGAATGCGCGCCAGCACGCTGTCGGGCAAGTCCTGCGGCACGATTTCGGCAATCAGGCTGCGCGTGGTTTCATGTTGGGGCCGTGTGAAAACGTCGATGACCGGGCCGCTTTCGACAATGCGGCCGCGGTCAATCACCGCCACACGGTCGGCCACCTGCTTGATCACCTGCATCTGGTGCGTGATCAGCACAATCGTCAGCCCAAACTCCTTGTTGATCTGCTTGAGCAGGCCCAGGATGGAGCGCGTGGTTTCGGGGTCGAGCGCCGATGTGGCCTCGTCAGACAGCAACACCTTGGGCCGGTTCGCCAGCGCCCGCGCAATGCCCACGCGCTGCTTTTGCCCGCCGCTGATCTGCGCCGGATAGCGGCCTGCCAGTGCGCTCAAGCCCACCAAATCAAGCAAAGGCTCCACGCGCGTTTTGATGTCCTGAGCAGAAAGACCCGCAATCTCCAGCGGCAAGGCCACGTTGTCATACACCGTGCGCGATGACAGCAAATTGAAGTGCTGAAAGATGATGCCAATGTCACGCCGCGCCACGCGCAGCGCATCGCCATCGAGCGACGTGAGTTCACGGCCGCCGACCAGCACCTGGCCGGCAGTGGGCCGGTTCAGCAGGTTGATAACACGCACTAGCGAACTTTTGCCGGCCCCGCTACGGCCAATGATGCCAAACACCTCGCCTGGCTGGATATGAAGATCGACGCCCCTCAGCGCCTCGACCGGGCCCGTGGGACCCTTGTAAGTTTGAAAAATACCCTCGAGATCGATCATGAAAACCCGTTGAAACCTTATGAAGCCACTCGTTTCTTGTGAAAACGCGCAGGCTCTTTTTTGAACAGCTGTGGAATTTAGCGGACTTTCATCAACACTCAAAAGAATATTAAATTTGTTGTTTAGATTTATAAGTAGTCATCTGAAATGCAGGGTATGTTGAAACCCTCATTCCGGGTATGCCGACCCTCCCCTATTTTGGGGATGGTCTGTGATCCGGTGGTGCCTGTAATCTTGCAGAGTTTCGCGATTCCTCGGCCAGTTGAAGTCGAGCATGAATTCAGAGAAATCACTGAAGACCTGGTCAACAAGGGAACGAGGAAGAGTGCAAGGAAGGAACCGCAGCTAGGGATAACAGCCTGGTCGCCGATGTAAACCGCAAGTTTTCGGCACAGGTTAAGGCGGGCTGGCGCAATGGGGTCGTCGCTGGCCGCCTTGATGTGCGAGGCCCCCTATAACTGAAGGAGAAACAATATGGTTACCTACATTGCACTTTCCAACTTTACCGACCAAGGGATTCGCACCGTCAAGGACACCACGAAACGTGCCGATGCCGTCCAGGAGGCCGCCAAGAAATTTGGCGCCACGATGACGCAAATCTACTGGACGCTAGGGGCCTACGATGTGGTTGCGATCATCGAGGCGCCGGACGAGACGTCTGCAACCGCCTTCGCATTGGCCATTGGCATGGCGGGCAATGTTCGAACGCAAACCCTGCGCGCCTTCTCCAAGCAAGAGATGAACGGGGTTCTTGGCAAGCTGGCATAGCGGCCCGGAAGCCCTACTGAAGGTCGAACGGACGGGCCGCAATCGCCGCGCTGTAAGCGAACCATAGGCGAACATTGCGTCCGGCCCGCCGTTCACCGGGACGTTGGGCGTCTTGAAGGCAACTCAGAGGAGACAGAGATGCGTGTCGATCGATTTGAAATCGCAGATCGCTTCCGTGGCCCGCTGAGATCGGGAAACGGCGGCTACGTGTGTGGCCGCATTGCCAAGCACTTGCAGGGAACGGTCGCAGTCCGACTCAAGGCACCGCCTCCGCTCAACACTGAACTGCGGCTTGAGTCCACAAACGAGGATGCTCGCTTGTTCCAGGACACAACGCTGGTTGGAGAAGCGAAGCACACCCAACTGGAACTACAGGTTCCACCAAGCCCGTCGTACGAGGAGGCGGAACGGGCCGCTCAGCTATTCCTTGGATTCAGAACCCACACATTTCCGGGTTGTTTTGTATGCGGGCCTGAGCGCAAGCCCATCGACGGTCTTCGCATCTTTCCAGGCTCGGTGAACGGAAGCCCCATGATCGCAGCGCCCTGGAAGCCTGACGGAACGCTCGCCGACGACTCCGGGAACGTCAAGTCTGAATTCTTGTGGTCGGCACTCGACTGCACGGGAGCATTCGCGCTCTTTCCGCTGCCCGATGGCATCGCAATCGTGCTCGGGGAACTCGCCGCCTCCATCGTTGGTGACGTCAAGCCCGGGGAGCGTTGCGTAGTCATCGGCTGGCCTTTGGGGGTGGAGGGCCGCAAGCGGCTCGCCGGTACCGCCATCTATGCACCAAGCGGTCGCCTCGTGGCATCGGCCCGGGCTGTTTGGATCGAGGTGTCGTCGAGCACCTGGAATTGAGCCCCGAGAGGAGCGCTCAGCATGGAGACGCCCAACCCTTGCATCGAGCGGACACACAACGGCGAAGCACGTTTGCGCGCTCCGTCACGGTCGGCGGCGCCGTTGTATGCCGCTCATGTCAAACGTCTAGGCGTGTGCGGCACCGCCTTCAAATGCCGCAACAGAAGCGGAGCACCTTATGAAAATGCTACTTACGGTCGAAATTCCCCATGAGCCTTTCAACTCCCTCGTCAGAAGTGGAAAGGCGGGCGAGATCATTCGGCGCATCCTCGAAACAATCAAGCCGGAGGCGGCCTACTTCACGGAGCAAGACGGAACACGCGGCGGAGTCTTCGTGATTGACGTACAAGCCCCGTCG
>DASXRN010000233.1:0-8191 GCA_036506595.1 Polaromonas sp. | reverse complement strand
GGCCGATCGCAGGCTGACCGAGCTGTCATACACGGTGTTCGACACCGAGACCACGGGGCTGGACCCGTCGAGCGGTGACGAGATCATCCAGATCGGCGCGGTCCGCATTGTCAATGGCAAGCTGCTGCGGCAGGAGGCCTTCGAGCAGCTGGTCGATCCCGGGCGCGACATCCCGGCCGCGTCGATACCGATTCACGGCATCGAGCCCGACATGGTGCGGGGCCAGCCGACCATCGACCAGGTCTTGCCGGCTTTTCATGCTTTTGCCGAGGACACGGTGCTGGTGGCACACAACGCCGCCTTTGACATGCGCTTCCTGCAGCTCAAGGAGCCGCAGACCGGGGTACGGTTCGACCAGCCGGTGCTCGACACGCTGCTGCTGTCGGCGCTGGTGCATCCGAGCCAGCAGTCGCACCGGCTCGAGGAGATTGCCGAACGCCTCGACGTGACGGTCATGGGCCGCCACACGGCCATCGGCGATGCCCTGGTGACGGCCGAGGTCTTCCTGCGGCTGCTGCCGCTGCTGGCCGAGAAGGGGATTCACACGCTGGGCCAGGCGCGCGACGCCGCGCAGAAAACCTATTACGCACGCCTCAAGTACTGAAGCCTGTCACCGTACCATGGGTTCAGTGCAGTGCCCCGAACCGTGGGCGCCGGATTTTGCGATACTGCCTAGCAGAAAGGACTGCCATGAAATTCCCCGCCAAAGTCAAACTTGTCGATGTCGGCCCGCGCGACGGCCTGCAAAATGAAAAACAGCCGGTGTCCGCCGCGGTCAAGATCGAGCTCGTGCATCGCCTGCAGGATGCCGGGCTCACTGAAATCGAGGTCACCAGTTTTGTCTCGCCGAAATGGGTGCCGCAAATGGCCGACAACGCCGAAGTGATGGCCGGCATACGGCGCAAGCCGGGCGTGCGTTATTCCGTGCTGACGCCCAACATGAAGGGCTTTGAGGCGGCGGTGGCGCCGGCGCGTGCGCTGTGGCCCGACGAGATTGTGGTGTTCGGTGCGGCCAGCGAAGCCTTCAGCCAGCGCAACATCAATTGCTCCATCGCCGAAAGCATTGAACGTTTCCGGCCGGTGGTGGCAGCGGCCAAGGCCAACAACATTTATGTGCGCGGCGCGATCTCCTGCGCCGTGGGTTGCCCTTATGAAGGCGAGATTCCGCCCGAGCGCGTGGAGCTCGTCGCGCGGCTCATGAAGGACATTGGCGTTCAGCATATCGGTGTGGCCGACACGATTGGTGTGGGCACGCCGGTCAAGGTGCAGCGCGCCATGGAGGCTGCGCTCAGGCACTATGCCATCGACGACGTGTCGGGCCATTTCCACGACACCTACGGGCAGGCGCTGGCCAATACGCTGGCCTCGCTGGAAATGGGCATCTGGCAGTTTGATACCTCCTCCGCCGGGCTGGGCGGCTGCCCTTACGCCAAAGGGGCAACCGGCAATGTGGCGACCGAAGACGTGGTGTATTTGCTGCAAGGCATGGGCATCGAGACGGGTATTGATCTGGACAAGCTGATCGACGCGGGCAAGTTCATCAGTGATTTTCTGGAGCGCAAGCCCAATTCCCGGGCCGCGACGGCCATCCTCAACAAACGCGCGGGTTAGAGCATCGCATGTGTGGCGCTGAACTGAAAATTTTTCCCGAAGGCGTGCAGCGCGTCGCGCGCGTGCTGCAGGACAAGGGCCATGCGCACATGCCGGTGATGCTCGACGATGCTGCGCGCACGGCGCAGCAGGCGGCCGACGCGCTGGGCATTGCGGTGGGCCAGATCGCCAAGAGCATCATCTTTCGCCGCCAATCGGACGACGCGGCCGTGCTGGTCATCACCTCGGGTGACCGTCGCGTGGACGAGCGCAAGGTCGACGCCATCGTCGGCAAGACGGGCCGTGCCGACGCCGACTTCGTGAGGGCCAAAACCGGCTTTGCCATCGGCGGCGTTTCGCCCATCGCCCATGCCACGGCGCCCGTGACGCTGATCGACCGCGAGCTGTTCCGCTTTGAGGCGATCTGGGCCGCCGCCGGCCATCCGCATGGCGTGTTCCAGCTCCGGCCGCAAGATCTCGAAAGCCTGACCGGCGCGCCGGTGGCCGATGTGGCTCAGCACAGCAGGGCTATGAGTACTATGAATTTGATAGCATGCCGCGCCCGGTTAGCAAGGGTTGAAGGTCAGAATGTGCCATCGCCCTGTGTGTCGGTCTGCTGCATGAGCGCAGCCAGCGGCCTGTGCGAAGGCTGCTTTCGCACGCTCGATGAGATTCGGGCCTGGAGCAGCCTGGCCGACGAGGACAAGCGCAGGGTCTGGGGCTTGGTCGAGCAGCGTGCGGGACGGGTGCCGGCATGAAGCAGATCACCTTCTACCTCGACTTCATCTCGCCGTATGCCTACCTGGCGTTTGAGCGGCTGCCGCAAGCCTTGAAGGGGCTGAGCTACAACGTCAGCTACCAGCCCGTGCTTTTCGCCGGCCTGCTCAAGCATCATGGCCAGTTGGGGCCTGCGGAAATTGCACCCAAGCGCGACTGGACCTACCGCCAGGTGCTGTGGCTGGCGCACACTTTAAGCATCCCGCTGCAGCTGCCGCTCAGCCATCCATTCAACCCTTTGCCGCTGCTGCGGCTTGCCGTGGCCTGCGGTGCGGGAGAGCGTATAGGCGCGCCCAACCGCTATGTGTGTGAAACGATTTTTCGCCATGTTTGGCAGGGCGGCGGCGAGGCGGCCGATGCGCAACGTCTCGCAGCGCTGGTGCAGCAGTTGCTTCCGCCGCATGACATGCAGGGCGAAGAGGTCAAGTCGCAGCTGAAGAAAAATACCGAAGAGGCGATTGCGCAAGGCGTTTTTGGCGTGCCCGCGTTTGTCGTTGATGACAAACTCCTTTGGGGCCTGGACGCGCTGCCCATGCTGCGCGCCTACCTGCTGGACGAGCCCTGGTTTCAGGGGCCGGACTGGAATGGCGTGAGTCAGGTTTCTTCGGGTATCGCGCGTCGCCACTAATCGTTTTCCCGAATGCGCTTCGCATGCTGAAAAGTTTTTCAAGGGTTTCCCCTTGGCTTGTCAGCCCCGCATAAGTTTGGTGCAAGCTCCTGTTATTTTCACGTCAGAGCTGGGTCAGGCATACCCAAAATAATGAGTTCAGCTTCCATCTCGGAGGCACTACTTATATTTTGGAGACAAACCATCATGTCAACAGCAGTCGATAACAGACCCATGACAGCTGAGCAGAAGAAGGTCATCTTTGCCTCTTCGCTTGGCACCGTATTCGAGTGGTACGACTTTTACCTATACGGTTCGCTGGCTGCGATTATTGCCAAGCAGTTCTTCAGCGGACTGGACGCCGGCTCTGCCTTCATTTTTGCGCTGCTGGCCTTTGCCGCTGGTTTCATCGTGCGTCCTTTCGGCGCGCTGGTGTTCGGGCGCCTGGGCGACATGATTGGCCGCAAGTACACCTTCCTGGTCACCATCGTGATCATGGGCTTGTCCACTTTTATCGTGGGCTTGCTGCCCAGCTACGCTTCCATTGGCGTGGCTGCGCCCGTCATCCTGATTGCACTGCGCATGCTGCAGGGCCTGGCCCTCGGCGGGGAGTATGGCGGTGCCGCTACTTATGTGGCCGAGCATGCGCCGCATGGCAAACGCGGTGCTTACACCTCATGGATACAGACGACTGCCACGCTAGGTCTGTTCTTGAGCCTGCTCGTGATTCTGGGCACCCGCACCATCACGGGTGAAGCCGCTTTCGCCGACTGGGGCTGGCGCGTTCCTTTCGTTGTCTCCATCCTGTTGCTGGCGGTGTCCGTGTACATCCGCCTCTCCATGAACGAGTCGCCGGCCTTCCAGAAAATGAAGGCCGAGGGCAAGACTTCCAAGGCACCGTTGTCCGAGTCCTTCGGCCAGTGGAAAAACCTCAAAATCGTGATCCTGGCACTGATCGGCCTGACCGCCGGCCAGGCCGTGGTGTGGTATTCGGGCCAGTTCTATGCATTGTTCTTCCTGACGCAAGCGCTGAAGGTGGACGGCCCAACGGCCAACATCCTGGTGGCTTTCTCTCTGATTCTGGGGACGCCATTTTTCGTGGTGTTTGGCGTGCTGTCCGACAAGATCGGCCGCAAGCCCATCATCATGGCCGGTTGCCTGCTGGCTGTGCTCACCTACTTTCCGGTGTTCACCGCGCTGACCAAGGCCGCCAACCCCGACCTGGCCGCTGCGCAGGCCAAAAACAAGGTGCTTGTCACGGCTGATCCGAAAGAGTGCTCGTTCCAGTTCAACCCGACCGGCACGGCCAAGTTCACCAGCTCTTGCGACATCGCCAAGCAGGTGCTGGCCGGCGCCTCGGTGAGCTATGAAAATGCGCCTGCTGCTGCAGGCACGCCAGCAACCATCACCATTGGCGAAACCGTGATCCCCGGCTACACCGCCAAAGGCCTGCCTGCTGATGAGGCCAGGAAAAAGGACGGTGAGTTCAAGAAAGCCGTGGCTGACTCACTCAAGGCCGCTGGCTACCCCAGCAAGGCCGACCCCGCCAAGGTTGACAAGGTGACCGTGGTCGCCATCCTGTTCTATCTGGTGCTGCTGGTGACCATGGTGTACGGCCCGATTGCCGCCATGCTGGTTGAGCTGTTCCCGACCCGCATCCGCTACACGTCCATGAGCCTGCCTTACCACATCGGTAACGGCTGGTTCGGCGGCTTGCTTCCCACGACGGCATTCGCCATCGTGGCGCAGACCGGCAATATGTACAACGGCTTGTGGTATCCGATCATCATCGCGGCCGCCACGGTGGTGATTGGCACGCTGTTCATCAAGGAAACCAAAGACGTGGACATTTACGCCAATGACTGATTGACCTTGCAGGCGGCGCAGGCGCCAAGCGCCCGCGCAAGCCAAAAGGCCTGGTAAGGATCCGCAGGCCCTCGTCATCATCTGCCGGGGGCCTGTTTTATTTGGAGAAAGAAGATGTGGAAAATTGTGGTTGGATTTGTTGTGTTTGCAGGGCTTGCCATGTTTGTGCTGAGCAAGGGGGGCGATATTGACCTCAGTGGTGAGAAGCATGGCGCATCGCAAGCGCCGGTATTCGTCGCTCGGGTCTGAAGTCGGGTTTCTCCGGGTTTCCACGCTGTTGTGACGAGGCCCGGAAAGCGCACTGTCGATAAAAATGGGTTAAATTGAATCAAGGGAGACCCCATAAAAATAGCCCGGTGCCGTTCAAAAATTGACCACCCACAGGTGGCAGCGCCCGCAGTGCCTTTACTGGAGACAAGCCGATGATTTACACCAAGACGGAGCTGGGGCAATCTGCCCTGCAAAACCGTTCTCTTGCGTTAACGCCCCGGCAGCGCTCGACCTTCATCATGTTTGATGGCAAGCGCAGTACAGCAGACGTTCTCAAGGCGACCGCCGGATTGGGCGTGACGGTCGATGATGTGAATCACCTGGTGACACTGGGACTGCTGGCGGCCAGTGCCGCCGCGCCGTTTGCCGCAGTGGCATCACAACAAGCACCCGCGCAAGGCGCTGGCGGAGTCCCCAGTCTGAGTTCCCAGGCGCATTATTCAAAGGCCTACCCGATTGCCACACGCCTTACAGCGGGTTTGGGCCTGCGTGGCTTCCGGCTTAACCTGGCAATAGAAGCCGCAGGTGATTTGGCCAAGCTTCAGGAGTTGGCTCCCAAAATCAAGGAAGCCGTTGGCCCTGAAAAATTCAGGGAACTCGAAAGCGCCCTGTATGACTGAGCCTATCTAAGCTGAGGGCGCTGTAGTGCCCGGGCATTGAGGTTTCCGGTCAGCGTTTGAATTTCCCGTCGGTTCCAATGATGGACAGATCGGCAAAATCAAGCCCGGTGTGATCTTCCGGGCCGTAGCTGACTTCCAGGCCGCCAATATCGAGTTTGCGAATGCCTTCCAGTGCGGCCTGGATTTTTTCGCGGCTGGGCTTGGCACCGGCCCGGCGCAAGCCTTCAACCAGTACCTTGGCCGCTGCAAAGCCTTCCAGCATGGCGGGGCTGACCTCGCTCAGGCCTTTGGCCTTGGCCAGCTCCTGCGCCTCCTTCACCATGGGGTAGGCGATGGAGCGTTCGTAAGGGAAGACTTGCGTGACGATCACGCCCCGCGCGTTGTCGCCCAGGCTCTTCACAAAACCGCCTGATGCATTATTCGACAAGGTCACGATCTGTGCAGCTGAGCCGGCCGCACGGAAGGCTTTCATGCCATCGACCACCGCCTGGCCGGACGCCACCATGATGACGGCCTGCGCATTGGACTGGTAAACCTTGGGCGCTATAGGCGCGAAGTCGGGTTTGGCACGGTTGAATTTTTCCAGCACCACGGGGCCGAGTTTGGCCGTCGCCAGGCCTTTTTGTGCACCGGCCACACCATCGGCGCCAAAGCTGTCATCGGCATAGACAATGCCGATCCGGGTGATGCCCATGGAGGCCAGGTGGGTGATGGCCTTTTCAGCCTCACGCTGGTAGGTTGCCCTGACGTTGAAGATATGTTTGCGCACCGGCTGGTGCAGCACCATGGCGCCGGTGGACGGGCCAATGAGGGGCACGCCGTGCTTGTCCAGCAACGGAATCATGGACTCGGTATGCGGTGTGCCGCGCGTCAGAAACATCGCCACCACGTTCTGTTCTTCAACCAGCTTGCGCGCGTTGTCGGCCGCCAGTCTGGGGTCGAACTTGTCATCCAGGGAAATCAGCTCGATTTTTTGCCCGTTGACACCGCCCTTGCCGTTGACGGAATCAATGTAGAGCTTGGCACCTTCCGTCGTTTCTTGGACGCCTGCGCCCACGGGGCCGGTAAATCCTGCGGTTTGTCCGATCAGGATTTGCGCTTGGGTCGCGCTGCCCAAAGCGGCGAGCACGATGGCGCCGCACCACAAACTCATTTTTTTCATGTCTTGTCTCCTGTGCGCCGGTCAAAACCGGCAGTGTGTTGTAAATGAAAGTTTTATACGTTGAAAGAAGTAGCTATCTACGGCGGCTCCGAGTCATGCGTACATGTTCGTAAGGACATGGGCGAAGCGTTGACAGGGGGTTGTGCGGGCCAGCCATTGAGCCGCGAAATACATGCCCCGTGCCGAGAGGTGCGGGTGGACTGGGGTGCCGAGGCAGTAGGAGAATGCCGAAGGCCACACTGGGGCAACCGCTTTGGCGAGGTTGCCGTGGACCCCACGCGGTCAAAGACCCTGTGCACGCACACAAACACACTGTTCGGGAACCGGGAGATCCCGTCGTCTTCTGTCGCCTGCTGTGAAGCGGGACGGGCAGAGCGCATCGAAAAGCCTATGGGCGCACAGCGATGAGCAACAGGCGCGGGAAGTCGGACTGTGGCGTAGTACCGAAGAAGCGGGCGAACAAAACCGCGGGTGAAACCCCTGCGGCGGCGGAGTCCGTGGAGGGAAGGCCGCAGGCCAAGGGAAATGCTGTTGCAGCGCGCATGTCCCGCAGAACGATGCGGGTTTATGACATGGGAACTGCGCTTGACGGCATACGACAGACGGCCAAAGGCCGACCGGGCACGAAGTTCACCGGACTGCTGCACCATGTGTACGCCATCGAACGCCTGGAGGCGGCCTATCTCGCTGTAAAGCGCGACGCAGCCGCCGGTATCGATGGTGTGACGTGGCAGCAGTATGGGCAAGACCTGCAAGGAAACTTGCTTGACTTGTCTGACCGATTGGCCCGAGGAGGGTATAGACCTCAACCCGTAAAGCGTGTGTATATCGACAAAGCCGACGGCAGCAAAAGGCCGTTGGGTGTACCCGCGTTGGAAGACAAAATCGTCCAACGCGCCACCGTCGAAGTGCTCAACGCCATCTACGAGCAGGACTTCCTCGGGTTCAGCTACGGCTTCCGGCCCGGGCGCAGCGCACACGATGCGTTGGACGCCGTGTCGGTGGGAATCTGGAGCCAAAAGGTGAGCTTCATACTCGATGCAGACATCAGCAAATTCTTCGACACCATCGAGCACGAATGGCTGATCAAATTCATCGAGCACCGCGTTGCCGACCCGCGCATCACCCGCTTGATAAAGAAGTGGCTGCACGCGGGCGTGCTGGAAGGAGACTGCCTCACGCAAAGTGAAGTGGGCACGGTTCAAGGCGGGAGCATTAGTCCCCTCTTGGCCAACATCTACCTGCACTACGCGTTTGACCTGTGGGTGAATCAATGGAGAACGCGCCACGCCAGAGGCG
>DASXRN010000232.1:0-11772 GCA_036506595.1 Polaromonas sp. | reverse complement strand
GGCGCACACGACACCAGCAGTCCGCCGCTGGTTTGCGGGTCGCACAACAAGGCCTGCTGCGCGGCCGGGGTGTTGGCGGGCAGCGAGACTTCGCCGCCATAGCTGGCCCAGTTGCGGGCCGATGCGCCGGTGACCACACCTGCCTCAGCCAGGGCCAGGACACCGGGCAGTAGCGGAATCTGGTCAAGTTGAATCTGCATTTTGAGTTTGGCACCGCGCGCCAGTTCCAGGCCATGGCCCGCCAGGCCAAAGCCGGTGATGTCGGTCAGCGCATGGACACCGTCCAGCTTGGCCAGTTCAATGCCGGGCTTGTTGAGCTGGGTGGTGGTGGCGATCATCTGTGCATAGCCTTCGGCGTCAAGGATTTCCTTTTTGAGCGCCGCTGACAAAATGCCGATACCCAGGGGCTTGCCCAAAATCAGCACGTCGCCGGCTTTGGCGCCCGAATTTTTCTTGACCCGCGACGGGTGCACCAGGCCCAGCACCACCAGGCCGTAAATCGGTTCCACGGAGTCAATGGTGTGGCCGCCCGCAATCGGTATGCCCGCATCGCGGCACACGTCCTGGCCGCCGCGCAAAATCGCGCCAATCGTTTCCAGCGGCAGCACGTTGATGGGCATGCCCACCAGCCCCAGCGCCATGATGGGCGTGCCGCCCATGGCATAAACATCGCTGATGGCATTAGTGGCGGCAATGCGGCCAAAGTCATACGGGTCATCGACGATGGGCATGAAGAAGTCGGTGGTGGCGATCAGGGCCTGCTCGTCATTGAGCTGGTAGACCGCCGCGTCGTCGGCGGTTTCAATGCCCACCAGCAGTTGCGGAGGGATGGGCAGGTTGGTGGAGTTTTTGAGGATTTCGCTCAGCACGCCGGGCGCAATCTTGCAGCCACAGCCGCCGCCGTGGGACAGGCTGGTCAATCGGGGCTGGGGCGTGGCGGATGTTTTCAGGGTTTCAGGGGCGTTCATGGTGAATCTTTCAAGGGCGGGCAGGCTGCGAGCTGGCGTTGAGGGCGGATTGCAGCAAGTTTATGACAAGGCGTTTTTCTTCTTGCGGATCAAACAGGTGGGCGCGTTGCCGGCATTGCTTTTGCAGCAGGGCCAGAAAATCCGCCTCCAGCGCGCAGCGCCGTACCAGTCCGGCAAGCTCAGCGTCATCGCCCAGCGCAAAGTAGCCGGCATAGTCAGTCCCCAGCATGCCCAGGTTGCCGCTGACGCGTGAGGCCAGCACCGGCGTGCCCGACTGGACCGCTTCCAGGATGACCTGCGCGCCGCCTTCCATTTGCGAGCAGTTCACCAGCACATGGGCTCGCTTGATGCGCTGGCGCGTGGCCGCGCGAGTCAGGCCGCCCAGCCAGCGGTAGCGAGTCGTGCGCTGCGCTGTGGCCTGGGCGGCCTCGGCGAAACGGGGCTCCAGCGCCTGACCGATCTGGTCAAAATAAATGCCAGGCGCAAAGTCGTGCGTGGCCGCCTGCATGAAGGTGAGCGGGCCTTTTACTTCACGCAAATGGCCGACCATCACGGCACGAAAGCTGCGGCTGGATTTGCGGGCGGGTTGGAGTGCCGGGGCTGACTGGTAAATGACCTGCGTTTTGCTGTGCCATGCGGCGGGCAGTGCAGCGAGGCCTGCTTCCTGCAGCACCACCAGGTGCGAGGCCAGCGCCAGTGACTGCTGCGCCGCGGTATCGCTGTGGATGTCGCGGTAAAGATCGGTACCGGTCAGCACCACGATAAGCGGTTTGTCGGGGAAAGCCTCGGCCCATGCGCGAATCGAGTCGGCAGAGCGGCGGGCGTGCAGGGCAATCATGGCCTGCGCTGTGCCTGTCGGTGAAGAAGCGCCGCCTGGCAAAGGCCACTGCTTCTGCAGCGCAATGTCACAATGGCCTGATAGAAATTGTGCCCAGCGGTGCGCGGTATGCCAGTTGCCGTTGTTGGCTTCGGCCATGGCCGGGCTTACCAGGACTGTTGTTTTGGCTTTAGATTTCATGCCGAATTCATCGCCTCATTCACTGCCGGGCTCACCAGAAAGCTCACCCGCTATGGCCACCTCAGATTTGATCGATTCACCGCTGATGCGCGGTGCAGGCCGTGAGCTGTTGTCTCTGGCGCTGATGGATGCGCGCAATCATACGCTGCACCTGTTTGGCCAGTACCAGAAGGCGCTGGAGGGCGTGGGTTTTGCGGTGCCCCAGCTTGCCACGATCAATCCTCCCTTGTGGGAGCTGGGTCATGTGGGCTGGTTTCAGGAGTGGTGGATTGGCCGCAACATGCAGCGCGCCCTGGGCACGCGCTGTGCGCCTGACCACACCCGGCTGGCCTCGATTGAGAGCAACGCCGACGCCTGGTGGGACTCGTCCCAGGTACCGCATGAGACACGCTGGGCGCTGGCCTTGCCCGATGCCGGGGGGTGCCGCGCCTATTTGCTCGACACCCTGGAAAGCACGCTGGATTTGCTGGAGAAAGCCGGCGATGACGATGACGCCCTGTATTTTTACCGCCTGTGCCTGTTTCATGAAGACATGCATGGCGAGGCCTTTGCCTACACCGCTCAGACGCTGGGCCTGCCGCTGGAGCCGCATTTGCTGGCGGCTTTTACACCGGCATCGTTGGCGGTGCAGGGGCCGGTGCTGATTCCGGCGACGGTGTGGCAGATGGGCAGCCAGTCCGAGGGCGGTTTTGCTTTTGACAACGAAAAAGCCGCCCACGCCATCAGCGTGCCCGAGTTTGAAATTGACGCCCAGCCGGTCACCTGGGCGCAGTTCGTGGAGTTTGTGGACGACGGGGGCTACGACCGCCAGGAGCTCTGGCACCCAGAAGGCTGGCAGTGGCTGCACGCGCTGGCGGCCGGTGAGGGCCGACGCGGCCCGCGCTATGTGGAGGAGATTGGCGTGGCCAGCGGCGCCGTGATGCAAACCCGCTTTGGCCAGCCCAGGCGCCTGGCGGGCAACCAGCCGGTCATGCACGTGACCTGGTGGGAGGCCGACGCCTGGTGCCGCTGGGCCGGGCGCCGCTTGCCTGCGGAAGTCGAGTGGGAAGTGGCCGCGCACACGGCGGCGCGCCGGGGGTTTCGCTGGGGCGATGTGTGGGAGTGGATGGGCACTACCTTCAGGCCCTACCCGGGCTTTGCGCCCGACCCCTACCGCGAGTATTCAGCGCCCTGGTTTGGCAGCCACAAGGTTTTGCGCGGCGCTTCGTTTGCCACCCGTGCGCGTATGAAAAGCCCGAAGTACCGCAACTTTTACCTGCCCGAGCGCGATGACATTTTTTGCGGCTTCAGGTCTTGCTTGCTATAAAAACAGGAGCTGCTTGCGCCCATTGTGATTGGGCTAGAGCCTGTTTTTGCTAATTTTTTTGGGTGCGATAGCGCCACCACGGCAAGGTGGCGCGCAAGGACAGCACCTGGCCGCTTTGCGCGAGATCGCCGCTGTAGCCGGGCAGGCTTTGCAGCGTGGTTTGCCAGTCGCGGCTTCGCAGCTCCTTGAGCAAGGCCTGCACCTGCGGCGCGGGAAGTTCGGACTTCAGGCACACCAGGTGGTAGCGCTCCTGCGCCAAGGGCACAAAGCCCAGCCCTTTCTCGCGGGCCGCCGCTTCAATACCCAGCCCAGCGTCGGCAGCGTTGCTGGCAATGGCCTGGGCGACTGCCGTGTGCGAAGGTTCCTGCGTCTGGTAGCCCTGAATATCGGAAGGGCGCATGTTGGCCTGGCCCAGCAATTCATCGAGCAGCACCCGCGTGCCGGTGCCTTCGGCGCGGTTGACGTAGCGCAGGCCTGGCCTTTTCAGGTCGGCGAGGCCGGCAATGCCCAGCGGGTTGTCCTTGGCCACCATCAGGCCCTGCTGGCGATGGGCAAAACCGATCAGCTTGTGCAAGCCAGGCTTGAGCAGGCTGCGGTAAGTCCGTGCGGCCACCGATTGGCTATCGGGCTGGTCCAGCGTGTGAAAGCCGGCCATCATGCAGCGCCCGGCGTTCAGCGCCGCAATCGCGTCCACGCTGCCCACGAAGCGGATGTCCAGGTGCAGGCCGTGCGGGCTGGTTTGTTCACGCAGGGCAGACAGCGCCGCATCATGGCTGGCGTACAGCGTGAGCACATGGGCATCGTCGTCAAAGGCGGTTGAAAACGCGCGTTCAATATCGCCGCGCAAGGCTTCAATCTGCGGTGCCAACCGGGCCTGGGCCTGGCGCTCGGCCCACAGCAGCTTTTCGCCAAACTCCGTGAGCCTTGCGCGCTGGCCCTTGTCCCAGACGATCAGTGTGCGCCCCAGCGTCTGTTCCCCGTCCTTGAGCGCGCCCCAGACATGCCGGTAAGACAGGTCAAGCGCTTTGGATGCTTTGGAGATGGAGCCCTGCTCGCGCACCGCATGGAGCATATCCATCAGCGGGTTGCGTATCAGCGCATCTTTGCCGCGTTGCGTGGACAGCAGGTAAGAGAGTTCGACTTTGTGCATGGCGGACGGGGTGGTGCGCTGATTATGGGTGCATCTTTGGGCGTCGAATTGACCGGCTTGGCGCCATGTCGCCGGGCCATCAACCTATGCAAAACAATTCATAGCTGGTGAATCCCGATGCGCACTCAAGGCCTTAGCCCCTACGATAAAGTCCCGCAAAACCTTTCTCATGAACACTTTCTCAGACAGCGCCGTCACGGCCTTTTCCCTCATCACTTCGCTCGACGCCATGCTGGCCAGCATCGTCTGGCGATCGCTGGCGGTGAGCGCTTGCGCCTGCGCGATCGCCTCTGGCTGCGGCCTGTTGCTCGGGGCCTGGCTGGGCGTGTCGCGCTTCAGCGGGCGCGGCGCGGTGCTGGCCTTGCTCAACACCGCGCTGGCCTTGCCGTCTGTGGTGGTCGGGCTGGTGGTGTATCTGCTGCTGTCGCGCACCGGGCCGCTGGGTTTTTTGGGCTGGCTGTTTTCCTTCAAGGCCATGGTGCTGGCGCAGGCCATGCTGGTGCTGCCGGTGGTCACGGCACTGGCGCGCCAGGCCATTGAAGATGCCGACCGCAGCCACGGCGAGCAGCTCCAGTCGCTGGGTGCGCGCCGTTTCATGCGCAGCCTGATCCTGCTCTGGGACGAGCGCTATGCCTTGCTGACGGTGCTGCTAGCCGCCTTTGGCCGCGCCATTTCAGAGGTGGGGGCGGTGATGATCGTGGGCGGGAATATTGACGGTTTCACGCGCGTGATGACGACATCGATTGCGCTGGAAACCAGCAAGGGCGACTTGCCGCTGGCGCTGGCGCTGGGCATTATTTTGCTGGCTGTGGTGTTGCTGCTCAATGTCCTGATTGCGCTGGTGCGGCGCTGGCGCGAGCAACTCGACGACCAGCTGCCTGAACTGGCACCTGGCATGGCCTCCCAGCTGAGCGCCAAAGGTGCGCAGTCATGACGCAACTTTTCAACTTGCATTCGGTCAGCGTGCGGTTTGGGAAGGTCAGCGCGCTGACCGCTTGTACGCTGCGCATTCAGGCCGGTGAAAGGCTGGCGCTGGTGGGCTCCAACGGCAGCGGCAAGAGCACCATGTTGCGCACCCTGCATGGGCTGATCCGGCCGGTGTCGGGCAGCTTTCAGCAGGATGGCCAGGCGCGGCAGGCCATGCTGTTCCAGCGCCCCTACATGCTGCGCGCAAGCGTCTTGAACAACGTGGCCCTGGGCTTGTGGCTGGGCGGCTTGCCCTGGAAGCAGGCCAGGGAACAGGCCTTGCCGGCGCTGGAGCGCGTGGGACTGGCAGACCTGGCGCGGCGCAACGCCAAGGCGCTGTCGGGCGGGCAGCAGCAGCGCGTGGCCCTGGCACGGGCCTGGGCATGCAAGCCGCAGGTCTTGTTGCTAGACGAACCCACGGCCAGCCTGGACCCGACGGCCAAGCGCGAGGTGGAGCGCCTGATGGCCGAGTTTTCTGAAGCCGGCATGACGCTCATCTTCAGCAGCCACAACCTGGGCCAGGTCAAGCGCCTGGCCAGCCGCGTGATTTATCTGGAGCAGGGGCAACTGGTGGTCGATCTGCCGACGGAGGCGTTTTTTAACGGGCCTTTGCCCGCGGCGGCGGCAGCATTTTTAAAAGGGGAGCTGGTATGAACGGAGGCCACATGAGTCCAGGTATTTTCAAGGCATTTCGGGCGTTAACCTATGTTTCATGCGCGCTGGCAGCTACTCTTTCGATAGCGCAAAGCAACCCTGCACCCAACGCCATCGTGATGGCGTCCACCACCTCGACCGAGCAATCGGGCTTGTTTGGCCACCTGATGCCGGAGTTCAAGAAAGCCACGGGCATTGATGTGAAAGTCGTGGCCCTGGGCACCGGCCAGGCCATAGACATGGGGCGCCGTGGCGATGCCGACCTGCTGTTTGTGCACGACCAGGTGGCCGAAGAAAAAGTGGTGGCCGAAGGCTTTGCCCTCAAGCGCTTCCCGGTGATGTACAACGACTTCGTGCTGATTGGCCCGGCCGCCGATCCGGCCAGGACCAAAGGCAAGGACATTGTGGAGGCGCTGAAAAAGCTCCATGCCGCCAACGCCAATTTCATCTCGCGCGGCGACAAGAGCGGCACCCATGCGGCCGAGCTGCGCTACTGGAAAACGGCCGGGCTTGAGGCACCCCAATTTGCCAACTACAAGGCCTGCGGCTGCGGCATGGGCCCGGCGCTCAATATTGCGGCCAACACACCAGGCGGCGGCGCCTATGTGCTGGCAGACCGCGGCACCTGGCTGTCGTTTAAAAACCGTGCAGACCTGGCCGTGCTGGTCGAGGGCGACACGCGTTTGTTCAACCAGTACGGCGTGATGGTGGTCAACCCGGCCAAACACCCGCAGACCAAAGCAGCCGAGGCGCAAAAGTTTGTGGACTGGGTGGTTTCGCCGGCCGGGCAGGCCGTGATTGCCAGTTACAAGATAGGTGGTGAGCAGCTGTTTTTCCCCAATGCCACCAGGTAAAAGCATGACCGCGTCCTTATAATTTGGGCGTGTCACACCGCCCATCATCCCGTCCACCACTTGCTATGTGGGCACGCCTGGCAGCTTTCTTAAGCTTTCTTGCCGTGCTGTCGGCGTTGCTGGCGCCGGTGTCCATGCTGGCCGAAGAGGTGCGCACCGGCCAGCTGGGTGGCATCTGCAGTGTCAACACTTCTTTAGCCAATAGCTCAGACTCCAGCCCAGATGATGCACCGCATGCCGGCTCGCACTGCGACTTGTGCGGCGCGCTGGGGCTGGCGCTGTTGCCGCTGGCGGTTTCTGCCATCCCCTGCTTTGCGGGCAACCAGGTTGCCTCTGCTGACTTCCCGGCGGACGCAAGCGCCGCCATACCCGGGCTGCCTTTCAGTCGCGGGCCTCCTGCACTTTGAACTGAACCGCCTCTTAGGGGGCACTTTTTGGGCTTGTTGCGTGCTGGCTTTGCGTCAGCGCGCCATCCCCCATCCATTTCGACCGTTCTTTTCCAAGTGTGGACTCCATGAAATCTTCCCGCGCACCTTGTGCGTTTCCCTTGAATGGCCTGGCCACTGCCGTGCTGACCAGCCTGACGGCCACCGGCATGATGCTGCCCCGCGCCGGGCTGGCTCAAACCTCGCCCATTTCAGACGCTTCAGTTGACTCGCCGGCCAAATCGCTGGGCGTGATCACCATCAACAGCGGCCAGCCGACCTCGTTGCCAACGCAGATTCCGACGACCATCGAAGGTGTGAACCGCGAGCAGATAGAGCAGACCATCAACGCCGCCGACAGCGAAGATGCGCTCAAATACCTGCCCAGCCTGCTGGTGCGCAAGCGCTACATTGGCGACTACAACCACGCCGTGCTGTCCAGCCGCGCCTCAGGCACCGGCAACAGCGCGCGCTCGGCGGTGTATGCCGACGGGATTCTGCTGTCCAACTACCTGGGCAATGGCGCCACCTATACCCCGCGCTGGGGTCTGGTGACACCCGAAGAAATCGAGCGGGTGGACGTGCTTTACGGGCCGTTTTCTGCGGCTTATCCGGGCAATTCCGTCGGCGCGGTGGTGGACTACGTGACGCGCATGCCGACGCAGTTTGAAGCCCATGCCAAGCTCAGCGGGTTTACCCAAAACTTCAAGCTTTATGGCACCGACAGCCGCTTCAGCGGCAACCAGGCGAGTGCCTCGCTCGGCAACCGCAGCGGTGACTGGTCGTGGTTTATCAACGTCAACCGCACCAAAAGCGCCGGCCAGCCGCTGACCTTTGCGACGCGGGCGATCAGCACGGCCGCACCGGCCGCGGCTGCGGTGGCGGTCACGGGTGCCGTGCCGGGCCTGGACCGTACCAACACCCCATGGCTGCTGTTGGGCGGTGCCACGCAATATGACACCGAGCAGGAGCACCTGAAGTTCAAGCTGGCCTATGACTTTTCGCCCACGGTACGCGCCAGTTACACGCTGGGCTACTGGAAAAACACCACTGAAAACCGTTCGCAAAGCTACTTGCGCAATGCAGCCGGCGCGCCGGTGTACAGCGGCCCCATCAGTATTGACGGCAAGGGCTACACCCTGGCGGCGAGCGACTTTGGTGTCAGCAATGATGCGCTGACCCACCTGATGCACGGCCTGTCGGCCAAGTCCAACACCAGGGGCGTGTTTGACTGGGAAGTTGCCGGCAGTATTTACGATTACCAAAAAGACCAGCAGCGCGCTGCCACAACGGCCCAACCGGGCGCATTGACCGGCGGTGCGGGCACACTGCAGGACCAGAACGGTACCGGCTGGAACACCCTGGCGCTCAAGGGCATCTGGCGGCCCGAAGGCACCAAGGGTGCGCACATTGCAGACTTTGGTTATCAGCAAGACAGCTACAAGCTGCGCATCCTCAAGTCCAATATTGCGGGCAACTGGATGAGCGACGGCCCCGGTACGCTGGCCAACGACGTGGGCGGAAAAACCCAGCTTCGCAGCCTGTATGCGCAAGACGCCTGGGCCTTTGCGCCGAAGTGGAAAACCGTGCTGGGCGCGCGGGCTGAGAATTGGAATGCCTCCAACGGCTTCACCACCTTTGGCGTCGGTAACGCTGCCAATACCCGCTACGCCTCGCGCAGCGAAAGCTTTGTGTCTCCCAAAGCTGCCCTGTCTTACCAGTGGGAGTCTGACACCGTCTTCAAAGCTTCTACAGGTCGTGCCGTGCGCTTTCCCACCGTCGGCGAACTGTATGGCGCAACTTCCATCATCAACGCAAGGTTCATCAACGACCCGAACCTGCGGCCTGAAAAGTCCTGGACGACCGAGCTCACGGCTGAAAAAGACCTGGGCAATGGCCTGCTGCGCTTGACCTTCTTCACCGAGAACGTGCGCGACTCGCTGTATACGCAAACCACCTTTGACCCGGTGGCCAACCTCAATATCAGCCGGGTGCAAAACGTCGGGCGTATCCAGACCAACGGACTGGAGCTGGCTTATAACGGCAACGATGTATTCAAAAAAGGTCTGGACTTCAGCGGCAGCGTGACCTATGCAGATTCGCGCATCAAAGAGAACACGGGTTTCGTTGCCGTGGCGGGCGACACCATCGGCAAATACCAGCCACGCGTGCCGGTCTGGCGGGCTACCGCGCTGGTCAGCTACCGGTTTGACCCGGCATGGACCGGCACCTTGGGTGCCCGCTACAGCGGCAAGCAGTTTGCGACCCTCAACAACTCGGACGTGAATGGCTTTGCCTACCAGGGCTCCAGCAAGTACTTCACCACCGACGTGCGGCTGCGCTGGCAGGTCAGCAAGCAGTGGAGCGCGGCCGTCGGCATCGACAACCTGAACAACTACCAGTACTGGAATTTCCACCCTTACCCGCAGCGCACCTACATGGCTGAACTGAAATTTGATCTGTAGGCCGGGCAGCACCTCTCCCATCAAGACGCATTAACTTCCACCAACCTTCATTCCTGTTCACCGGAGCGCATCATGAAACATTCGACTGCTACTAAATTAATAGCTGCTGGCGCAGTAGCCATGCTGGCTATGCCTGCTTTTTCTCATATAGTTCTGGAGAGCAAGAGTGCTGCCGTCGGCAGCGCTTACAAAGCGGTTTTCCAGGTCGGCCATGGTTGCGGGGGCTCCGAAACCACCGGCCTGTCGGTGCAGATTCCGGCCGGCTTCCAGGGGGCCAAGCCTTATCCCAAGGCCGGCTGGACCTTGACGACCAAGCTCGGCAAACTGGCCAAGCCTTATGACAACCACGGCAAGCAAATCACGGAAGACGTGACGGTCGTGAGCTGGACTGCGGCCAGCAAGGAAGCGGCGCTGCCAGACGCGCATTTTGACGAGTTCGTGCTGCGAGGCAAGCTGCCCGATGCGGCGGGTCCGCTGTGGTTCAAGGTGCTGCAAACCTGCGAAAGCGGCAGCATTGACTGGAGCGAAGTCCCGACCTCGGGTATGTCGGCCAAAGGCCTGAAGTCACCCGCCGCCTTGCTGGAGGTCACCGGGCCGGCGCCAGTAGCCGAACTGAGCGCACCGGGTCAGCCGGTCCAGGTGCAAGATGCCTGGGTGCGCGCCACGGTGCCAGGCCAGAAGGGTAGCGGTGCTTTCATGAAAGTCACTGCCAGGACTGCGACGCGCCTCGTCGGTGTCTCCTCACCGGTGGCCGGCGTGGCCGAAGTGCATGAAATGAAGCTGGAAGGCGACGTCATGAAAATGCGCCATGTGGCGGGCCTTGATCTGCCGGCCGGAAAAACTGTGGAACTCAAGTCAGGCGGCTACCACGTGATGTTGATGGATCTCAAGCAGGTCTTGGCCAAGGATACAACGGTGGCGCTGACGCTGATCTTCAAGGATGAGAAAGGGATTGAAAGCAGGATGGACCTGAAGGTGCCGGTGACGGTTTCGGCACCGGGTGCACAGGCAGGTAGCGGCAAGGCTGCCAAAGCCGATGAGCATGATCACAGTGCCCATTAGCACTGAGCCTGCACCCCACTGGGGCGGTCATTTTTTAACCCTCATTCATCGGAGAACATCATGAAACTGAAAACACTCGCGGCCCTCATGGCACTGTCCTGTAGCGCGCTCTATGCCCAAACCGTCGAAGTCAAGGATGCCTGGGTGCGCAGCACCGTTCAGGGCCAAAAAGCCACCGGCGCCTTCATGAAAATCACCGCCAAGGAGGGCGCGCAGCTGGTGGGCGCTTCCTCACCGGTGGCGGGGATTGCCGAAGTGCACGAAATGAAAGTGGAAAACGACGTCATGAAAATGCGTGCACTGCCCGTGCTTGATTTACCGGCCGGCAAAACCGTAGAACTCAAGTCCGGCGGCAGCCACGTGATGCTGATGGATTTAAAGCAGCCGTTGCTTAAGGGCAGTACTGTTCCGCTGACACTGCGGTTCAAGGACGCCAAGGGTGTGGAGAGCCGGCTGGAGCTCAAGGTGCCAGTGGCCACTGCCGCGCCAGCTGGCAAGGCGAATGACAAGGCCGACCCTGGTGCGGGCCAGCACAAACACTGAGCCAGCTACCCGCCACTCCCACGCTCTTTTAACCGAAGCCGCTTTAGATGTCACCCACACCGCTCACAACGTCGCTGCGCCTCTTGCGGGTCGCCGTCCTGCAAGGAAACCGTTTTCATGGAGAAGGCCATGGTCGATGGTCGATGGTCGCGGCACTGCTCTCTTATTCTTTATCCAATGGAACGGAATCTCTATGAACACGGTAATTGAGTCAGAAACAGGCGCAGCATGGTTGGCGCGCGGGCTCATGCGGAGGGCCAGCGTTACCCTGGTGCTGCTGGCCGCTGTGGCCACCTATTCCCGCGCGCACGACATCACCAAGGGCGAACTGGTACTGGATCATCCCTATGCCCTGCCGAGC
>DASXRN010000231.1:0-3352 GCA_036506595.1 Polaromonas sp. | reverse complement strand
AAGCAGTTCCGTCAGCCCGGATACCGGCCAACAAGGTGAATGCGCGCGTCCATGATTTGACCGAGCGTTCGTAACGCTCAAGCACTGGCGGGGAAGCCGGTGAGGGCCTTTTATTGATTGTTTGACCCCCATGAAAACCCGTGTTTCCTGTGCACGTCTTGCGACGTTGCCGCTGGCTCTGGCCGCGGCATTTCCATCTTTTCCGTCTTTCGCGCAAACCCAGGATGCGCCGCAGCTGAAAGCCGTGGTGGTTTCGGCCACCCGTAGCCCCACCCGGGCGGACGAACTTGTCAGCGATGTCGTGGTGATCGAGCGGGCCGAGATTGAAAAATCGGTCGGTAGAACGCTGCCTGAAATCCTGGCACGCGTCCCTGGCGTCCAGTTCAGTTCCAACGGCGGCCTGGGCAAGAGCAGCTTTGTCAACATTCGCGGCACCGAATCCCGCCACACGATTTTGCTGATTGACGGCGTGCGATACGGTTCGGCCACCCTCGGGACGCCCATCTGGGACAACATTCCGGTGGACATGATCGAGCGCATCGAGATTCTCAAGGGCCCGGCCTCGGCCTTGTACGGTAGCGAGGGCGTGGGCGGCGTGGTGCAAATCTTCATGCGCAAGGGCGCCAAGGGTTTCAGCCCTTATGCGTCGGTCACGCTGGGCAGCGAAAAATACCGGCAGCTGGCGGCCGGTTTTTCGGGCGGTACGGGCGAGGTGACTTACACCTTGGGCGTTCAAAAAACCCGTGAAGCCGGGTTTTCAGCGACCAATCCGAGGGCGGGCGGCAACTTCAACCCGGACCGTGACGGCTTTGATCAGGACGCCTTGAACGCCTCGGTGGCCTACCAGCTCAATTCGGCATGGAAGCTGGATGCGGGGCTTCTGTACGCCGACAGCGTGAATCAGTTTGACGATGGCCTGAACCGCGATACCCGTGCCGCAGGGCGTACTCGAACCCTGCGGGCCGGCGTAGAGGGCAAGCTGCTGCCGAGCTGGAAAACACAGCTACGCTATGGCCAAAGCGTGGATTCCAGTGATGCGATTGAGGCCGCGTTTTTCCCCAGCCTGTTCAAGACCACTCAAAACCAGTGGACCTGGCAAAACGATGTCGACACGCCTATTGGTGTGGCGCTGGTGGGCGTTGAACACCTGACGCAGAAGGTTGACAGCACGACCCCGTTCACCGTGACGAAACGGGATGTGTCGTCTTACTTCGTCGGGCTCAATGGCAGCGCGGGCCGGCACAGCTGGCAAGTCAATGCGCGCCATGACCAAAATTCGCAATTTGGTGGCAGCAACACGGGCTTTGCGGGCTATGGCTTTAGCATCACGCCGGCCTGGCGCGTGAATGGGTCTTACGGCACCAGCTTTGTGGCACCGACTTTTAACCAGTTGTATTTCCCTGCGAGCGCCTTTTTTAAGGGCAATCCCTTGTTGCAGCCCGAACACGGCCGCAATACGGACCTTGGTGTTACCTGGACCGAGGGGGGGCAGACGGTCAAATTGGTGAAATACGACAACAAAATTCGCGACATCATTGTGAGCAGCGGTATTACGTTGGTGAACTTTGCACGGGCTCGCATAAAAGGATACAGCCTCTCTTATGCGGGCACTTTTGGACCGCTCAACCTCAATGCGTCGCTGGACTCACTTGACCCACGCAACGAAATCACCGGCAAGCGCCTGCAACGCCGTAGCGCCAGCCAGCTCAGGCTGGGGGCCGACTACGAGGCCGGTGCCTGGACTTACGGTGGCTCGATCTTGCGCGTTGGTGGGCGTTTTGATGACGCAGCGAACCTACAGCCCATTGACGGCTACACCACGGCCGACGTGTTTGCAGACTATGCGATCAGCAAGGACTGGAAGCTCCAAGCCAAGCTCAACAACCTGACGAACCGGCAGTACGAAACCATTTTGGGCTTCAACCAGCCGGGGCGTGGTGTGTTTGTGACCTTGCGCTACCAGCCGAAATAAAGGAAGGTCGTTTTGTCAAAAGCCAGCGGTCCCGCCGTCCCAGCCATTCTTGTCGGCGCCCCGGCCTCCGGCCAGGGCAAGACCACGGTAGCCTGCGCCCTGGCGCGGTTGCACGTGCGCCAGGGGCGGCGGGTGCGTGTGTTCAAGTGCGGGCCCGATTTTCTGGACCCCTACTGGCTGACCCTGGCCAGCGGCGCGCCGGTGCACCAGCTCGACCTGTGGATGACCGGCGAGGCCGACTGCACGCAGCGCCTGCACGATGCGGCGCAGGAGGCCGACCTCATCATTGTGGAGGGTGTCATGGGTCTTTTTGACGGCGAACCCAGCGCGGCCGATCTGGCGCAGCGCTTCGGCCTGCCGGTGCTGGCGGTGATCGACGCCAGCGCCATGGCGGGCACTTTTGGCGCGCTAGCCTGGGGCCTGCAGCATTACCGCGAAGGTCTGCGTTTTGCGGGTGTGCTGGCCAACCGCGTGGCCTCGGCTGGTCATGCCGAGATGCTGCAGGCTGGCTTGCGCGAACCCGCGCAGTGGCAGGGCGCGCTAATGCGCAGCGAGACCTTTACCTTGCCGGAGCGGCACCTGGGCCTGGTCATGGCGACTGAACTGGGCGATGCCGTGCAGCGACTCGATGCCGCGGCCGATGCGCTGGCCGGAACAAAGCTGGGGCAGATGAGGGCTGAAGATTTGCAGGCTTGGGCGGTCACGTTTGAGGCACCGGATCCGGCGGAGACAAGCTTTCCGGCAGGCGCGCTGCAAGGCCAGACCATTGCCGTGGCGCGCGACGCGGCCTTTTGCTTTTTGTACGCCGCCAATCTGGACTGCCTGCAGGCGCTGGGCGCCCGGCTGGCATATTTTTCACCGCTGGCCGATGGCGCCTTGCCCGCTTGCGATGCCCTGTGGCTGCCCGGTGGTTATCCCGAACTGCACGCCGAAACCCTGGCGGCCAACAGCGCCATGAAAACCAGCATTGCGGCCCATGTGCAGGCTGGCAAGCCGGTCTGGGCCGAGTGCGGCGGCATGATGGCGTTGTTTGAGCAACTCACCACTGTCGAGGGGGTCAGCCACCCGATGTGGGGCGTGCTGCCCGGCAGCGTGACAATGCAAAAACGCCTGGCTGCCTTGGGGCCGCAGCAGCTGGAAGTGGCCGGAGGGGTCTTGCGCGGCCATGCTTTTCATTACTCCACCTGCGTCACACCCTTGCAAGCGGCGGCGCGTACCCTGGCGGCTACAGGGCGCAAGCTGCGCGGCGAGGGTGAGGCGCTGTATGTGGCGGGGCCGACGGGTTCGGTGAGGGGCAGTTACTTTCATGCCTGGTTTGCCTCCAACCCCTTGGCTGCTGCCCGCCTGTTTATGAAGGAACTGTCATGACTGACAAGGCGA
>DASXRN010000230.1:0-4266 GCA_036506595.1 Polaromonas sp. | reverse complement strand
CTGCCAGCGGCTCTTGTACAAAGCGGCGATGGTCAGCGCTGGCAAGCTTGTGTTGTTGGTCAGGAAGACCAACGTCTTGCCCGTCTCGGGGTCTTTGAAGCGAATGCGGCGCAACTGCTCGGGGTAGTCCTTGCAGACGTAGAAGCCATTCATCGCAATGCTCTGATCGCAGATCACGCCAGTCGCCCTGTCGGTCTGAGCCGAGTACACCCGCCTGGCGTTCATGCCGCGCTTGGCGCGTGTGACGAAGAAAGCGCCGGCCTGATGCATCTTGTACAGGCGAGCGAAGTCCAGATAGCCACGATCCATCACGTAGAAGGCGCCGGCCTCGACGGGCAGGAAGTCCAGCACGTTGACATCGCCCATCTTGCCGTCGCTGATGTGGATGAAGGCGGGAATGGCGCCGCGCAAGTCCAGCAACGTGTGCATCTTCACGGCTGCCTTGGTGCTGCGAAACGGGGCCCAGTCGAACAGGCTCAAGCACAGATCGATCGTCGTTGCATCCAGGGCGTAGACCGTGTTCGTCAAGTCCAGCCCCAAGTCTTCTTCGCGGTAGAGCTTGCGGGCTCGTCGAATGAGCAAGGCCGCGAGGTCGGACCAAATGCGCCAATTTCGCGAGTCGTTTGCGTCGGCCAAAGTGGAGCGATGAACGCTGTGGCGCAAACCCATCGAATAGAGCTTGCCGGCATTGGCGCCCAACGTCACCTCGATGTCGCGCAAGGACTCGCGCCAAGTCAACTGCGCAAACGCCATGACGCGGAACTGTTCTGCGCAGTTCATACGGCGTACCCCGGCGTCTCCATCGTGGCGCTGCACGATGCGCGAAAAACTCGTCCATGGAACGAACTCCATGACCTGCGCAAACAGCGTCTTGCCGACATTCATGGCCAATCTCCCAGGGCATCAATCCCGGGAAACTACACAAAAATGAGAAATCAAGTTTCAAATCGGCACCAAATAGAATCGGCCGCTAGGCCGCGCCAGTATTGGCTTCCATATGAACCAAACCGGATTTAACCGGACACCACTGATCGACAATATGTACTTATCGATAGTTAACTGTTGAATTCCAATTGTGTCAGCTAAGACTCCGATTTGTTCCCCCCACCCCGCCTACGCCACCCGGCGTATTCCCCACTCCCCCTCCGGTCCCCAGAATCCATTCATCGCTGCGTGAGCCTCTTTTCTGGTCTTGAGCGCAGCGAAATGCGATTTACCACCCTACCGGAGAAGCACTCATGCAACGTCGATTTACCCTCAAGGCGCTTACCGCCGCCGTCGCACTGGCAGGCCTAGGCGCTGCGCCAGCCTTTGCCGCAGACACCATCAAGGTGGGCATTCTGCACAGCCTGTCGGGCACCATGGCGATTTCTGAAACCGTGTTGAAAGACACTGTGCTCATGGCGATTGACGAGATCAATGCCAAGGGTGGCGTGATGGGCAAGAAGCTGGAGCCGGTGATTGTGGACCCGGCCTCCAACTGGCCGCTGTTTGCCGAGAAAACCAAGCAGCTGCTCGGCCAGGACAAGGTTTCCGTGATTTTTGGCTGCTGGACGTCGGTGTCCCGCAAGTCGGTGTTGCCAGTGGTTGAAGAAATGAACGGCCTGCTGTTCTACCCCGTGCAGTACGAGGGTGAAGAGCTGTCCAAAAATGTGTTCTACACGGGTGCGGCGCCTAACCAGCAGGCCATTCCTGCGGTCGATTATTTGATGAGCAAGGCCGGTGGCGGCGCCAAGCGCTGGGTGCTGCTGGGCACCGACTATGTGTACCCGCGCACCACCAACAAGATCCTGCGCGCCTACCTGAAGAGCAAGGGCGTGGCCGACAAGGACATCGACGAGAAATACACCCCGTTTGGCCACTCTGACTACCAGACCATCGTGGCTGACGTGAAGAAATTCTCGGCTGGCGGTAAGACGGCTGTGGTCTCCACCATCAACGGCGACTCCAACGTGCCTTTCTACAAAGAGCTGGGCAATGCGGGCCTGAAGGCCAAAGACGTGCCAGTCGTCGCCTTCTCGGTTGGCGAGGAAGAGCTGCGCGGCGTGGACACCAAGCCGCTGGTCGGCCACCTGGCGGCCTGGAACTACTTCCAGTCGATCAAGAGCCCGGCCAACACCGAGTTCATCAAGAAATGGTCCGACTACGCCAAGGCCAAAAAGCTTCCGGGCTCCGACAAACCTCTGACCAACGACCCTATGGAAGCCACCTACATCGGCATCAACATGTGGAAGCAGGCGGTTGAAAAAGCCAAGTCCACCGATACCGACAAGGTGATTGCCGCCATGGCCGGCCAGACCTTCAATGCACCGTCGGGCATCGTCTCGAAGATGGATGAGAAAAACCATCACCTGCACAAGTCGGTGTTCATTGGCGAGATCAAGGCCGACGGCCAGTTCAACGTGGTGTGGAAGACGCCTGGCCCGGTGAAAGCCAAGCCATGGAGCCCGTACATCGAAGGCAATGACAAGAAGCCTGATGAGCCCGTCAAAGGCACGAGCGTCGCAACGAAATAAGCCCCAGCGCTAGCCCTCAAGGGTTGCGATGCAAGCCGCACCTGGTTCGCAAGAAACAGGTGCGGTTTTAGGTCGCAACGCCCACGGGGCTGGCGCGGCGCAACTGAGTCAACAAGGAAGTTGCAGTTTGGGCGCAGCTTGCCACGCCCAACCTACAGGTTCTTTCCAATGCTGCTTCGACATTTACTTTTTATTGCTACGCTTTTAATAGCTACCCACGCCCATGCTTTAAGCCCTAGTGAGCTAAAAGACATGGTATTTGGCGAAACCGAAGCGCGTGTGGAGGCGCTGGGCAAGGCTGCGGCCACTGCCGATGAGAAGACGGTAGCCTTCATTCAGGCGCTGTCTGACGATGCCGTCAAGACCAGCGGCGACAAGGTATTTGTGGTCAAGGACGACAAGGCCTTTGACCCCATCACCGGGGCAGAGCAGCCTTTGCCCGCCGATGCGGAAGACGTGATCAACCCCAACCTGATGCGCAGCGAGCTGGACAACGCGCTGGCGGCGCTCAAGCTGTTTAGCAAGGATGAGAAGCTGCGCCGCGATGCCATCAAGACGCTGGCCGGCGACAGTGATGAGGCGCGCCTGCCGCTGATTGAAAAGGCTTACGCCGCCGAGACGGTGCCTGAGCTTAAAAGCCAACTGGAGCTGGTGCGCGCGGCCATTTTGCTGGGCAGCAATGACAAGGCCAAACGCCTGGAGGCCGCCGCGCAGCTCTCGGCCAGCAACAACCCCAACACCAAAACCGTGCTCATAGAGCGCTTGGGCAGTGAGGCCGACGCCGATGTGAAGGTGGCCTTGCAAGCCGCGCTGGCCAAGGTGGATGCGTCGCTGGCCTGGGGCGACAAGCTGGGCGCCATTTTCAGCGGCATCAGCCTCGGCAGCATCTTGCTACTGGTGGCGCTGGGCCTGGCGATCACCTACGGCCTCATGGGCGTCATCAACATGGCGCACGGCGAGCTGATGATGATTGGCGCCTACGCCACCTACGTGGTGCAGGGCCTGTTCCAAAAATACCTGCCCGGCGCCTTTGACTGGTATCTGCTGGCCGCCGTGCCCGTGGCCTTCATGGCCTCGGCACTCATGGGTGCGGCGCTTGAGCGCAGCGTGATCCGTTTCCTCTATGGCCGCCCGCTGGAGACACTGCTGGCCACCTGGGGCATCAGCCTGATGCTGCAGCAGCTGGTGCGCTCCATCTTTGGCGCGCAAAACGTCGGCGTCGAAAACCCGGTGTGGATGAGCGGCGGCGTGCAGGTGCTGGGCAATCTGTCGCTGCCCTACAACCGGTTGGTGATCATAGGTTTTGCCATTGCCGTGCTGCTGGGCATGGCGTGGTTGATCAGCCAAACGCGGCTCGGCCTGTTTGTGCGCGGCGTCACGCAAAACCGGCCGATTGCCTCGTGCATGGGCGTGAACACGGCGCGCATTGACACCTACGCCTTTGCGCTGGGCTCGGGCATTGCCGGGCTGGCGGGTTGCGCGCTGAGCCAGGTCGGCAATGTGGGGCCGGACCTGGGTCAGGGCTACATCGTGGATTCGTTCATGGTGGTGGTGCTGGGCGGCGTGGGGCAATTGGCTGGCACGGTGTATGCCGCGATGGGGCTGGGCATTTTGAATAAGTTCCTCGAAGGCTGGACGGGTGCCGTGCTGGCCAAGATTGCGGTGCTGGTGTTCATCATCATCTTCATCCAGAAGCGGCCGCAGGGCATCTTTGCGATGAAGGGTCGCTCTGCAGAGGCATGACCATGAA
>DASXRN010000229.1:0-6722 GCA_036506595.1 Polaromonas sp. | reverse complement strand
ACAGGATAAACAGAAAAAGCAAGTGAAATAAGCCTCCGACCCAGGCGGATCGGGTGTGTATAGCTATATATTTGATAGCAAAATTTCAGGCGCCACTCCCAAGCCCTTTAAACCCTGCCGCATCCAGCGCCCAGCCCGGCGCCGGTGACGCAGGGTTTACTGTTTGGGCAGCCAGCCCAGCGCCTTGGCGTGCAGGCTCTGGATGTACAGGCGATCGGCCGTCTCGGTGACGGCCGTGGCTTCGGGGTAGGCCCCGCTGGGGTCTTGCAGGTCGGCCAGGATTTTTCCGTCTTCATTGAAGGCCAGCACATGGCCATAGGCCTTGGGAATGGGCCACAACGCGCGTGGCAGCCGCAGGGTGACCTTGCGCAGAAAAGGTTTTTCGGCCAGCTTGTCGATGGTGGGATTGCGCGGCTTGACCAGGCCCAGCCAGATTTTTCCACCGGCAGGGGCGGGCATCAGATTGTCGGGGTAGCCTGGCAGATTGTCCAGCAGCACGCGGGCCTGCCTGGGATCCAGGCTGCTCCGGCTGATGTCCAGCTGGTGCGCCGCGGTGGCGATTTTCCAGACGCGGTACTTGCCGGTTTCGCTGACGAACAGGTGCTGCCCGTCAGCGCTCAGGGCTACGCCATTGGCAAACGCCAGGCCACTGGCCACGATGCGGGTTTTTTGGGTGGCGGGGTCGTATTCGAGCACCCGGCCGCTGGAGGACTGCTCCAGAATGTCCAGCACGCTGGCCTCGAAGGTGCCGCCCCATTGCCTGGCGCCAAAATGGGTGGAGGCATCGCTGAAATAGATTTTTCCGCCTGCGGCCGGATTTTTGGCCACTACCACCGCATCGGCATAACGAATCGGGTCGCCCTCGACATTGCTGGCCAGCACGCTCATGCGCCGCTCGGGCGTGATGGACAGCAAGCCCAGCATGGCATCGGCCGCTACCAGGTTGCCGGCGGCATCAAAGTCAAAACCCAGCACGCGGCCGCCGGTGTTGACAAACACTTCCTGGGCGCTGCCATCGGGGGCCATGCGCAAAATATTGCCGCTCGCCACCGCCACATACAGCTTGCCGTCCGGGCCCATGGCCACATGCTCGGGGCCTTCCTCCCGGCCCAGCGAAATAAGCTGCAGGCCGGCCAGCTTCTGGTTGACGGCATGCGGCCCGACGTAGCCCGGTGCTGCCGGGGCTGTCCACACGGTGGGCTCAATCGGTACCGGCCAGGCGCAAAAGTAGGTGATGACCAGCGCCAGCAGGATGGCCAATGTGAGCAGGACTTTTTTCATGCGTCGCTTTTTGGTTTTTTGAACTTTAGACCGCATGCCCCTGATTTTTGAAAAGCGCTGGCTCAGCTTGCCATCAGGGTTTTGGCCAGCTCTGTCATGGCGGCAACGCTGTGGTCACGCGGGGCAAAAACACGGGCTGTTTCATACTGGTTGAAGTTGCGCCGCATCGACTGCAGGTACACCGGGTCGTAATGTTTCACCAGCAATTCGCGGACCACAGAGGCCACATCACCGCTGCGCGCGCGCGCCTGCCAGTCCTGCACGGTTTCCTTGCCGCGCGCCTCGGTCAGGGCGGCCAGCCGGTCGCAGAAAAATTCAATGTCCTTGACGAAAAAATCATAGTCTTCCAGCAGCAGCGCCACCCGTTCGTCTTCGGGCAAATCCAGCAGCAGGCAGGGGCTGGCGCGCATGGCGGCGATCAGGCCTTCGGGCACGGCCACATTGCCGACTTTTTTGCTTTCGCTTTCAATATAGACCGGCCGTGCCGGGTCAAAGCCGCGCAGCGCGGCCCAGATGCGGCTGTCAAAAGCCTTCTGGCTGGGCTGTGGCAGGCCGGGAATCATGCCCAGCACCGAGCTGCGGTGATTGGCCAGTGCTTCCAGGTCCAGCACCTGCGCACCCTGCGCCGCCAAGGCATGCAGCAAGCGGGTTTTGCCCGAGCCGGTGGTGCCGCACACAACCTGGTAGTGGTGGCTTGCCGCCAGTTGCGGCAAGTCGGCCACCAGCGCCGCCCGAAAAGCCTTGTAACCGCCATCGACCAGTGTGACCTTGAAACCGATCTGGTCCAGGATCAGTGCCAGCGAGCCGCTGCGTTTGCCGCCGCGCCAGCAGTAAACCAGTGGCTGCCATTCCTTGGGTTTGCCCAGCACCTCGCGCTGGATGTGGGTTGCGATGTTTTTGGCCACCAGGGCCGCACCCAGCTTTTTCGCCTCGAATGCGCTGATCTGCTTGTACTGGGTGCCGACGATTTTTCGCTCATCGTCATTCAGGCTAGGCCAGTTGACGGCGCCGGGCAGGTGGTCTTCGGCGTATTCGCCTTCGCTGCGGGCATCAATCACGGCCGAAAAACTGCTGAGTGTGCTGAGCGCCTGCTCAGCGGAAATACGTTCAAGGCTCACGGGATGAGTTTCTTCAGTTCCGGCCACACGTTGGCCAGCATTCTGGCTTGCGAGGACTCGTTGGGGTGAATGCGGTCTGCCTGGAAGTGTGCGGCCGAATCGTCCACATCGGCAATGCCTTTGAGGAGAAAAGGCACCAGCGCCACTTTTTCGGCCTTGGCTACTTTGGGGAACAGGCCTGCAAAGCCTGCGCCATAGGCGCCGCCGTAGTTGGGCGGCACCTGCATGCCGACCAGCAGCACTTTGGCACCGGCTTTTTTGGCCTCCTGGGTCATGGCCGTCAGGTTTTTCTCGGTCATCTCCAGCGGCAAGCCGCGCAGCGCGTCGTTGCCGCCCAGCTCTATCACCACCGTGCCAGGCTTGTGCTGCACCAGCAGCGATGCCAGGCGCGAGCGCCCACCGGAGGTGGTGTCGCCGCTGATGCTGGCGTTGACAACATGGATGTTCTTCGCATTTTTCTTATCGCTGGCCAACTGTTTCTCCAGCAAGGCCACCCAGCCCGTGCCGCGCTTGAGGCCGTATTCGGCGCTCAGCGAATCGCCGACCACCAAAATGGTGGGGGCCGGCGTCGTTTGCGCCGCGGTGAACCATGGCGCACCCAGCAAGGTGGCGATCAGCAGCGCGCCGAATGGTTTTAGCCAGCGCGTTGTTGCTGAAGGCGCATGCTTGTTAAAGTCTGGAGTCATGGATTTCAAGTTTTCTGATAAGGCTGACATGTTTGCACCTGCGGTTTCTGTCGTTCGCGATGCGTCTTCAACTTCCCCTGGCTCATTGATCTCTTCAATTATTTCCGTTGAACATGTTTTCAAGTCGGTGACCGACTCGACCGGCACGTTGACCATTTTGCGCGATATTGATTTTGCGCTGGCTCCGCGCGAAACCGCCGCCATTGTGGGCGCGTCCGGTTCGGGCAAAAGCACGCTGCTGTCCATCATCGCCGGGCTGGACACACCGACCGGGGGCACGGTGCGGCTGGCCGGGCAGGACCTGTTTGCCATCAATGAAGATGAGCGCGCCGCCTTGCGTGCCCGAAAAGTGGGTTTTGTCTTTCAGAGCTTTCAGCTCATGGGCAATCTGACGGCGCTGGAGAACGTGATGCTGCCGCTGGAATTGGCGGACAAACGAAATGCCCGCGCACTGGCAACCGGCATGCTCAAACGGGTCGGCTTGGGCGAGCGGCTGGGCCATTATCCCAAAGTGCTGTCGGGCGGCGAGCAGCAGCGCGTGGCGCTGGCGCGGGCCTTTGTGGTCGAGCCTGCCGTGCTGCTGGCCGACGAACCGACGGGTAGCCTGGACTTTGCCACCGGCGAAACCGTGATGTCGCTGATGTTCGAGCTGAACCAGGAACTGGGCACGACGCTGGTGCTGGTGACGCACGATGCGGCCATTGCGGCGCGCTGCCAGAGGCGCATCACCATTGAAGCCGGGAAAATCAGTAAAGTTTCAGACCAGATTGGCCACGCGTCCCTATAAATTGGGCATAGTGTGCTATTGATAATATAGCGGCTGGCAGTCCCGGGCTGACCTACCCCGGTTTGCTTGGCACCGGTGCCGGCCGCCAGCAGGATTTCCCGCCAGTGGCGTGGGACTCTGGCGGGAACGCCAGCAGTGATAATCCTTCTCATGTCTTCTTCCCCTAAAGTTCTTTTCGGCTTTCATGCCGTAGGCGTTCGCCTCAAAACCGCCCCCAAGTCGGTGCTGGAGGTTTTTTTCGATGCCTCCCGCCGCGATGCCCGGATGCGCCAGTTCACCGACCGGGCGCGCGAAGCCGGTGTCCGGCTGATTGAATCCGACGGCCTGCGCCTGGCCAAAATGTGCGGCAGCCATGGCCACCAGGGCGTGGTCGCCCGGGTCGATGCGGTGGCCCAGGTCAAGTCGCTTGACGAACTGCTGGAGCAACTCGAAGAGGCCGGTATTGCCCAGCCCTTGTTGCTGGTGCTTGACGGCGTAACCGACCCGCACAACCTTGGTGCCTGCCTGCGTGTGGCCGACGGCGCCGGTGCCCATGCCGTGATTGCGCCCAAGGACCATGCGGCCGGCATCAACGCCACGGTGGCCAAGGTCGCCAGCGGCGCGGCCGAAACCATGCCTTACTTCATGGTGACCAATTTGGCGCGCACCCTGGGCGAACTCAAGGAACGCAACATCTGGTGCATAGGCACCAGTGACGACGCACCCAAAACGATTTACGACGTAGACCTCAAGGGCCCGGTGGCGCTGGTGCTGGGCGCCGAAGGTGAAGGCATGCGCCAGCTCACGCGCAAGACCTGCGACGAACTGGTCAGCATTCCCATGCGCGGCGCGGTCGAAAGCCTGAATGTCTCGGTGGCCAGCGGCGTCTGCCTGTATGAAGCGCTGCGCCAGCGCAGCTGAACGCTGCTTCCCTTAGACCAGGCCGAACCAACCCAGCAAGGCACCCGCGCCCAACAGCCAGAGCAGGTGAATCTTGCTGCGCCAGACGATCACCGCGGTGGCGGCCGTGAGCAGCCACACCGGCCAGTTTTTGAGCGAGCTGCCATTGGTGCCGGCCAGAATCCAGCTGGTGGCGATCAGCAGCGCCACCACGATGGGGGCCATGCCTTGCTTGAAAGCGCGTACCGCGCGCAGCTCGCGGTTTCGGTGGCCCCATTGGGCCGCCACATAGGTTAGCGTCGTGCTCGGAATCAAAATTCCCAGCATGGCAGTCAGCACCCCCAGCAGGCCGGGCAACATGCCGCCCGCGTTCAGCCCGACATTCCAGCCCATCAGGGCGATGAACAGCACATTGGGACCGGGCGCGGCCTGCGCAATCGCAATCGAGGCGTTGAACTGGGCGTCGGTCAGCCAGTGCTGCTGATCGACCAGAAAACGGTGCATGTCGGGGGCCGTGCTGATGGCGCCGCCAATCGACAGCAGCGACAGCGACAGGTAGTGCACAAACAGGTCAAACCAGTCGCTGACTTTGAACACAAGGTGCAGGGCCGTCTCGGTCATGGTTCCGCTCATGGCTTGAGCTTTCGGAACGCCAGCACACAGGCTGCACTACCCAGGCCGAACAGCACATAGGCCAGAGGCCAGCGCAGCAGGGCGATGGCCACGAAGCAGGCCACACCGAAGATGATGCACAGGCGCTGGCCCAGCATGTTTTGCTTCAGCGCACTAAACAGCTTCAGGCCGGTTGCCGCAATCAGGCCGGCCGCCACGGCTCCCATGCCGCGCAGCGCACCGGCCACGCCGGGGTGGCCGGCAAACTGGGCATAGACCAGGCCCAACAGCAACACCAGCATCAGCGGCACGGTCAACATACCGGCCAGCGCAGCCATTGCGCCCTTCAGGCCAAAGTAGCGTGCGCCAATCATCATCGAGAGGTTCACCACATTGGGCCCGGGCATGATTTGCGCCACGGCCCAGTCTTCAATGAACTCTTCGCGCGTCATCCAGCGCTTTTTCTCCACCAACTCGCGCTGCACCACGGCCAGCACGCCGCCAAAGCCCTGGAGCGCGAGCAGGGTGAACGAGACAAACAGGTCGTTCAGGGACCGGGGCTGTGGACGGGTTTCGGAGGACGGGTCGGGTGGGAGCGATGCCGGGGAGGAACTCATACGTGTGATTATCGTGGCTGCGCCGGCTGCTTGCGTGTGGCTAACCACAATCCAGTTGCTATTAAAACAATAGCTGATAGCGCCCAACCGTCAAGGGCTTCATGCAGAAAAAGAGTGCCAAGCAGGGCGGCGGTGACCGGATTGAGTGCCAGAAATACCGTGACCCGCGTGGGCGCCTCGTGCTTGAGCGCGTACAGCCACAGGAAGTAACCCATGCCGCTGGACAGGCCGATGAACGCCACCACGGCCCAATTCGGGGCGCTCAAGGCCGCCACACGGGCGGGCCAATCCTCGGGCACGGCCAGCAGCGCCAGCAACAGCACCGAGGCAAGCATGGCGAAGGCTGACACCGGCAGCGTCGGGTAGCGCCGCAGATAGGGCCGGTAGAGCACGCTGCACAGCGCGCCGGTGCAAGCGCTGGCCAGCACGGCCAGCTCGCCCCACCAGGAGCCGGCGTGCTGGGCGCCCAGCTTGGGCACCAGCGACAGGGCCACGCCGGCGATGGACAGCACGACGCCGCCCAGCAGCGCGGACGTGATGCGCTCGCGCCCCAAGGCGGCCGACAGCAGCAGCGTGAGCAGCGGAAACAGGCTGAAGATCAGCGCCGCCTGGGCCGCACCGAGGTGCTGCAAGCCGTAGTTGAGCAGGGCAATCAGCACCGCGAACTGGCCCATGCCCAAGGCGGCCATGGCTGCCAGATCGTGAATTGCTATACTTTTTATAGCTCCTTGCGCCCGATGCT
>DASXRN010000228.1:0-6068 GCA_036506595.1 Polaromonas sp. | reverse complement strand
AGGCTACCGTGTGGCCGCCACCGACTTGCGGACCGACCAGGTCGCCAGCACGCTGGCATCGCACGGCGACCGGCTGGCCTGCTTCACCATGGACGTGAGCGACCAGGCCCAGGTGCATGCGGCCTGCGACCAGATTGAGGCACGCTTTGGCCGCATCGACGTCTGTGTGAACAATGCCGGTTTCCTGCAGTACGCCAACTGCGAACAAACCACCCCCGAGCTGTGGCACAAGACCCTGAGCATCAACCTCGACGGGGTGTTCTATGTCAGCCAGCGCGTGGCACCCGGCATGAAGGCGCGCGGCTTTGGCCGCATCGTCAACGTGTCTTCATACGGCGCCAAAACCGGCGGCTTGTCACCGCTGCCAGCCTACGCCGCCAGCAAGGGCGGTGTGATCTCGCTGACCTTCAGCTTTGCCCGCGAATACGCGCCCTATGGCGTGACCTGCAATGCCCTGGCGCCGACCTTCGTCAAGACCCAGATGCTGACAGAACAGGTCAGCGCCGAGCGGCAAGCCGAGCTGCGCCAGAAAATTCCGGTGGGCCGCTTTTGCGAGCTCGAGGAATTTGCCCACAGTGTGCTGTTTTTGGCCCATCCCTTAAGCGGCTTCATCACCGGCGAGGTGCTGGACCTCAACGGCGGCTTGCAGTTCGATTGAATCGCCGGACGGCCTAGGCGTGGAGCACCCAGGCCTAGCCTTGAGTTATTCCATTTCTAATTCAATGCGAGAGTAGGCGCTCTGCCGCAGACTGTGCTGTAGCACGGCAAGGCGGAGCAACAACCTATCGCTTTGAAGTAGAAATGGAATTAAGCGTTCAGCTGTGCCAGCGCGGCCGCCACGCCTTGGGCCCGAATGCATTCCAGCCAGAAGGTGACGCGCGATACCCATGCCGCATCACCAGGCAGGACGCTTCCCCAGATGGACGCCTCCGCCAGCAAGGCCCGCACCGTGCCCGGGGCATCGTGGCGATGCTGCTGCGCAATCGCCTGCAACCTGGCACCTGACGGATCCGACAGGGCATAGGGCTGGCCCTGCTCATCTTCGGCCAGCAGGTAGCGCATCCACACCGCCGTCGCCAGCGCCAGCGGCTCCACGCTGGCGCCAGCCAGCAGGCGGGCCTGTACCGTCGCCGTCCAGCGCAGCGGGATTTTCAGCGAGCTGTCGGTAGCGATCTGGTGCACCTTGTGCCGGAGTTCGGGGTTGGCAAAACGCGCCAGCAAGGCGTCGCGGTAGGCGGGCAAACCGGGACGCTGCAGCTGCGGCATCATCACATCGGTCATGAGGCCGTGAACAAAGCGCTGGATGGCAGGCCGGGCAATGCAGTCGGCCACCGTGGGCAAGCCCAGCACCGCGCCTATCAACGCGATGGCCGTGTGACTGCCGTTGAGCATGCGCAGCTTGGCCTCCTCAAAGGGCTTGACGTCTTCCACCACCTGGACACCGACAGCCGCCAGTGCATCGCCGTCGGCGTCATCGACAAAGCGGCGCTCGATCACCCATTCCCAAAATTCCTCGGTGCCCAGCGCACAAGCATCCTGTAGCCCCAGCGCCTGTGCCGCATCGCTGCGATGCTGGGCGGTGGCGGCCGGAACTATGCGGTCCACCATGCTGTTGGGGAAGGCGCAGACGGCGTCAATCCACTGCGCCAGCGCAGCATCGCGCTGCGCCGCCGCATCCACACACAGTTGCTGCAGCTTGCGACCGTTGTCCGAGAGGTTGTCGCACGAAGCGATCGTCAGCCCGCCCAGCCCCGCAGCACGGCGCGCCGCCAGCCCCCCCACCAGCAGGGCCGCCAACGCGGGGCCATAGCCTTTTTCGGTCACCGTCAGCGTCACCCAGCGCGTGCCGGGTGCGGCGATGGCCGCCACCACCTGCTCGGGCTCACGCGCCGCCACACAGGTCTGCAGCACAGCGCCGACCACCTGCCGGCGCAGCGCCTCCCGGCTGGCCACTTGCACCGAATACAGCCCATCTTGCGCGGCCAGCGCATCGGCCAATTCGGTCATGCGCATGGCCACGCCCAAGACGCCCCAACGCGGGTCGCCGCGCTGCAGCAAGGCATCAAACACCATTGCCTGGTGCGCACGATGAAAAGCGCCCAGCCCGAGGTGCACCACGCCCAAGCGGACATCCTCGCGCTTGTAATGCGGCAGTAGCAAAAGCGCTGCGCCGGGCTTCGTGGAATGGGTCAATTGCGCCAGAGTGGCTTGATCGAGTGCTTGCATCGGTTTGTCGTCAGTCAAAGTCAGTCAAAAGATGCTGATTGAACAGCTGGACCAACCAGTTCTCCATAGTGGTAAACCACTATGGTCGAATTTGGTCAACCAATTAATATTTGGTCCAACCACCTTAAAGCCATGACACTTCATTTGATTCAATCCGCTGACGCTACGGACAGCACACCCAAAGCCCCATCGGACCGGTCTTACCAGCGCCTGGCCTCGCAGTTGCTGGCGCTCATCGCGCAAGGCGAGTTCAAAATCGGCGAGCGTTTGCCCTCGGAGCGGGCATTGGCCGAGCGCTTTGACGTCAGCCGTACCTCTGTGCGCGAAGCCACAATTGTTCTTGAGCTGCAAGGCGTGGTGGAGGTGCGCGGCGGTTCCGGCATTTACGTGACCCAGGCGCCCAGCACCCTGAACACGGTCTCGGCGTTCATGCCCGAAACAGGTCCGGGCCCTTTCGAATTGCTGCGCGCACGCTGCCTGATCGAGTCGGAAATCGCCTCCGTGGCGGCCGAAACGCGCAAGGACGCCGATCTGGACCGCATCTTCTCGGCGCTGGCCGACATGCGCGAACATATCGACGACAAGGAAACCAACGAAGCGGCAGACCGCCTGTTTCACCTGCGCATTGCCGAATCCACCGGCAACAGCGTGCTGCTGCAAATGGTGACCGCGATGTGGGACCAGGCCAAAGGTCCGGTCTGGACCAAGATAGAACATCACTTCCATACCCCGGAGCTTCGCCAGGCCTCGCACGCCGACCACCAGCGCATTTTCAAGGCGCTGCTGGCACGCGACCCGGTCGCGGCCAGGGCCGCAATGCGCGGGCATCTGGAACGCGTGATCAACGAGTTCGCCCAAGCCTGGCGCTGAGAGCAGGTCATCGCTTTCAGTCGGCCAGCCCGTCCCATTCCCCCACAAAAAACATTGAAAGAGACAAACATGCCCACACAACCGAAAATTTCCCGCCGACTCAACCCTTGGCTGGTCGGCCTGTTGTTCGGCGTCTCCAGCGGTGCGCTGCTGGCCCAGTCGCCACCGCCGCCCGGTGCCAGCCCGCGCATTGATGCCATCAAAAAGGCTGGCGAGCTGCGCGTGGGGGTGCTGCAGAATGCGCCCTGGCTGATCGAAAACACCAGTGGCAGTGGTCCCACCTGGGCCGGGCCGGCCTGGCTGCTGGCCAGCGAATATGCCCGCTTGCTCAATGTCAAGCTGCGCCCCGTGGTGGTGTCGCACGAGACCAAGGTGCCCGTGCTGGCGGCCAACCAGGTCGACATGACCATCAGCCCCCTGGGAGAAACACCCGAGCGGCTCAAGGTCGTGGACTTCGTGATCTATTCAACGACCAGCGTGTGCATGTTCGGTCGATCCGGCAACGACAAGCTGGCCAATGTCAAATCCGTGGACGACCTAAACAGCCCCGACATCACCATCGCCTATTTCACCGGCGGTGCAGAGGAAAACTGGGTCAAGGAACGCTTCCCTAAAGCCAGGCTGCGCGCCGTGGCCAGTTCAGGCGCGACCGCGCCCATTGAAGAGATCATGGCCAAACGCGCCGATGCAGCCCCTATCAACCGCGTGCCCTGGGTGAGCCTGAACCAGAAGGTCAAGGGCCTGGTGGCCTTCCCTAAAGAAAACAATTGCCAGGGCAGCCAGGAAAAAGCCTCGCCCGTCGGGCTGGCCGTCGACAAGAACCAGCAGGTCTACCTCGACTGGCTGCGTCAGGTTGAAAAAACACTGCAACCCGCACTCGCAGCGGATGAAAAACGCGTCATCGAAGCGATGAAGTGAACCCCGGACAGCTCTCAGGAGCCGTCCAAAACAACCCAAGCCTTACTACTACAGGAGACAAGCATGCGTCATTCCCTTTCTTTCCGCCGCCCCGTCACGGCGCTGGCCCTGGTGGCCGCACTGGCCGCAACCATGACCAGCGCGCTGGCCCAAACCCCGCCGCCGCCCGGTGCCAGCCCGCGTATCGATGCCATCCGCAAGGCGGGTGTGCTGCGTGTGGGCGTGGTCAACAACCCGCCTTGGCTGGCGCAGAACACCACGGGGGAAGGCGAGCCGTGGTCCGGTCCCTCCTGGCTGCTGGGCAAGGAGTTTGCCAAGCTGCTGGGCGTGAAGATTGTGCCCGTTCCGGTGAGCCACGAGACCAAGGTGCCCGCGCTGATCGCCAACCAGATGGACATCATGATCGGCCCGCTGAACCAGAACGCCGAGCGCGCCAAGATCATCGACTTCGTGACCTTCTCCAGCACCGGTGTGTGCATGTTCGGCCGGGCCGACAACCCGAAGTTCACCAACGCCAAGACGCTGGATGACTTCAACAAACCCGAGATCACTATGGCCTACTTCTCGGGCGCCGGCGAAGAGCCACTGGTGCGGGAACAGTTTGCCAACGCCAAGCTGCGCGGCGTGAGCAATTCAGGCTCGGTCGCGCCCATCGAAGAAGTGCTGGCAGGCCGCTCCGACGTGGCCCCGCTGAACCGCATGCTGTGGCCCAACATCAGCAAAAAGGTCAAGGGACTGGCCGTTTTCCCCAAAGAAAACAACTGCCAGGACAGCAAGATTTTCGAGATCAAGACGGGCATGGGTGTGGACAAGAACCAGCAGGTCTACCTGGAATGGTTGCGCGAAGTTGAAAAACGCATGCAGCCCGCACTGGCCGCAGAAGAAGTGCGCATGACCCAGGCACTCAAGTGACCTGCGCCCTGGCCCTTGCGCCCACCGCGTGCAGTGCAGGCTTGCGCCGCACGCGGCCTTTCTCCCCTCTTTGACGGAAACCTCATGGACGTCGATTTTTCACCGCTCATCGAAAACTGGCGCTTTTTTGCCAGTGGCCTGGGTGTGACCGTGGCGCTCAGCGCCATCAGTGCGGTAACCAGCATTCTGGCCGGACTGGTCATCGCGCTGCTGCGCCTTTACGGGCCACGTTGGCTCAGCAGCCTGCTGATCTTCTATGTCGATACCATGCGTGCCATCCCGGTGCTGGTGGTGCTGGTGTGGATTTACTTCGCGTTTCCCATCCTGGCCGGTGTGACCTTTCCGCCGTTCTGGGCGGCGCTGGTGGCGCTGACGCTGCACATCGCCGCCTATGCGTCTGAAATCATCCGCGCCGGCATTGAATCCATACGCCCGGGCCAGACCCGGGCCGGTCTGGCGCTGGGCATGTCCCGCGCGCAAATCCTGCGCAAGATCATTCTGCCGCAGGCCACGATCCGCATGCTTCCGGCCTTTGGTTCGGTGCTGACCATGGCCATCAAGGACACGGCGATTGCGACCGTGATTGCAGTGCCGGAGCTGATGCACCGGGCCGAAACCGTGGCAGGCCAAAGCTACCGACCGGTTGAGGTGTTCACCGCCGTCATGGTGCTTTATTTCCTGGTGCTGTTTCCGGTGACGCGCGGCGTCGACCGTCTTTATCAACGACTTGCACACCTGGGGCGCTCATGAATCTGGACTGGAACGTCATCTGGACCTCCCGGCAAGCCTTGCTCGAAGGCGTGGCCATGACCATCGGATTGACCGTGCTCACCATGCTGCTGGCGGTACCCGGCGGCATTCTTCTGGCGTTGATGCGTCTGTCTTCCCACAGACTGCTCAGCGCGGCCTCCCTGGCCTTCGTGGAATTTTTCCGCAACCTGCCGCTGATCCTGGTGATCTATTGGGCGTTCTATGTGATGCCCATGGCTTTTGACGTGCAATTCTCTGCACTCACCACCGCGCTGGTCGCCCTGGTGCTGAACGTTTCGGCCTACAACGCCGAAACCTTTCGCGCCGGCATCAACTCGATCCGCAAAGGCCAGATGGAAGCCGCGCTGGCCATGGGCATGTCGCGCCGCCAG
>DASXRN010000227.1:0-14606 GCA_036506595.1 Polaromonas sp. | reverse complement strand
GTTGGCAAATTGAGCAGAAAACTGCGGGGATAGACAAGATCCTGCCAACGATGCGAACCGACGTGGTGCTTGACCATCCGCTTACCGGGCGGCGGATCGTCATCGACACGAAGTTCACATCGATCGTGACGAGCGGCTGGTATCGGGAGGAAACGCTGCGCAGTGGCTATCTCTACCAGATCTACGCCTACCTCCGCTCGCAGGTTGGGCGCGGCGATTCGCTTGCGGATTGCGCCAGCGGGTTGCTGCTGCATCCTTCTGTTGGAGATGTGGTTGATGAAACGGTCCTGATCCAAGGACACAGCATACGGTTCGCCACCGTGGATCTGATGGCGCCGCAGACCGAGATCCGATCGCAGTTGCTGCGCTTGTGCGAGCCTACGCTTCAATAGCGCAAATCAAGACAGCAGCGGAAAGAATGGCATGCCCTGTTGATGAAGCTGGACGTGTCTATTGCGGCCACCGAACTCTCAAACCAGATTGGAGCAACCCTTGAGGACGATCCAGTTTCGGGTACCTTCAAAGGCGGAAACGGTGCAGAAGTTTCTGGAGATAAAGCGCTCGGGTGCGCGGCTGAGTTTTCGGCGTCCCTAAAGAGGGCAAAAGCGTGGGTATCAGAACCAAAGCGGGGGTACAGACGGGGGTACAGATCGACTTTTTTATTCCAAGAATCAAGCATTCATGCGGGTTGCGAGCCATCATTCAAGCGGTTTCACACGACCATTAGTTCTGACAGAGGCCTCTAAGGAGTAATTCTTAGAGGCCTTTTTCATTGGTAAATCATCGGCTTACGCTGCAGTGGCGTACAAGGCCTGATATTGACAGCCAACCCAAAGCGGGGGGTACAAGTGAGGGTACGGAGAGGCGTTTTCAGGGTTCTTGGAGCTTGTACCCCCTTTCTCCAATGAACAGGCCTGGTTTCTCCCCCACCCTGGAGCAGTACCCCATGCTGACTGATGCCGAATGCAGAAACGCTGTTTGTCCACCTGAGAAAAAACAGGCGCGGTTCAGCGATTCCGGCGGCCTGTACTGCAGGTAAGTCCGGCAGGATCAAAGCGCTGGTTCTGGAAATATCGAATCGGTGGGGTTGAAAAGCAATTGGCGCTGGGCAGCTATCCGGACGTGAGTCTGCGGCTCGCGCGAAAAGCCCGCGATGATGCCAAAGCCCAAAAGTCAGACGGGCGTGATCCAGTGCAAGCGCGCAAAATTGCGAAATTGAAGGCCACTGCGCTGGACGCAGACAGCATTGCTGCTTGACCCCTCTGTGCGCCAGGTGCTGTTTGACTGATCAGCCTGGTGTTTCGTGTGCCGTCGCTGGTTCAGGCTAGCCGGCACATCCGACGCTTATTGCAACTCAGCCGGTCGGCTGTTGGACTGTATGAAGAATGAGTCGTTCCAGTGACTGGGCATGCTGCTGGTGGCGCTCTCCCCGTATTCAGGGAAGTCGCTGGGTTTACGCATGCGGCGTTGCTGGACCAGCGTTTTTTGCAGGCTGGCGCGGGCAGCTGCCACGGCGGCGGCTTCCTCGCGCTTTGATTGCCGGCTTCTTTCCGCCACTTCGCCCAGGAATTCATTGCGAATTTCTTCCGGGTTTGGCAGCCTGCACGGGTTGAGCACGATGTAGGCAATGCCGCAATGCGCCAGCAAATTTTCTTTCAGGGTTCTGGCCTTTTGGGAGAGTCCAAAAGACTTGGGCACATCGACACAGCCGACAACATGGCCATCCTCGGCACACACTGAAAATGTACAGGTGATGTTCTTGAGCAAGCCATACCAGTACAGGCCGGTTTCGCTGGCGTGGGGTCTGATGAAGCGGGTCACCGATATCTTGATCATCACATCGTGGTCGTCAAAAGTTTCCGACAGCCAGCGCCACACCCGCAATTCTTCGCTATTCACCAGTTCCCTCGCATGCAAGGGCCAGTGCCTTGGGATGCGTCGTTTTTGCCGGGCTACCCACCGCAGCCGCAACCAGTACAACACGCAGAGCATCGCTATCAAAGGCAGTCCTGCCAGCAACCATCCCGATTCCGTGTTCATGTTGCAACCTCCGATTTGTTACCAACAATTACAAGTTACGCCAAATCCAATGACTTGGGAATGAAATAAGTACGCTTTTTAAAAGTGGTGTTACCAAATAGCTCTATTTTTGAAGATAGGGTGATTTAGGTCACGAAAAGATCCCTGCCGTGACTGCGACGACGGCAGGACTTGAAGTGACTGCAGCCTGCGCGGGTTGCCCTTTTTGCTGGAGTGCATCTCGGGGTCGCGCGCTTTGCCTTTGTTTTTGGTGGAAGTGGGCGCGGCAATCAGGGTGGCGTCCACGACCGTGCCAGCTTTGAGCAGTAATCCGCGCTGGATCAATAACTCGTTGACGGTGACCAGGATTTGCTCTGCGAGTTTGTATTTCTCCAGCCGGTGGCGAAAGCGCAGGATGGTGCTTTCATCGGGGAGTCGGTCGACATACATGAATACAGCTAATCCTTTGTTGCACTGGATTGCCTGCTGCAACCGGTGAACTCGAATGTTGAACGTCGGCTGGGTGGAAATCTGCCTGACAGCAAACTTTCTGAAGCCGCCTACTGCTTTGCAGCGGAAACGGACTCTCACGTTCGGCCTCTGATGAAGTGGTGCGGGTGGTCATGACCAGCCTTCAGATTCTGGGCGGCTACGCCTTTAGGCCGGGAGGCGTGCGCATGACGCGGTGTTAGCCGCGCAGGCCTATGTTCAGTCCGGCCGGCGGGTCGTGGTGGACGTTGACCTGGAGAAATTCTTCGACCGGATCAACCACGACATCCTGATTGACCGCCTAAAGAGACGAATCGGTGACGCTGGAGTCATCCGGCTGATCCGGGCATATCTGAACAGCGGGATCATGAGCGATGGTGGGGTGCAGCAGCGATATCAGGGCACGTCGCAAGGCGGACCCCTGTCGCCGTTGCTGGCAAACGTATTGCTTGACGAGGTGGATAAGGAGTTGGAGCGGCGGGAACACTGCTTTGCGCGCTACGCCGATGACTGCAACGTCTACGTTCGCAGCCGCCGCGCGGGCGAGCGGGTGATGGCCTTGCTGCGCAGGCTGTATGCACGGTTACGGCTGACGGTCAACGAGGCCAAAAGCGCGGTGGCCAGCGCGTTCGGACGCAAGTTTCTGGGGTACGCCCTTTGGGCAGCACAGGGGGACGTGGTTAAACGAGGTGTGGCATCCAAACTCATGGCAACGTTTAAGCAGTGTATCAGGCAACTGACGCGCCGCTCGGGTGGGCGCAGTATGGGGCAGGTGGTGCAGCGGCTGCGCCCGTACATGCTGGGGTGGAAGGCCTACTTCGGCCTGTCGCAAACGCCAAAGGTCTGGCGAACGCTGGACGAGTGGCTGCGGTACCGATTACGGGCCATCCAGCTCAAGCACTGGAAGCGCGGCCGGGCCATGTTCCGGGAGCTATGCGCCCTGGAGGCGAGCGTGGATGTTGCAAGCCAAGTGGCGGGAAATTCTCGTCGCTGGTGGCGCAACAGTGATCGCTTGCTCAAAACCGTACTGACCATCGCGTACTTTGACAGCCTCGGCGTACCCCGACTCTCATGACCTCAACTTCTCGAACCGCCCGGTGCGGACCCGCATGCCGGGTGGTGTGGCAGGGGCGCAGCCTATCATGGCTGCCCCCAATGCCGATTTCCGCAAGCGCTGCATTTTTAATACATGCTGCGCTGGAGCTCGCAGGCCATGTTGGGTGCCCGGCTGCGAAAGCCTGGGTCCCAAGTGACTGCAGAGCCCTCAAGCATCAAGAATTCAGGCCGTCCACCGCTTGAAACAGCGACTGGCGTGCCTGGCTGACAATCTGGCCTTTCCAGTCGTCGGTATCGACGTAAAACGCATCGAGCATCTGCTGCTTGATCTGCTGGGCCAGTGCCGGCGGCGCTTCACTATGGATGTTGAGCCAATGCTCGGCGCGCAGTGCCTGCATCATCTCGAACGGCGGCAGTGTGCCGTACTCCATCGCGATGCCAGTGTATTCGGCATCGGGGCATTCTTCGTAGATCGAATTCCACATCAGACCGGTCAGAAACGCCGAGCTGGACGAGCCGTCGTAAATGGAGGTAACGGGTGTCGCCCCGTCGCCGCCCCACCAGGCCCGCGCGCGCGCCAACGCTGCCTTGTCGTCCCGGCAGGCACAAATGCGTTCGCCGACACCGCTTGGCCCCAGGCCGGTGTGGAGATCAATCCAGGCCACGCGCCGGGCGTGGCCTGCGTACGCCTGTAGCACCTTGCGCAAGGTCTGGTTGCTCCAGGTCGGCGCGGTGCCGCCGAAGAACAGGCCTTCGGGAAATTCATGCTGGCCCCGCGTGATCGCGGCCTGGTAAGCATTGATGCCCTTGTCGCTAATGTACTCGCCGGTGGCGGCGGCGTTGGCCTCGGTGGGTGGCCACTCCTCGGGCAGCAGCAGGGGCTGCAATTCCCGATAGGCTTCATTGACGGGAAGTGCCTGCGAGAAGTCCTGAAAGTTGCGGTTCAGGTCCACGTTCTCATGCGTGGTACGCCGGATATGCGAAAACCCGTAGGGGTTGAGCGCATGCACATAAAGCACCGCCACACCCTGCGCTTTGGCCTTGGCGCGCCACTCGGCGTCATGCAGCGCAAACACCTGCACCCCCGAGCCACAGTAGCCCTCCACGCCGTGGCAGGCGCTGGTCACGAGCAGCAGCGACTTCGCATCGGGCGAGCCATCAAGCGCCACATCCATCGCCAGCACCTCGCCGTCGCGTCCCGGCTCGGGATGCAGGTGCGAGTCCACCCTCAGGCCGGCAGTGGCTGCGGCCTCCAGAAACTTGACGCGGGCCTGGGCGTAGCTGTGTGAAAAAGCCTCGATCACGCCAATCATGCGGCATCCTTGCTGAGCCAGCTCTCAGCCAGCCGCACCCAGAAGGTGGCGCCCAGCGGGATCAGGTCATCATTGAAGTCGTAGCTCGGGTTGTGCAGCATGCACGGCCCACCGCCATGGCCCATCTCCCGGTGGGCGCCATCGCCGTTGGCAATAAAGGCATAACAGCCCGGCTTGGCCTGCAGCATGTAGGAGAAGTCTTCCGCGCCCATGGTCGGCTCCTGCTCGATCACGTTGTCTGCGCCAACAATCTCGGCCATGACCTTGCGGGCAAACTCGGTTTCCCGGGCGTGGTTGATGGTGGGCGGGTAGTTGCGCACAAATTTAAATTCGCACTCGGCGTCATGCGCGGCGCAGAGGTGCTCGGCGATTTGTTGCATGCGTTTTTCGATCATGTCGAGCACCTCAATCGTGAAGGTGCGCACCGTGCCCTGCAGCTCGCAGCTGTCGGGGATCACGTTGGTGGCTTCACCGGCATGGATCATGGTGACCGAGATCACGCCGGCATCCACCGGTTTCTTGTTGCGGCTGATGATGGTCTGGAAGGCCTGCACCATCTGGCAGGCGACCGGCACCGGGTCAACGCTGTTGTGCGGCAGGGCGGCATGACCGCCCTTGCCGCGCACCGTGATCTTGAACTCATTGCTTGACGCCATCACCGGCCCGGTGCTGGCGGCAAACTTGCCGACCTGCGTGCCCGGCCAGTTGTGCATGCCAAACACGGCGTCCATGGGAAATTTGTCAAACAGACCGTCCTTGATCATCTCGCGCGCACCGCCGCCGCCTTCTTCCGCCGGCTGGAAAATCAGGTAAACGGTGCCGTCAAAATTGCGGTTCTTGGCAAAGTGCTGCGCGGCCGCCAGCAGCATCGCCGTGTGGCCGTCGTGGCCGCAGGCGTGCATCTTGCCCTGGTGCTGGCTGGCATGCTCGAAGGTGTTGAACTCCTGCATCGGCAAGGCGTCCATGTCGGCGCGCAGGCCGATGGCGCGCCTCGAGCTGCCATTTTTGATGATGCCCACCACGCCGGTGGTGCCCATGCCGCGGTGAATGGGAATGCCCCATTCGGTGAGTTTTTGCGCCACCACATCGGCCGTGCGCACTTCTTCAAAGCACAGTTCCGGGTGGGCATGGATATCGCGGCGCACAGCGGCAATGCCGGCGGCCTGCGTGACGATGGAGTCAATGACTTTCATGAAAACCTCTTGGTGATCTGGCTTGCTGCTCTGCGTTGGCAGATGCTTTGCAAGCCCAGGGTTGGCTTTGGAATTTTTTTCTACCACGCATAGTCTGCCAGATTTGGCAGTGGCATGTCGCCGTGGGAATCATCCTGAGCCTGCCTGGTTGTCAGTGCGCGCAGGCGGCGCGCAACTAATCTCTGAGCCTTGAGCATATATCCGCAAGCCCGCTTGGGTGGGGTGCTTTTTTCTTTAATCCTAAAGTAAACCCTTGTGTCGGCACGGCACTTGCTCTGCTAGCATCCACCGGTACTTTTCTTTTGACTGATGTTTGCTTTTATTTTGCGTCGCCTGATTCAGGCCGTGATCGTGATGATCGTGGTTGCCTTTATTGCCTTCATGCTGTTTCAGTATGTCGGTGATCCGGTGGTGTTCCTGCTGGGGCAGGATGCAACGCCCGCGCAAATCAGGCAACTGCGTTCCGATTTGGGGCTCGATCGGCCGTTCCTGGTGCAGTTCTGGCATTTCCTGCTCAATGCCGCACAAGGTGAATTTGGTTTGAGCCTGCGCCAGGGGGCGAAGGTGTCGCGCCTGATCGCCGAACGCTTCCCCGCCACGCTGGAACTTGCGCTGGTCGCAGCCCTCATGGCTCTGCTGATCGGCATCCCGATGGGGGTTTATTCGGCGCTGCGCCGCGGCTCCTTCCTGAGCCAGGTATTCATGACGATCTCGCTGCTCGGCGTCTCCTTGCCGACCTTTCTGATCGGCATCCTGCTGATCCTGGTGTTTGCCGTGGGCCTGGGCTGGTTCCCGAGCTTCGGTCGCGGCGAGACGGTGCAACTCGGCTGGTGGAGCACCGGCCTGCTCAAGGCCAAGGGCTGGCACCACATCGTGCTGCCCGCCGTGACGCTGGCGATCTTCCAGCTCACGCTGATCATGCGGCTGGTGCGTGCCGAGATGCTTGAAGTGCTGCGCACCGATTACATCAAGTTTGCCCGTGCCCGGGGTCTTTCCAACCGGACCATTCACTTTGGCCATGCGCTCAAGAACACGCTGGTGCCGGTGATGACCATTACCGGCCTGCAGCTGGGCGGGCTGATTGCCTTTGCCATCATTACCGAGACCGTGTTCCAGTGGCCCGGCATGGGCTTGCTGTTCATCCAGGCCGTCACCTTTGCCGACATTCCGGTGATGGCGGCCTACCTGTGCCTGATTGCGCTGATTTTTGTGGTCATCAACCTGGTCGTTGATCTCTTGTATTTTGCGGTGGACCCCAGGCTGCGCGTTGGCAATGCTGGGGGCCACTGATGCGGGTGCCCCGGTTCCCGTTGCATGCGGCCTGCTTCGAGCGGGCGATGCCGCTGGCCAGCCCCCGAATCAATTGAGTCACTGAGCCGACTATTTTTACCCGCCCCTAGCCCTCGTCTCTTCCACAAGGAGTTCCTGATGAAATTCAAGTCGAATCTGCTCTCGGTCGCCGTTTTTTGTGCGCTAGCTGCTACAAGTTTTGTAGCGTCGGCACAGACCCTGCGCGTCGCCAACCAGGGCGATGCCCTGTCGATGGACCCGCATTCGCTCAGCGAAACGGTGCAGCTCAGTTTGACTGCCAACGTGTATGAAGGCCTGGTGCTGCGCAACAAGGACCTGAGCCTGGCTCCGGGCCTGGCAACCTCCTGGAAGCAGACCTCGCCGACTGTGTGGCGCTTCGAGTTGCGCAAGGGCGTGCAGTTTCATGACGGCACACCTTTCACGGCCGATGACGTGCTGTTCAGCTTCCAGCGCACCCAGCTCGACGGCTCTGACATGAAGAGCTACACCAACGACATCAAGGAATTACGCAAGGTGGGTGACTACGCGGTGGAAATCGAGACCAAGGCCCCGTTCCCCATCCTGCCCGATGTGATTTCGCTCGTTTACATCATGAGCAAAAAGTGGTCCGAAACCAACCAAGCCACCAAACCGGTCGATCGCCGCAAGGGCATTGAAAACGCGGCCTCGTTCCGTGCCAATGGCACCGGGCCGTACCGCTTGCGCGAGCGCCAGCCCAATGTGCGCACCACGTTCGTCCGCAACGGCACCTACTGGGGCAAGATTGAGGGCAATGCGCAAGAGGTGATCTTCACCCCGATTGGCAACGACGCCACCCGCGTGGCGGCCCTGTTGTCGGGTGGGGTTGACGTGATGGAACCTGTGCCGGTGCAGGACATTGCGCGCGTCAACGCCAGCGAAGGCGCCCGTGTCATCACCGGGCTTGAACTGCGCACGGTTTTCTTGGGAATGGACCAGAAGCGCGACGAGTTGCTGTACTCCAGCGTGAGGGGTAAAAATCCGTTCAAGGACAAGCGCGTCCGCCAGGCGTTCTACCAGGCGATCGATATCGAGGGTATCAAGACCACGGTGATGCGCGGGGCCTCGACCCCGACCGCGCTGATGATCGGCCCTGGCATCAACGGCTTTACGCCGGAGCAAAACAAGCGCCAGCCCTACGACACGGAGGCTGCCAAAAAGTTGATGGCTGAGGCCGGTTACCCGAATGGTTTCGAAGTGACCATGAACTGCCCGAATGACCGTTATGTGAATGACAGCCGGATTTGCCAGACCGTGGCGGCCAACCTGTCGCGCATCAATGTCAAGATCAATTTGCTGGCCGAGACCAAGGGCACCTATTTCCCCAAAGTCCTGAGCCGCAACACGAGCTTCTATATGCTGGCCTGGACACCATCGACCTACGACGCGCACAACGCACTCAATGCACTGATGATCTGCCCGGATGACAAAGGGGCTGGCCAGTTCAACCTGGGCGCTTACTGCAATCCCAAGCTCGACGAATTGATCAACAAGATCCAGTCCGAGACCGACAAGACCAAGCGCAACACTATGATCAAGGAAGCGTTCGATATCCATTCGGCTGATGTAGGCCACCTGCCGCTGCACCAGCAGGCGCTGGCCTGGGGGATGAGCAAGAAGGTGTCGCTGGTCCAGCGGGCCGACAACTTCATGGACTTCAAGTGGATGAGCATCAAGTAAGCCGGCCTCTCAGTTATCCCTGATCAGACCTGCCCCGGACTGCGATCCGGGGTGACTACGCTTTTACCCCTATCTTCGCGCGAATGAAAAAAATCCTTGCCCGCTGGCTTGACAGCGATGTCGGCCACAGCTTTCGCACCTCGCCGATGGCGATCACGGCCGCCGTGGTCGCCTTGATCTGTCTTTTTTGTTCGGTATTTGCCGGCTGGGTGGCGCCGCACAACCCGTTTGACTTGAGCACGCTGGAGTTGAACGACGCCCGCTTGCCGCCGGCCTGGAGTGCGCAAGGGAGCTCAAAGTACCTGCTCGGCACCGATGACCAGGGCCGCGACATTTTGTCCGCCCTGATCTACGGCGCGCGCATTTCGCTGGTGGTCGGCATCGCCTCAGTCATCCTGTCCATGATCGCCGGCGTGGCGCTGGGCCTGCTCGCTGGCTTTCGCGGCGGCTGGATCGACACCTTGCTGATGCGCCTGTGCGATGTGATGCTCAGCTTTCCTCCCATCCTGGTGGCGCTGCTGATCGCCGGCGTCGGGCGCGCGCTCTTTCCCAATGCCCATGACACCGTGGCCTTCGGCGTGCTGATCCTCTCGATCACCCTGACCGGCTGGGTGCAATACGCGCGCACCGTGCGCGGCTCCACGATGGTCGAGCGCAACAAGGAATACGTTCAGGCCGCCCGCGTCACCGGTGTGGCGCCCCTGCGCATCATGCGCCGCCATGTGCTGCCCAATGTGCTGGGGCCGGTGCTGGTGCTGGCGACCATCCAGGTCGCCACCGCCATCATCACCGAAGCCACGCTGTCGTTTTTGGGGGTAGGCGCACCGCCCACCTCGCCCTCGCTGGGCACGCTGATTCGCGTGGGCAACGACTACCTGTTTTCGGGCGAGTGGTGGATCACGGTGTTTCCCGGCCTGATGCTGGTGCTGATCGCACTGAGCGTCAATCTGCTGGGCGACTGGCTGCGCGACGCGCTCAATCCCCGCTTGCGTTGAACGGCAATTGCGTTGAACACGAATATATCCAACATGAGTCTTTTGCAAGTCAAAAACCTGGTCGTCGAATTCCCTGGTCGGCGCGGCACGCTGCGGGCGCTGGACGATATTTCGTTTGACATCGCGCCCGGCGAAATTCTCGGCGTGGTCGGTGAGTCGGGTGCCGGCAAGTCGCTTACCGGCGCCGCCATCATCGGCCTGCTGGAGCCGCCGGGGCGCGTGGCTAGCGGGCAAATCCTGCTCGAAGGCCAGCGCATCGACAAGCTGGGCTACGAGCAGATGCGCCATATCCGGGGCCGCAAGATAGGCGCCATCTTCCAGGACCCGCTGACCTCGCTGAACCCGCTGTACACCATTGGCCGCCAGCTCACCGAAACCATCCAGACCCATCTGCCGGTGAGCGCCGGGGAAGCCCGCAAGCGCGCCATCGGCCTGCTGGAGGACACCGGCATCCCGGCGGCGGCCCAGCGCATCGACCATTACCCGCACCAGTTCTCGGGCGGCATGCGCCAGCGCGTGGTGATTGCCCTGGCGCTGGCGGCAGAGCCCAAGCTGATCGTCGCCGACGAGCCGACCACCGCGCTGGACGTGTCGATCCAGGCCCAGATCATCACGCTGCTCAAACGCATCTGCAAGGAGCGCGGCGCCGCCGTGATGCTGATCACGCACGACATGGGCGTGATCGCCGAAACCTGCGACCGCGTGGCCGTGATGTATGCCGGGCGCATCGCCGAGATCGGGCCGGTGCACGAAGTGATCAACCAGCCGACGCACCCGTACACCGTGGGCCTGATGGCCGCGATTCCCGACATGTCGATTGACCGCGAACGCCTGAACCAGATCGACGGCGCCATGCCGCGCCTGAATGCCATTCCCGCAGGCTGCGCCTACAACCCGCGTTGCCCCCGGACCTTCGACCGCTGCAAGGTCGAACGCCCCGAGCTGATGCAGGCCGGCGCCACGCGTGCGGCCTGCTGGCTGCATGAAGCGGGAGGCGCCAAATGACTGCATTGGTTCAAGCGCACGACCTCGCCAAGACCTTTGACGTCTCCGCCCCCTGGCTCAACCGCGTGCTCGAGCGCAAGCCGCACACCCTGTTGCACGCGGTCGATGGCGTGAGCTTTGAAATTGAAAAAGGCAAGACCCTGGCGCTGGTCGGCGAGTCGGGTTGCGGCAAGAGCACGGTGGCCCGCCTGCTGGTGGGCCTGTACGAGCCCACGCGCGGCGGCCTGACCTTCGACAGCCAGGATGCCCATGCCGCGTTCAAAACGCCTGAGGGACGCCAACTGCGCCGGCGCATCCAGATGATTTTTCAGGACCCGTATGCCAGCCTGAACCCGCGCTGGATCGTGGAAGACATCATTGCCGAGCCGCTCAAGGAGCACGGCATTCTGAGCGACAAGGCGCAACTGAAGGAGCGCGTCGGCGAGCTGCTCAAGTCGGTGGGGCTTTCCCCGATGGACATGGTGAAATACCCGCACCAGTTCTCGGGCGGGCAGCGCCAGCGCATCTCGATTGCGCGCGCGCTGGCCACCGAGCCGGAGTTCCTGGTCTGTGACGAGCCCACTTCGGCGCTGGATGTCAGCGTGCAGGCACAAGTGCTCAACATCATGAAAGACCTGCAGCGCGAGCGCGGGCTGACCTATCTGTTCATCTCGCACAACCTCGCGGTGGTGCGCCATGTGAGCGACCAGGTCGGCGTGATGTACCTGGGCCGGCTGGTGGAACTGGCGGACAAGCAAACGCTGTTTGCCAATCCGCGGCACCCCTACACCCGAATGCTGCTCGATGCGATTCCGAAGATGCACGACACGGGCCGGGCCCGCACCCCCGTGCAGGGCGAAGTGCCGAATCCTTTGAGCCCGCCCACGGGCTGCACCTTCCATCCGCGCTGTCCGTTGGTCAATGACCGCTGCCGGGCTGAGCGGCCGAGGCTGCTGGACATCAAGGGCGTGAAGATCGCCTGCCACGCCGTGGAAGAAAATCGCACCTGACGCGCTGCTGGCCCGGATGGAAGAGGCCCGGAAGGAGGCCCGCCCCGTGCCGTGAGCAGCACCGTCAGGGGATGTCCCCAGTGTGAATGCCGAATTTCCCCATGCGCCGGTCGGCAAAGTAATGCTCCAGCGTTTGCTTGACCGTCTTGAAGGCAATTTCGTCCCACGGGATTTCCGATTCGGTGAACAGCCGGGCTTCCAGGGTTTCGTGGCCGGGCTTGAATTCGGTGCTCAGAAGGCGGGCGCGGTAAAACAGGTGAACCTGCCCGACGCGCACCACGTTCAGGACGGTGAAGAGGCCCAGCAGTTCAAACTGTGCGCCGGCCTCCTCGTTGGTCTCGCGCGCGGCACCCTCTGAGGTGCTTTCGCCCAGTTCCATGAAGCCGGCCGGCAGTGTCCACTTGCCCCAGCGTGGTTCGATATTGCGCTTGCACAGCAGAACCTGCTCGCCCTCAGCGCCCCACACCGGAACGGTACCGACCACATTGAGGGGGTTGTCGTAATGCACGGTGCCGCAGGCGGGGCAGACGGCGCGCTGCTTGGTGTCACCATCGTCGGGCAAGCGGTATATGACGGCGGTACCGCAGACGCGGCAGTGTTTCAGGGGAGGGCGGTGCATCAAATAAGTGTAGCGCTTTGCGCCCGGCGACCCTGGGCTTGCGGCCTTGCCGGCCACGCCACATGCTATTAAAAGTATAGCTATCTGCGCCCTTTTTTCCTGGGTAAAAGACCTGAATCGCTTAAAAAAGACCCGGTTGGACAGGGGCCGCCGGCAAGGCAGGCGGGGGGCGTCCTCAGGCGTCAGCCCTTGTGATCCGGTCCGCGCCGAGGATCTGGGTCCTGGTTCACTTTACCGGCTCCATCGGGGGCGGCTCACCGCCTGCCTCGCCTGCCTCGCATGAATCGCCTGAATCGCGTGAGGCCGATTCAGGCGCGTGCGGCAAATCACTCCGGCTTGATGCCCGCCGTCTTGATGGTCTTGGCCCAGAAATCGGTATCTTTTTTGACCAGGGCCTCCAGCGCCGCCGGCGGCAGGTAGCGCAGTTCAACACCGGCGCCGTCGGCGCGGGTCCGGGTTTCCGGCAACTCAAGCGCAGCCTTGATCTGGCTGCTGAGCTTGCCCACGACGTCGGCGGGTGTCCCGGCCGGCGCGAAGATGCCGACCCAGGCTTCCAGCTCAAAGCCCTTGAGACCGGCCTCCGCCGTGGTGGGCACGGCCGGCAGGGCGGGGTGGCGGGTTTTACCGGCCACGGCCAGGCCCTTGAGCTTGCCGAGCTGCACCTGGCCCATCACCGAGGGCGGCGTGGTGATGAACACCTGCACCTGACCCGAGAGCACGTCCTGCAAGGCCGGGCCCGAGCCGCGGTAGGGGATGTGCACCATGCTGGTCTGGGTCTGCAGCTTGAACATTTCCGTGCCGATGTGCGAGAGAGACCCATTGCCCTGGCTGGCGTAGCTGAGCTTGCCCGGGTTGGCCTTGAGGTAGCTGATGAATTCACCGAGATTTTTGACCGGCACCGAGGGGTGTACGGCAATCACATTGGTCGCCACCGTGATCAGCGCCACCGGCACAAAGTCCTTTTGCGCCCACGGCAGCTTGGGTGTGAGGTTGGGGTTGCCCACGTGGTAGGCCGAGTATGAATTGAGCAGCGTGTAGCCATCGGGGTTGGCGCGTGCCACGTACTGGTAGGCCACGTTGCCGCTGCCGCCGCCGCGGTTGTCCACGATCACGGCCTGGCTGGTCACTTTGGCCAGCGAGTCCGACAGGATGCGGGCCGAGGCGTCGACAAAGCCGCCCGGCGGATTGGGAACCACCAGCGTGATTGGTTTGCTGGGGTAGGCCTGGGCCAGCGCGGCGCTGGTGACGAGACCTGCCAGCAGGGCAGCGCTGGTGCCCGCAAGCAGCCGGCGCAGGGTTGAGGTGGGGGGCAAGGCGTTCATGGGTCAGTCTCCTTTTTTTGATAATCAATAACGGCCCGACAGCAGCGTACCTGCGTTGGGCACGCGCCGTTCCAGGCCCAGGCTTTTAAGCAGGGCGTAGGTGGTGCAGACCGCGCTGGATACCACGGGCAAGCCACTGGCTGCCTCAATCAGCGGCACCGAGGCCAACGACGGCATCTGCACGCAGGCCGAGGCGACGATGGCGTCAGCGCCCTTGACGTTGAGCTGCTTCCACAGCTCGGCCGGTGCCTTGGGGTCGCGCGCGCCGACGGCCAGGTTGTCGTGGATTTCAAGCGAAATGCTGTCGATCACTTCAATGCCTTCGTTCTCGATGTAGTCAATCACCATGCGCGTCAGCGGTTTCATATAGGGCGCAATGATGGCCACACGTTTGGCCCCCATGGCCTCCAGGCCCTCGACCAAAGCGCCTGCGCTGGTGATGACGGGCGCAGGCAGGCCGTTGGCCACGGTGACTTCGTGCAGGCGGCGTTGCGACTCGCGGTGGTAGCCCCGGCCCATGCTCATGATGGCCACCAGGCAGGCGTAACCCATGACGTCCATGCGCGCATCCGACAGCTCCAGCGCGCAGCGGTCGGA
>DASXRN010000226.1:0-6108 GCA_036506595.1 Polaromonas sp. | reverse complement strand
AATCTGAATACTCAAAGTTCCCGAACCAGCCCCGTTGCTTTGAATGCTGCCTTGATACATTTTCCCGCTGTCGCGTGACATGAGTTGCATCTGGTACGCGCAGCCACTCAATGAAACGACCAGAACAACGATTTGAAGTTTTTTCATTGGACACCTCTGAAAAGCAAGTTATCGAGAAGCATGCGCAACGAAGCGTTTATCTGCCGCGAGGCAGCGTAGAAACAAAGCGCAGAATCCCTCCTGCAGCAGATAAACCTTATTGAACGGAACCGCCTGAAGGGGCGGCGACGTACGGGGTTTGCAAGCCTCACCCCCACCAGCCTGACGCACTCAGATTCTGGACGATCGCCGTGCCCCTCGCAAGTCCTGCAACCCATGCGGGATGGTCGTGCCCTGCATGTACGACGGGTGGGCGCCATTTTCCCCATGCGCGGCGGCGCCCGGCTCGATGACGCCCGGTCGGGGCCACCTGCTGCTCAAGGACGCGAAGTACGTCCATGTATACGTGGAATGAACTGGCCGATTGATGCTCAAACTCAGCCCGTGCTTGCCCATTGACAAGCTGCCATTAGCGGTGGACCTGCCAGCAGATTTAGATCACCGCTGCTTCAATTGGTTGACAAACCAGCGTCCCGCGGGACCCGGCGGCGCATCCTTGCGGTAGATCGCATGCATTGAAAAGGTCAACCCGACTGAGGGGTGCGCCTCCAACTCAATCTTGACCAAGGCCCCGCGCGCTATATCTTCCTCAACCATGGGCTGGTCTACGACTCAGTGGCGAAATTCGGCGGTTCGATTTCTGCCGAGCACGGTGTGGGCGGCCTCAAACTCGACAAGCTGGAGCAGCACAAATCCCCCGTAGCGCTGGGCATGATGCGGGCGATCAAGCGGGCGCTGGATCCTCTCAGGGCCGCGTCATCCTGCCCTGACGCTTCACACGTCAGCCCCATTTTCTCCCAAGCTATTTTTTTGAACGCCTCATGGGACTAGGCAGATTTGCTGAACCCTGTTATTATTTCGAAACGTTGCTTCGCATACGAATCAACGGAAACTCCAGCTGAAATTGAGCTTTTCTCCTGCTTTTTTGCCATTCATCCACCAACCACCGGGAAACACATCCCGGGGCCCCCTTGAGACAAGGAACCGTCATGAATATTCTTTCGCCGCACTCCCATCCCGCCGTGTGCGGTTTCAAAACCGCCTTGGGTCGGAGGTCCACCCTACTGGCAGGCGCTGCGGTGCTGCTTGCGGCGCTCGCACCGGCCGCCATGGCGCAATCCGGTGCAGGCACCTACCCCAACAAACCAGTACGATTCGTGGTGCCCTTCCCGGCGGCCAGTGCCACCGACGTGGTTGCGCGGGCCATCGGCCAAAAACTTGGTGATAAATGGGGGCAGCCGGTGGTCATTGAAAACCGTCCAGGCGCAGGCGGCAACCTCGGTACCGATGTGGTGGCGAAGGCGCCCAACGACGGCTACACCATCCTCTGGGGGACGGTCGCCAACGCCATCAGCGCTTCGCTGTACACCAAGCTCAGCTACAACTTCCAGACTGACTTCGCGCCGGTCATGCTGGTGGCCAAGACGCCGCTGGTGCTGGTCGCCAACAAGACTGTTCCGGCCTCTACCGTCTCGCAGCTGATTGCCCACGCCAAAGGCCAATCCGACAAAATCGCCTTCGGCTCGGGCGGCATCGGCACCAGCAACCACCTGGCCGGCGAAATGTTCAACAACCTGACCGGCATCGGCATGGTCCATGTGCCCTATAAAGGTACGCCGGCCGCTTATACCGATCTTGTGGCTGGCCGTGTCGGAGTGATGTTCGACAACATCGTCGCCGCGATGCCGCAGATCAAGGCGGGCCAGCTCAAAGCGATCGCGGTCACCAGTGCCAAACGCAGCGCGGCCCTGCCCGACGTGCCCACGGTCAGCGAATCGGGTCTTCCCGGCTTTGAAGCGGTGTCCTGGCTCAGTTTGCTGGTGCCCACCGGTACGCCGCAACCGATCATCGAGAAGATCAACCGCGACGTCACCGCCGTACTGGCTTTACCGGAAGTGCGCGAGCGCCTCGCAGCCACCGGAGCAGAACTCGCCCCCGGCACGCCCGCCGAGCTGGATGCCTTCATTCGCACCGAAATGACGAAGTGGGCCAGGGCCGTTAAGGCCTCCGGTGCCCAGGCCGACTGATTTTTTACCCCCTATCACTTCTCCCCTATCTACAAGGAACATCCTCATGACTGCAACCAACAAAAGAACCAGCATCACAGAACCAGCTCGCGAAATCCCGGTGCTAATGGACACCGACATCGTGGTCGTCGGTGGCGGAACCACCGGCCCATTTGCGGCAATTTCCGCTGCGCGGCAAGGCAAGCGGGTGGTAATGATCGAGCGTTTCGGCTCGCTCGGCGGCAACCTGACGCTGGGCCTGAACACCAAGCCTTCGGGCGCCCTGCTCGGCGGCCTGCCTCTGGAAATCTGGAACCTTGCACGCTCAGCGGGCGGTGCCGGTGACGATTACATGGCGCTGACCAAAACGGGCGGTGTCAAGATCGCCTCGCCCTGCGACCCGGAAATCATGAAGATCTTGCTGACGCGGCTTTGCGTCGAGGCCGGGGTGCAAATCCTCTTTGAGACCTTTGTCTCGGCACCCGTCATTGAAAATGGCGCCATCACCGGCGTGATCGTCGAGAGCAAGTCGGGACGCCAGGTCATCGACGCCAAGGTGGTGATCGACTGTTCGGCCGACGGCGACATGGCGGCCAAGGCTAACGCGCCCTTCGTGATGGGCTCGGGCGGCAGCGAAGAGATCATGCAGCCGGTGTCGATGTACTTCACCATGTCCAACGTGGACCTCCAGCGCCTGGCCGACTGGTCGAGGACCAGTGACGACATACCCGCCCGCGCGATTCCGGACACCGTCGAGGGCCTGGGTTACAGCTTGTGGCTGACGGGTTTCAACAAGTCGCTGCGCAAGTTCCAGGAGGAAACCGGCATCAAGCTGCAGCGCGACAACATCACACTGAAAACAGCCAACGGCCTCATGTATGTTAACGGCACCCGCGTGCAGGACGTGGACATTTTTTCCCCCGCCGAATTCAGCGCTGCCATCGTCGAGTGCTACCGCCAGATCGAAGGCGTTGCGAAGTTCCTGCGCGAGCGCGTTCCAGGCTTTGAGCAGGCGGGCATCGGCCAGATCTCGGGCGCTCTGGGCGTGCGCGAAACCCGCCACGTGCTCGGAGAGTACACACTGACCGGCGAAGACACGCTGCAGGGCCACTCGTTCGCAGACAGCATCGCGGCCGATGCTTCTGCCCTTGACATCCACGACCCCAAGGGCGGCGATGTGGACTTCCAGGGTCTGCCTCCTTATGAAATCCCCTACCGGTGCCTGGTGCCACTGAAGATCGAACAGTTGCTGATCGCAGGCAGGGCGATCTCCGCCGACCACACCGCGCATGCCCGTTCGCGCAACATGCCCGCCTGTATGGCAACCGGCCAGGCCGCCGGTATCGCAGCGGCCGTCGCGATCGACGAAGGGGTCACGGTGCGCAAGGTATCCATCGACAAAGTCCAGGCCATCCTGCGTTCGCTCGACATGCCGCTGCATGCCAGCGAGATTCGCGACGACAGCCTGCTCTCGGCCCGGGAAGCCGTGCCGGCCTGATGGGCACGGTTGTCGACTACTACTTCAGCGTCGCCAGCCCCTGGACATTCCTTGGCAGCGAGCGCTTCATCCAGCTGGTGGAACGCACGGGTGTCGAGGTCAATGTCCGGCCAATGGACTTTGCGCAAGTGCTGGCGGCCTCCGGTGGACTGCCCTACCAGCAGCGTGCGGCGCAACGCGCCAGCTACCGCCAGGAAGACCTTGCACGCTGGCGCCGACGGCTAGGGATTGCGCTGACGCTGGAGCCGAAGTTCTACCCGGTGGACCGAACGCCTGCCAGCCACTTGGTGATCGCGGCACGGACGACGGGCGCCACGGCAGCCTTGTATCTGTCGCACGCCATCCTGCGTGCGATCTGGCATGAGGATAGAAATATTGCCGACTGGCAAACGCTGGCGGATGTGGCGTGCGAAGCGGGTTTAGACGGCGCGGCGCTGGTCGATGCGGCGCAGGCGCCCGGCATGGCGCAGGCTTTCCAGCACGACACGGCGTGCGCGATCCAGGCGGAAGTTTTTGGCGCGCCGACATGGGTGGTGGATGGCGAACGCTTCTGGGGCCAGGACCGGCTGGATTTTCTGGAAGACAAACTCGTCCATGACAACTGAATCGCTTCAACCCGAGAATTTATGAAAAAAGTGCCTGCAGCCCAATCAGGGCGTGCGCAAGCAGCTATCGATTCAGTAGCAAGCTGCGCGGCTGCGTTTGCATGACCAACCTTGTTTGCGTTGAGAACCGGCGTCCATCAGCGCACCTTGATCGGTTTGATAGCGTTGAATTAATAGCGTCAGGTTAAACCGCTGCAGTTAAACCCCTGGCAGCGCATCAGCCCCGGCTACGACCTTCGCCGGCCCGGCTGCATCAACCGCGATAACCCAGGCCGCGTGAAATCGCTTTGGCCGCGCGAAGCACTTCGTCCCTGACCGAACCTTCCAGCTCGGCCATGGCGGGTATGGACTCGTAGTCCGACACATTCAGACCCGCCACGATGCGCCCGGTCGCGTCGCGCACAGGCGCTGCCACGCTATGGAGCCCATCCACAAAGCGGGACCGGTAGACCACATAGCCCAGCTTGCGCTCTTCCACGAGCTCTTTGTACAAGGCATTCGCATCGGCCGGAGCGTGCGCAAATCGCTCGCGCATGTTGACACCGGCGAAGAGCGTTTTCAGCTCTTCGGGCGAGCTGTCGAACATCAGCGCATGACCAATCGACGTGGTGTGTATCGGCATGCGGGTGCCCACGGTGACATTGCTGCGCAGGCGGTGGCGGGAGGGAGCCTTGAGCACGTACACGATCTCGATGCCGTCCTGCACAGCCAAGTGGGCGGAGGCATCCGCGCGATCGCGCAGGTCTTCGAGGATAGGCCGCGCGACCTCCACCAGATCCAGAGAGCCCAAATATTCGAAGCCCAGCGACAGAAGGTTGATGCCGAGCTGGAACGCGTTGGAATGCGGCGCCCGCTGCAGGTAACCGTCCGCCTCGAGCGTGTAGGCAAGGCGAAAGGCAGTGGCGCGCGTGACGCCCAACTCGCGAACGATTTCCGGCAGCGATACGACGCGGCGATCGTGCCTGAAAAGACGCAAAACAGCCAGGCCCCGCCGTAGCGCCGGCACGATGTACTGGTCGGTATCGACCTCGGCTTCGGTACTGCGTTTTCTAGTGGGAGTGGCGGCCATCGGGGTTCTGAATTGAGCGCACATGCGCGAGCCTTTTAGTGTAGTTGCCGCCCGCGGCGTACGCAGCATGCGCGCCAAAGCATAATTGAGGCATGACCCGCCCGCTTCGCTCCCAATACGAAGACTTCATGCGCCACGTCGAGACACCCACGGTGTCTTCAAAGCCGACCGCACCGGCACCAAGAGCGTGTTTGGCTACCAGATGCGCTTTGACCTGAACGAAGGCTTTCCGCTGGTGACGACCAAAAAGGTTCACCTCAAATCCATCGTGCAGGAACTGCTGTGGTTTCTGACCGGCAGCAGTGACAACAACTGGCTGAAAGAGCGCGGCGTGACGATTTGGGACGAGTGGGCGCGCGAAGCGATCACCGTTGCTTCAACTGGCTGACGAACCAGCGTCCCGCGGGACCCGGCGGCGCATCCTTGCGGTAGATCGCATGCATTGAAAAGGCCGGCCCTACGGATGGATGCGCCTCCAACTCAATCCTGACCAACGCCCCGCGCGCGATATCTTCCTCGACCATGGGCTGCGGCATGATGCCCCAGCCCAGTCCCGCACGCAAAAACGCGTGCTTGACGCCGAGGTCAGCCAGCCAAAGGCGCATGGTCCGGTCCGGCGCGAGGGCATTGGGTGCCGCATGGCAACGCCCCGGTGACCGATTTGCCGGTGCGCGGCATTGTCGGTGGGTTGTACTTCATCGTCGACCTTACGCTCCCTACGGCCGTGTGCTTCATGACTGCCTTGTGTGCTAAAAAGATTAACTATGGCCA
>DASXRN010000225.1:0-2795 GCA_036506595.1 Polaromonas sp. | reverse complement strand
GCGATGCGACGCGCCCGACAAATCATCGCCGCCGACCACGGCAATGCGCGGCGCGGGCAAGCCCAGTTCCTGGGCCATCTTGCGGATATGCCGCGCCGCCGCCAGCGGGTTGGCCGCGCCAAAGTTGCTGACGATGCGAATGTTGTGCTGCAGGCAGCGCGCCAGCACCGGCCGCAGCAGCTCGTCCAGCAGTGGCTCAAATCCGGCATCGGGGTCGGCACGGCGGCGCAACTGCGCCAGCGCCAGCGTGCGTTCGGCCAGGGTTTCAAAAATCAGGAAGGCTGGGCCACCCCGTGCAATCAGCGTGTCCACCACGGGGCCCGCGGCATCGACCCGGTCGCCGGAAAAACCGGCGGCGCAGCCAATCAAAAGGGAGGGAGAAGTGGATGGGGTCATGGGTGTGTTCTCAATGCCTTCGAATTTAGGCGCGTCTCTATTATTTGTAAAATAGAAAGTTCATATTGATTCACTTGAAAATCAAATCAATGGTCAATTCCACCTCACGGCCGGCAGCGCGCAGTCCCAACCTGTCGACGCGGCAGCTGCGCGCCTTTCTGGCGCTGGCCGAACAGCGCAGCTTCACCCGCGCCGCCGCCGCATGCCACCTGTCGCAACCGGCCTTCAGCGCCCTGATCCGCACGCTGGAAACTGAACTCAACACCCGCCTGTTTGACCGCGACACGCGCAGTGTGCAACTGAGCGCCGAAGGGCGTTTGTTTGAAACCTCGGCGCGCCAACTGATCGGTGACTTCAGCGTCGCCGTCAACGACCTGAGCGATCACGTCGAACGCCGCAAAGGCCGCGTGCATGTCGCGGCCCTGCCGTCGCTGGCGGCGGGCTGGCTGCCGGCCATTTTTGCCGAATTCAAAAAAGCCTGGCCCGGCATAACCCTGAATCTCAGCGACGTTCTGTCGGACCCCTGCATAGACCTGGTGCGCAGCGGCAAGGCCGACTTTGCCCTCGCCTCCACCGGCGCCAGCCACGCCGGCCTGAGCACCGAGCTGCTGTGCACCGACAGGTTTTACCTGGTGTGCCGCAAGGACCACCCGCTGGCGACCGAAAAGGTGCTGACCTTGAAAAAGCTTGTGCCCTACCCCTTTGTGCACATGTCACGCAACAGCAGCGTGCGCCAGGCGCTCGATGCCGCGCTGCATCCGCTGCAGACAAATACGGTGCTGGAGGTCGATCAGTTAGCGACAGTGACGGGCATGGTGGAGGCGGGCCTGGGCATCAGCGTGGTGCCGGCGCTCACGCTGTTTCACTTCGAGCGCGAGAATCTGGTGACCCGGCCTTTGGCAATTGCGAACCTGACGCGAAAGATTTATGTGGTGCGCCGGCAGGAGGGGAGTTTGTCCGTGGCTGCGCAGGCCTTGCATGATTTGATTGTGTTGCGGATGAAGGGTTGAGTCTTTGCGCTGATCAGACTTTTGGCCGCTCTCCCCGTGAGTACGGGCGCTGGCTGCTATTTAATTAATAGCTGTTTGCCCTTCACGACCATGCCGGGTCTCGCCCCGGCCTGGTCGTGAAAGCCAATCGCCGCCAATTCAATGGCATCTTCAGCAAGCCCCCGTCATGAATGCCACCGCTCAGCGCCCCAACCTTGCGGGGAAAGCATGGACTCAGGCTTGCGTGTAAGCCGTCTTGACCGTGGTGTAGAACTCCGCCGCATACCGTCCCTGTTCGCGCGGGCCGTAGCTGGAGCCCTTGCGGCCGCCAAACGGCACGTGGTAGTCCACCCCCGCCGTCGGCAGATTGACCATCACCATGCCGGCCTGCGAATGGCGCTTGAAGTGGGTGGCGTGCTTGAGCGAAGTGGTGGCGATGCCGGCGGCCAGGCCGAACGGGGTGTCGTTGGACAGCTGCAGCGCTTCGTCGTAATCCCTGGCGCGCAGCACGCTGACCACAGGGCCAAACACCTCCTCGCTGTTGATGCGCATGCCGACCGTGGTGTCGGTGAACAGCGCGGGCCTCATATAAAAGCCGGGCTGGCCGTCGGCGTTGTGCTCGATGGCGTCGCCGCCATAGGCCAAGGTGGCGCCTTCGCCGCGGGCGATCTCGACGTACTGGAGGTTTTGTGCCAGCTGGCTGGCATCGACCACGGGGCCGAGGTCGGTGCCGGCCTTGCGGGCGTCGTCGACCTTGAGGCCGCGCAGTTTGTCCACCACAGCGGCGACAAAGCGGTCGTGGATGCCTTCGGTGACGATGACGCGCGACGAGGCGGTGCAGCGCTGGCCGGTCGAGAAGAAACCGCTTTGCACGGCGCAGTTGACGGCTACGCCGAGGTCGGCGTCATCGAGCACGATCATGGGGTTTTTGCCGCCCATCTCGAGCTGGAACTTGGCCATGCGACCGACGCAGGCGGCGGCCACACGTTTGCCGGTGCCGACCGAGCCGGTGAAGGTGATGGCGGCGATGCGGACATCGTCGAGCAAAGTCGCGCCGACTTGTGAGCCGGGGCCCATCACGAGGTTGAACACGCCTTTGGGCAGGCCGCTGCGCGACAGGATGTCGGCCAGCGCCCAGGCGGAGCCGGGCACCAGTTCGGCGGGTTTGAAGACGACGCAGTTGCCATAGGCGAGCGCCGGGGCGATTTTCCAGGCCGGAATCGCGATGGGGAAGTTCCAGGGCGTGATGATGCCGACCACGCCGAGTGGGTGCCGCTGGGTGAAGATCAGGGTGCCGCGCTGGGCCGACGGGATCGTCTGGCCGTGCATGCGGGTGCCTTCACTGGCCGCGAAGTACATGTTGGCCAGGCCACGATCGACCTCGGCGCGCGCCTCCAGCAGGATCTTGCC
>DASXRN010000224.1:0-7547 GCA_036506595.1 Polaromonas sp. | reverse complement strand
GTCCGCACCGCAAACGCCGGAACCCGTGTTGAACTGGCTGCGCCGCCATCTGGCCGGGGCCGAGCGGCAGATTGAACCGCCGCGCCTGGCCGTGGAACTCGGGCCACGCCGCCTGACATTCCGGCTGCACCAGCAAACCGGTGATGGTGACGGCGACAGTGACTGGCTCATTGTGATGCGTGAAATCTCGGACGATGCCGTGGTCGAAGCGATGAGCCTGAGCTTCAAGCTTACTGCCCGTGAGGCCGAGGTCTTGTATTGGGTGGTCAAGGGCAAGATTAACCGCGACATCGCAGGCATTCTGGGTTCCAGTCCGGCCACGGTTAAAAAACACCTGGAACGCGTCTACGCCAAGCTGGGCGTGGAAACCCGCACCGCGGCGGCGGGTATGGCCATGAACCGCATCAAGCAGCTGCATCCGCAGTTTGAGGGCTGATGCATGGGCTGATTTGGGGTGGCGACCCGCAGTTTGTGTTAAGCGGTTACAATAAGAGCTTCGGTAACGCAACAGCGTTTTATATCGAAGCCCCGTTGATCCCCGGCTTCCATCTCAAATGCGGCGCTTCTCAGAGCCCGGACTCACAGCGTTTTGACTGTGCTTTCAGTGCCCCTACGGCCCTGAACCCTCTCGGCACTCTTCCAGTGTCCTGGCGAGCACTCCTCCCAACGGTGCCCACTCAAGGCTCAACCCGCTCAGTTCTTTCCAAGAGCCTGGCGGGTAGAAACCGAACACCCGTTGGCTTGGCTACCCAGGCCGTTTATTTCTCTCTATATATGAAGCCGGGATCTATTGGATCTATGGATTTCCTGGAAACCCGGCACAGACTTTTATGACTATTGATAACACCAGGATTGCGGTGGGAAAATACCTTGTTTCCCCGCTTGCCAAAAAGCAGGGCGAGGGCCACTACGCTGCATCCGTTTCCATTCGTTCCGGCCATGGCAGTGCCACGCATGACCGCGTACTGCGGTTTAGCGGTTTTTTTGACAGCGCCGCCGCCGCCGTGCAATACGCTACCGAACATGCACTGCGCTGGATTCAGGAGCGCTCGTCCCCGGTTTGCGCCTGACGGGCGGTTGGCCCCGGTGGCTGGGCGCGCACAGACAAGTTTTTTTTCAAATTCTCAAGGAGTTACATCATGGCCAAAGAAGAACTGATTGAAATGCACGGATTGGTGGATGAAGTGTTGCCTGACTCGCGCTTTCGCGTCACTCTGGACAACGGCCACAAACTGGTGGCTTACACCTCCGGCAAGATGCGCAAAAACCATATCCGCATTCTGGCGGGCGACCAGGTGTCGCTTGAGCTGTCGCCTTATGACCTCAGCAAGGGCCGCATCACATTCCGCCACATCGCCGGGCGTGGACCCGGGCCTGCGCAGCGCAACGCCCACTAAACAAACGCCCATAAAAAAGAGACCCTGCAAAGGGCCTCTGGCGGTACTTCAAGCTGACCCCCGCGCTACGCGGCGGTCAGCTTTTTGCGTAGCTGCGTTAGAGCCTGTTCATGATCTACAGGGGGTCGCGCAAGTGGATTTCCGGGATGGGCTGCAAGGCGCAAAATCCAAGCCAAGGCTTGTGCCTTGGCTGATTTTGCAACGCCGCAGACCGCCCGAAAATCCACTTGCCCTACGGGTTGAGACGAAATCGGGCGATTTGCCCCCCAAATCCCTTGCATGGGCATTAGCCCATGCTGCGTGATGTTGGCGAGCAACTCATCCCGATTGCGTCCCAACGCGGCCCCCTGTAGATCGTGAACAGGCTCTTAATGTCGGTGAGTGCCTGCCATGTGTTCAGTCTTCCTGTTTAGCAAGACCTCTGGCTCCTGCGCCTCCACCCAGGTCTCGTTATCAAGACCTGCATGCAGCTTTTCCGTGTCGAGCTCTCCCGTCCACTTGGCCACCACCAGCGTGGCCACGCCATTGCCAATCAGGTTGGTCAGCGCCCGTGCTTCCGACATGAAGCGGTCTATGCCCAGAATCAGGGCCAGTCCGGCGACGGGCACCGTGCCCACGGCTGACAGCGTGGCGGCCAGCACAATAAACCCACTACCGGTAATGCCGGCTGCGCCCTTGGAGGTGAGCAGCAATACGGCCAGCAGCGTCAGCTCCTGGGTGAGCGTCATGGGTGTGTTGGTGGCTTGCGCAATGAACACCGCCGCCATGGTCAGGTAAATGGACGTGCCATCGAGGTTGAACGAATAGCCGGTCGGAATCACCAGGCCCACCGTCGTTTTCTTGGCGCCCAGGTTTTCCATCTTTTCCATCATGCGCGGCAGCACCGACTCCGAGGACGAGGTGCCCAGCACGATGAGCAACTCTTCCTTGATGTACTTGATGAATTTCCAGATGCTGAAGCCATGAAAGCGCGCAATCAGGCCCAGCACCACAAAGATGAAGAGCAGGCAGGTCAAATAGAACGCGCCCATCAGCTTGCCCAGGGAGAACAGCGTGCCTACGCCGTACTTGCCAATGGTGAAGGCCATGGCACCGAATGCACCGATGGGCGCCAGCTTCATGATGTAGCCCACGATGGTGAAGAGCACGTGCGAGGTTTTCTCGATGAAATCAAACACCAGCGTGCCACGGCCGCCAAAGCGGTGCAGCGCAAAACCAAACATCACGGCAATCAGCAGGACCTGCAGAATTTCACCTTTGGCAAAGGCGTCCACCACGGTGCTTGGGATGATGTTGAGAATAAAGTCGGTCGTCCCGACCATCTTGCCGGGTCCGGTGTAGGCTGCGATCGATTTCGTGTCCAGCGTCGAAGGATCGACATTCATGCCCGCGCCGGGCTGCAGCACATTGACCAGCACCAGCCCGATGATCAGTGCAAAGGTACTGACAACTTCAAAGTAAAGCAGGGCGAGGCCGCCGGTCTTGCCTACTTTTTTCATGTCTTCCATGCCCGCAATGCCAATCACCACGGTACAGAAGATGATGGGAGCGATGATCATCTTGATCAGCTTGATGAAACCGTCTCCCAGGGGCTTCATTTCGGCGCCCAGCGTCGGGTACAGATGCCCGAGCGCCACGCCGGCAATCACGGCGCATATCACCTGGAAATAAAGTGAGCGGTATAGCGGAGGTTTGCGGCTGTTGGCTGTTGTAGTAGACATGATCAGAGCGCACCGGGCGATGCGTGTTGATGAATAGGGACGTTAAATATAGCGGCGTGCAGCCAGGACTTTGATGTGGATACCCACAGAATGCAAGCGTTCCAGCGCCGGCAATCCCTAAAACTTCATGCTGGCGGGCCGCGCGGCCAGCCGGTCCACATAGGCTTCCAGCCTGGGCCTGCCGCTGTTCACGCCCCACAGGCGCTGCCACATGAACATCGAGCCAATCATGATGTCGGCCAGCGTGAACTGCTCGCCAAACAGGTAGGGGCCTTCGCTCAGCTCGCCTTCCACCACATCCTTGACGGCCTTAAAGTCGTTCCAGCCGCGTTGCGCGGGTGTTTCGAGTTTCAACAGGCTGTCGCCCATGGCAGGCTCCAGCTGTGAAGTCGAATACACCATCAGCGACAGAAAGCGCCCGCGTTCGGGCGAGCCGACGCTGGGGGCCAGCCCGGCCTCCGGAAATTTTTCAGCCAGGTACAAACCAATGGCCGCGGTTTCAAACAGCCGGGCATCGCCATCCACCAGTGCCGGCAGCTTGCCTGCCGGGTTGATCTTTAAAAATGCCGGGGTCTTGTGCTCGCGCTTTTGCAGGTCTATCGGCACGATGTCATAGGAGGCGCCGCACTCGTCCAGCATCCATTTGGCAATCACGGCCCGGCTTTTCGGGTTGAAATAGAGTTTCATGCAGATGCCTTTAATTAAAGAAGTGAATTACGCCGGGCCAACCGCGCTGCTGCTACCGCTACTGCCGGTACTCGCAACCGGACGCGCCATCCACGCGATCAGCGACGAGCGCATGGCTTCCTCCACCGACATGGCTATCGGTTGCACCCAGTCAGCCGGTACAAACACGGTGTAGCCGCCGATCATGTAACCCATGGGCAAATAGACGGCCACGCGCTCGCCCGGCAAAAAGCCTTGCGGTAAATCCGTAAAGCTGCGGCGCGTGATCAGGCCCACAATTTCCATGGCGTGGCCCGGCATGCGCAGTATCACCACGCTGTGCTCGTCCTGCTTGCCCGCCGGAGAAAAGTAGTCGGCAAAACTCTTGAGGGAGGAGTAAATGCTTTTCACGACCGGCAGATTGGTAAACGGGAGCTCGGCAAACGACAGCAGCTTGCGCACGCGCTGCTTGGACACCAGGTAACCGATCACCAGAATGCCCAGGATGCCAAACAGCAGGCCCAGGCCCGGCACATAAAAACTGTCAATCAGCGGGCGCAGTATCCACAGGGCCGCGGTTTCTGTCCAGTTCAGAAAAAGATACAGCAGGTACAGCGTCAAGGCCACCGGCAAGATGGTGATGAGGCCGCGGAAAAAATATTTGTACAGGGTTTTCATGAATGCTTTTCTTGGGCTGCTACCCACAATCGGGATGGCCATGGCAGGGTTTGATCTAACCCGCAATATACCCATTTCATGTGATGCTGCCCGGCTATGAAACCGTCGGTTTTGCCTTGTGCGCCCTTCGCTCTTTATACGAAGCACCGCATGGGCCTTCGTGGGCGTTTCCTAAAGTTACGCATTCGCCGACATGCCTGCTTGTTTTGCGCCCGTTTGCCTTTACTTGAATAGTCCCGTTGTTGATCTGAACCTGAACAAACCATGCTTCATGAAACATCCCCGGCGTGCGCGCCAGTCTTTAAAACTCCTGCTTATATTTTTGACAACACCACGGCCTCCAGCATTTGCCGCAGCAGTAATGTGCCTGAAGGGGCCTTTTCCCAGGGGACTGCACTATGAGTCATGCCACGCTGGTTAACGCGCAGCTCAATGCGCCTTTGCGTGCACTGGCCCTGACCGTGGAAGAGGCCGACCCCGGTGAATTTCGCTGGCGCATTCTCGAAAGCCAGGGGGCGCCTCAGGTGTTCGATTCTGTCGCCTGCTCCGACATCACTTTCGCCGCTTACGACACGGCGCTGGCGACCGGCTATGGCGAGTTGCAGCGCCTGATTGGCCCGGAGCTGCAATACGGGCCGCGTCGCGAGGTGAGCCAGGAAAGCCATCTCATGCGCATTGAAGCGCCGCACCGATTGGGCGCCGTGGCGGGTGATGCCATGAAAACGCGTGCCATCAACGGCAGCGGTATCAAGCCAGATGCGCTGTCGGCCTGAAGCCTGACCTGGCTTGAGTCCGTTAACGTGCGTTGATGTGCACAGGCCTGCGGGCCTGTGTTGCATTTGGTGACCTCACTTGTCCTACATGGACCTTGGTAGCAAACCGATGCCAGACCCATTAGTCGGGGGTAAATTGAACTCAGCTGGCAATCCGGCCAGCCTTGTACCAACCGATTGCCCGTGATGGGCATGACTCAAGGAGCATTGAGATGAAAGCATCCAAATCCCTCGCCTCTGCTGTCGCTGCCGCCGCTGTTGTCGGCCTGGTGTACGCCCAGACCCCTGCCACCACGACCCCGCCAGCCACGCCTGCAGACAGCAGCCAGACCATGCAAAACCAGGGCACGACCAGCCCGGGCAGCATGCAAACCCCTGCGGCCACTGACACCACTGCCAGCGTGAAGGCGGAACGTCCGGCCCAGGCTGACCGCAACTAAGCCTGGCCTGTCATGCCCTTGGGTGTGAGGCCACTCCGGGCAGGTATCGCGCGTGCCGCGTTCTGCCCGGCGTGTCCAGGCCTTCAACAAGCGCATAATTAATGCACTGTTTCTGCAGAGGGCGATTCATCATGCAGCACGCCACGCCACCAGGCTCTGATGCTGACCAGCTCCAGCCGCAGTCTTCGCGTTCTGGACAGAGGGAGTTGCTTGACGGTCTGAAGCAGGGCGTTTTGCTGGGCCTCGCCATTCTGGCGCTGACCTTGCCGCCGCCGTTCCGCGGCGCGGCACTGCCCGCGTCTACAGCAGGCGCGGCGCTGCCTGGGCCTGCTGTAGGCGTAGGCGCGGCGCAGACGCAACCAGCAGCGGCGCGGTTTGCCAACTTCGCCGGCGAAGAGGCCTCGGCGGAGGTGCGGCATATAGCGAACTGGGTGGTTGACTCCGGCGACAACAGCCAACTTTTTTTCGTCATCATCGACAAGAAAAATACCCGGGTCTTTGTTTTTGACCCCTCGGGCAATTTGCGCGGTGCCACGCCGGTGCTGATCGGTTCAGCCATCGGCGATGAGGCTGTTGCCGGCATTGGCGCGCGGCCCATAGCCGAGGTGCAGCCGCACGAGCGCACCACATCGGCCGGTCGCTTCATGGGCGAGGCCGGTCGCAATGCCTCAGGCGAAGACGTGATCTGGGTTGACTACGATGCGGCAGTTTCGATGCACCGTGTGCGTACCCTGGAGCCCAGTGAGCGCCGGCTGGAACGCCTGGCGTCGCCCACCACGGATGACAACCGGATTTCTTACGGCTGCATCAACATGCCGGTTGAGTTTTATGAGCAGGTGCTGAAACCGGCCTTCAACGCGAATTATGGCGTGGTCTATGTCCTGCCGGAAGTCAAATCAATCGCTGAAGTCTTCACCTCGGCCTACGATGTGGCAGCCAGGCATGGCGTAACACCCGCCAGTTGATTGGTAACTTGTAACTCAAGGCTCCTGGGGCCAGCAAGGCACGGGATTGAGGGTGATCATCAGGTGCGGCACCATGTGATTGGCAGCGACCAGGTTTGCCAGCACTTGAACTTCGACCAGAGCAAAGGGTTCAATAAAGTCGCGACACATTCGCTGTCCGAACATTTTTTACGATGAAAAAAGCGGCCGAGGCCGCTTTTCCCTTGACCACAGCTATCGGTTAGTTGCGGTCGGCCTTTGCCGGGCGACGGCCGGGGCTGCCTATCGTCGCGGGCCCCCCCGGCACAGCGCCCCGTAAAACTGCTACCGTCGGCGGCGGCGAGCTGGCCACGCCGCTTGGGCTGCCGCCGGCCGCAATGCCGCTCCTGCGGCCGCCTGCGCCAGGGCCTGCTCCCGGGACTGCCACGGGAACCACGCTGCGCCCTGCGCCTGTGACTGTGCCGCCACTCGAGCCACCGCCCGAGCCGCCACCCGTGCTGCCGCCCGAGCCGCCACCCGTGCTGCCGCCCGAGCCGCCACCCGTGCCGCCGCCCGAGCCGCCACCCGTGCCGCCACCCGTGCCACCGCCCGAGCCACCGCCCGAGCCACCGCCCGTGCCGCCACCCGAGCCACCGCCCGTGCCGCCACCCGAGCCACCGCCCGTGCCGCCACCCGTGCCACCGCCCGTGCCGCCGCCCGTGCCACCACCCGTGCCACCACCGCCGCCGCCACCATGGCCACCACCTTCATGGCCGCCACCGCCACCGCCACCGCCACCGCCATTGGCGTTGCCGTTGGGGCGGTCGTTGCCCTGATTCCCAAGACCGGTGTTTCCTACGCCGTTACCGCTGTTTCCTGTGCCTACATTGCCTCCGCCGCTGCCGCCCGCGTTGCCGGCGGGTGCACCACCGGCGCCACCACCGTTGGC
>DASXRN010000223.1:0-6154 GCA_036506595.1 Polaromonas sp. | reverse complement strand
ATCTGCAATTACGCATGGCCGAAGATGTGACCGCGTCGGGCGGCATTGTGCAGACGGCCAGGGACGAAGGCGCCGACCTCATCGTCATCGGCTCGCATGGCCGCACTGGCTTGGCCCGGCTGATGCTCGGCAGCGTGGCCGCCAAGGTGGTGGCGGAGTCGCCCGTGCCCGTGCTGGTGGCGCGCTGAAGAGAAGCGGACAAGCGCTCAGCCGCCCGGGCGCCATTGCCACCGGCCGCGCTACAACTTCGCCTGCGCCGCCTTGCGGTCCGCAAGCACCTTCTGTGCAGCGGGCCGCTCACCGCTACGCCTGCCAGACGCCGTAACCCGCCTCGCGCAGCGCAATGCCCAGCTCCACCTCCATGTCGCGCGCGCCTTCATACGGCATCGGGTTGTACATGGCGTACAGCCCGGGCAGCAGGCGAATACCGTACTTTTGCACAAACACATTGGACTGGATGCCCGCCTTGTGTTTGTCAAAACGCACATCGGGGTCCAGCCCCGTCATGCCCACATAGACAAACGGTTTGCCCAGCAGGTAGTCCGGGTTGGCGCGCCGGTAGCGCCCCACATTCCACACTTCATCCGACAGCTCGATCACGTAGACGTGGTAGTGGTGGCTGCGCGGCTCGGCGCTGTCGGTGGCGGCTGGCTGGCTTTTTTTAGTCTTGCGCGACGCGGTGGCCATGGCAAAGGGAGTTGAAACAGTGGGGCGCCAAGTTGCTGCGAAATAGATAGCCCTGTGCTGAGGCCATGGTGTGGGTTGCGCGCCAAGTGAAGGTGAGAAGGTGAAGGGCCGAAACCTCCATTCAATCACGGATTCTCTGCCAAACCGGCCTGAGCCGGCCCGGCACCCCATCCAGCCGATTTTCACAAGCCAAATTGGCCTCTAGCCCATACAGAATGGGCGCAAATAGCTATTATTTCAATAGCAACCAGGCAAACCTCGGCGCTTACTGCGGGCGCGTCAGCTCGTCACGCCGGCGCAGCGCCTGCGCGAAGAACCAACCAATGGCCACCAGCACGCCCCCGGCGAGCGCGATCACGGTGCCGGAGCCGATGCGTTCCGTCAGGCCGGCGGCCAGCAGCACACCCACCGACTGACCGAGGAACAGCGCCGAGGCAAACAGCGACACCGCCGTGCCGCGCGCAGCCGGGGCCATCTGCGTGGCGTTGGCCTGCATGGTGTTGTGGAACATGAAAAAGCCAAACCCGGCCAGCAGGCTCGCCGGAAGGGTCGGCAGCCAGTACGGCGTGAAACCCAGCACCAGGGCCGACAGGCCCGGCAGGAGCACACCGAGCATGGCCAGCCCCCGCTCGCCCAGACGGTGAATCAGGTGGCGCGCCACCGCCATGTAGAGCATGCCGCCCAGGCCGAACAACGCCACAATGGCGCCGGCCGCCGAGAGCGACAGGCCCAACGCCCGGTGCAGGTGCGATGCCCAGATCGCCAGCGCGCCGAAACCCGCCGCGCCCTCGACAAAGGCCACGAAGAGCACGATGCGCGACCACGGCCCGGTGATGATGATCAGCGCCTGCGCCACAAAGCCCGGTCGCCCGGCCGGCCCGGTACTGGCGGCCGCCACCACGGGCATCGACTGCTGGCGGCGCCGGTCGGCGTACAGCAGCGAGCCGACCACGCCAAAAAGCAGCGTCATGAAGCCAAATGCCCATCGCCAGCCCAGGGCGTCGGTCAGCACGCCCCCCATCAACTGCCCGCCCACCAGGCCCAGCGTGGTGCCCAGCCCGACGCGCGCCAGCGTCTCCTGGCGCAGCTCGTAGGCGACCGTGTCACCAATCCAGGCCATCGACAGCGGAATGACGGCCGCAGCCCCCAGCGCCACCATCACACGCGCCAGCACCAGCATGTCCAGGCTGGCAGCAAAAACGGCGGCAATGCTGCCCGCGCTGCACGCCAAGGTGGCAAAGGTGACGATGCCGAACTTGCCCAGCCGGTCGCCCAGCGGCCCATACACAAGCTGCGCCAGGCCATACACCACCGCAAACACCGACACCACCTGCGCCGCCTGCGCCAGGCTCACGGCAAACGTGCGCGACAGCTCGGGCAGCATGGCGTCGCAAATGCGCTGCGCCGCCATGCTGGCGAAGGTGGCAAAAGACAGCAAAAGAATGGAACGTCGCGTCGCCGCGGAGAGGGTGGCAGGGCCGGTGGTCATGGGCGATGGGGGTCAAACAGATCAGACACGCTGCAGGCTCAGGCCTGGTGCGCAAGCTGGTCGATTGTAGGCAGGGCCGTCTTGAGCGGTCGGCCTGCGGCCCGGTGTCGTCTAGCCCGCAGCCTTTTTCGCCGCTTCGCGCTGGCGCAATGTCGTCACGTTTTCGCGCGCCACGCCCCAGTTGTCAGTCTCGACCTCGTCGATGATGACAAAAGTGGTGGTTGGATTTTTGTTGAGAACGCGCGTCAGCAGATCGGTTGCGCCTTCGATCAGTTGCAGTTTTTGCGCTGGTGTCGCGCCTTCGCGGGTGATACGGATATTGACGTAAGGCATGGCAGAAATTCCTCAGGTGGTGGGCTTGATCGCCGTTTGTTTGCAGGATTTGTGTGAGAGGGCGCCGCCCTGCCCACCGTCAGAACAGGGCTGAATCAGCCCGGGAAATTCGGGTGGCGAATGCGCGGCAGCGTGCCTTGTCAAGGGTGTATTGATTACCAGGTTCCAGTTGAGGACCCGCCGTCCACAGCCAGCACAACACCCGTCGTAAATTGCGCTTCGGTCAGGTACAGCACGGCGTCAACGACGTCCTTGGTCGCACCGGTGCGGGCTGACGGCGCCAGCGTTTTGAGGAAGGCCCGGGTGCCTTCGTCGTTGTTGTGCAACGGGGTGTCAATGATGCCGGGCGCTACCGCCGAGACCTTCACGTTGGAAGATGCCAGTTCGAGTGCCAACGCGCGGGTCGCCTGGTTCAAGCCGCCCTTGATCAGCACCGGCAGCAGCGCTGGCACTTTTGCATTCGGTTGCATCGCGATGCTGGCGGTGATCGTCACGATGTGGCCTTGCTTGTTCTTTGCCATGTGCGCGGCGGCTTGCTGCGAGGGGTAAAAAAAGCCTTTCAGGTTGGTGCTGACGATGGATTCCAGATCGTCTTCGGTGTAGTCGCCGATGGGCTTGGCGATGAAGATGCCGGCATTGTTGACCAGAATGTCGACCTTGCCGAACTTGGCGATGGCTCGGGCAAACAGATTTTTGGCGGTGGCCGGTTCGGCGATGTCGCCCTCGACCAGCAGGAAGTTGGCCGGGTTGCCGAGTTTTTCGGCAGCTGTTTGCAGGCGCTCCGCGGTGCGGGCGTTGCCGACCACGTTGTAGCCCCGTTTCAAATATTCTTCTGCCAGCGCAAAACCAATGCCGCTCGACGCGCCGGTGATAACTGCTGTTTTGCTGTTCGTGCTCATTGCGATAGTCCTTCAGTGGGTTGGGTAGGTGGCGCAAGTTTCAGAAGTTGATTCCCGGCGCCGAATCGGGTGAAAGTACTTGTTCAGTCCCGATGTGATGAACTATATTTATGTATTCTGTGAAGATAAATATTGGTTTTCACAAATTACTTGATCCATGGTGTAATCAATTAAGGCATAAAGGGGCTTCAGTGAAGCGAAACTTCGACGATCTTTTGCTGGGCAGCATCGAGCTGTTTTGCCTGGCTGCCGAGCTAAGCAGCTTCACCGCTGCTGCGGCGGCGGCGAGTGTGACGCCAGCAGCGGTCAGCCGCTCGGTGTCGCGGCTGGAGGAACGGCTGGGTGTGCGCCTCTTCGTGCGCACGACAAGGCAAATCCGGCTGACCGACGGCGGTCGCATCTATTTCGAGCAGTGCCGTCAAGCCTTGTCGCAGCTGGTCGACGCCGAGCGCCTCGTGACCGGCGGTCAGGCTGCCCCGGCCGGGTTGCTGCGCATCAGCATGCCGACGCCCTATGCCCATTACCGCGTGTTGCCCATGCTGCCGCAGTTTCGCAAGCTCTATCCCGACGTGCAGGTCGACGTGCATCTGAGCAACCGGAACATCGATTTTGCAGACGAGGGATACGACTTGGCGATCCGCGGGCGCGCACCGGACGACTCAAGCCTGATTGCCCGCAAGCTGGAAGACGCGGAGCTGGTGCTGGTGGCTGCGCCGTCTTATCTGAAGCGCGCGGGAAAACCAAAGACGCTGGAAGACCTGCAAGAGCACGATTGCATCCAGTTTGAGTTGCCCAGCACCGGACGCAACATCCCCTGGTCCTTTTACGTTGACAACAAGGCCGTCGATATTTTTACCAGCGGCGGCTATTGCTGCTCCGAAGATGTGCTCGGCATCGCGACCTTGGCGCGCAGCGGTGCGGGGCTGGTGCAAACCTATCGCTATATCGTCGAGAAGGATTTGAAGCAGGGTGATCTGGTCGAGTTGCTGCCCCAGTTTGGCGGCACGTCGCGGCCGTTCATTTTGCTGTATCCGCATGCGCGCCATCTGTCACTGCGGGTGCGGACTTTCGTGGATTTTCTGGTTAAAGAACTGACGACGGTGCCGCACTGAATTGAAATAGGTGCAGACGCCGCCGACATTGGCATCTTTCTTTTTTCAGCCGACCGCTTCCACGCGGGCCGCGCGCTTGATGGCCTGCGGTGGCTGACCAAAGGCGCGGATAAAAGCCCGGCGCATGCGCTCCGAATCCGAAAAGCCGTTCTCCCGTGCCACGATCTCGATGGGGTGGCTGCTGCTTTCAATCATGGCGCGCGCGGATTCCACGCGCAGAATTTCTATGGCGCGCGCCGGCGACTGCCCGGTCTCCGCGCGAAAGCTTCGGCTGAACTGCCGGCGGCTTAAATGCGCCGCGTCGGCGAGGTCATCGACCGACAGGTTTTTGCGCAGGTTGCTTTTCGCATAGGCCAAAGCATCCTGGATGCGGTCCGATTTCGGCTCCAGCGCCAGCAGGGCCGAAAACTGCGATTGGCCGCCGCTGCGGCGGTGGTACACCACCATGGTTTTGGCGATGGCGCGCGAGACCTCGATACCCAGATCGGCCTCCACCAGCGCCAGCGACATGTCAATGCAGGCCGTCATGCCCGCCGACGTCCAGATGTTGCCGTCGTTGATGAAGATGCGGTCTTCCTCGACCCGGGCCTTGGGGAAAAGGCGCTGCAGCTCGCGCGCATAACACCAGTGCGTGGTGACACGCCGGCCGTCGAGCAGGCCGGCTTCGGCCAGCACATGGGCGCCGGTGCAAATGCTGGCGGTGCGGCGTGAGGCGGCGCCTGCCTTGCGCAGGAATGCCAGCACCGCGGGCGAGGATGGCGCCACCGCCAGCGAGCCCGTCACCAGCAGCGTGTCGAACCTGGCGGGCCCGAACCGTTTCGTGTCGACCCTGACGCCCGACGAGCTGGCCACGCTGCCACCGTGCTCGGACAGCATCTGGATCTCGTAAACAGGTTTACCCGCCTCGGCATTGGCCAGCTCAAACACCGTGATGGCCACCAGGTCCAGGATCTGGAAACCAGTCGACACGACAAATCCGACACGTTTTTTCATGATGGCCCAAATTGAGGGTTATTGGTCTCTTGGGACAAAGGATAACTGCCTACACTGACCCCGTCAATCCGAAAACCCCAGCCCAGGAGATCCTCATGAACACTGAAACCAGCAAGGGCACCGCCCTCCTCACCGGCGCGTCGTCAGGCATTGGCGCCGTGTACGCCGACCGCCTGGCGCGCGGCGGCTATGACCTGATTCTGGTCGCGCGCGACGCGCAGCGCCTGGAAAATCTGTCGCGTGAACTGGCGGAGAAAACCGGACGCAAGGTTGAGCCTCTGCAGGCCGACCTCACCGTCAAGGCCGACATGCACCGGGTGGAGCGGCGTCTCGCCACGGACGAAACCATCACCATGCTCGTGAACAACGCGGGGCTGGGCGCCACCGCCCCGCTGATCGATTCCAGCGCCGATGCGATGGAAGACATGATCCAGCTCAACGTGGTGGCCCTGACCCGCCTGACACGCGCTGCCCTGCCGGGCCTGCTGGCCCGCGGGCGGGGCATCGTCGTCAATATCGCGTCCATCGTGGCGCTGGCGCCGGAGCTGCTCAACGGCGTGTATGGCGGCACCAAGTCCTATGTGCTGAGCTTCACGCAGTCGCTGCACCATGAAGTGGGCAGCAAGGGCGTTCAGGTCCAG
>DASXRN010000222.1:0-6617 GCA_036506595.1 Polaromonas sp. | reverse complement strand
CCAACCGGTTTTGCACGCGGCGGCCATTGCGGCTGCAAGGGGAGCTTCGTACGCTTGTTGCCTGTAACTCCAGGAGACAAGCCGATGTATCTGACCCAAGGCCTGCACCGGGCCCTGCAGCAATGTCCTGAGCGCACAGCGACGATTTTTTCCGGGCGGCACCACAGTTTTCGCACCTTTGGTGACCGCGTGGCACGCCTGGCCAATGCCTTGCGCACGCTGGGCGTGCAGCCGGGCGACCGCGTCGCCATGCTGGCGCACAACTCCGATCGCTATGCCGAATTTTTTCTGGCCGTGTGGTGGGCGGGAGCCGTGGCCAACCCGGTCAACACGCGCTGGAGCGCAGTCGAAATCGCTTATTCGCTGAACGATTGCGAAAGCGCCGTGCTGCTGGTGGACGATGCCTTTGCCGCTCAGGTGCCGGCCATCCGCCAGCAGGCCACGGTGGTGCGGACGGTAGTCCACACCGGCGACGCTGACACATCCGAGGCCGAGGGCATGCTGTCGTATGAAGCCCTGCTGCAGGCCGCAACCCCCATGCCGGACGCCGGGCACCGGGGCGATGACCTCGCTGTCATCCTCTACACCGGCGGTACCACCGGCTTCCCCAAGGGGGTGATGCTCTCGCACGCCAACCTGTGGTCCGCCGCCGTGGCGCGGCTGGCCGAGCTACCCAACCCGTCGGAGGGCATTTCGCTGCTGGTCGCGCCGTTGTTTCATGTGGCGGGGCTGGGGCGACTGGTGTCGCAGATCGTCATTGGCGCCACCAGCGTCATCGAGCCGGTGTTTCGCGCCGACACGGTGCTGAATGCCATTGAGCAGCATGGCGTCAATGACGTGGTGCTGGTGCCCAGCATGCTGCAGATGCTGCTGGAGCATCCGGCATTCGAACCGACGCGCCTGCGCAGCCTGCAGCGCATCGTGCATGGAGCTTCCCCGATGCCGCCCGCGCTGCTGGATCGTGCCATGCAGGCGCTGCCGCATGTGGGTTTCATCACCTCGTATGGCATGACGGAAACCTCGGCTGTGGTCAGCCTCAACGGCCCGATCACCCAGGTGGCGCGATCGCGTTTTGACAAGGTGCTGCGCTCGGTGGGGCGTGCCGGCTATGGCTGCGAGGTGCGCATCGTCGATGGCCAGGGCCAGCCGGTGCCGCCTGGCACGGTGGGCGAGATCACGGTGCGCGGTCCGGGCGTGATGCTGGGTTACTGGAACAAGCCCACCGAGACGGCCTGCGCGCTGCGCGATGGCTGGTTGTTCACCGGCGATGGCGCCTGGATGAATGAGTCGGGTTATATACACGTGGTGGACCGCCTCAAGGACATGATCATCAGCGGCGGCGAGAACGTTTATTCCGCCGAGGTCGAGGCAGCCCTGATGCTGCACCCCGCAGTGGCCAGCTGCGCGGTGATTGGCGTGCCCAGCGAGCAATGGGGCGAGGCCGTGCATGCCGTGGTGGTGTTGCGTCCAGGGTGTCAAGCCGATGAGCAGGCACTGCGTGCTCATTGCCGCACGCGGCTGGCCGGCTACAAGTGTCCGAAGGCGGTGGACTTCATGGCGGCGCTGCCGCTTTCGGCCGCCGGCAAGGTGATGAAGAACCGTTTGCGCGAGCCGTTCTGGCAAGGGCGCAGCCAGCGGGTGAATTGAACGTTTTTGCCAATCATTTTGTGCCAAACGGCGATTGGCCCGGCGCCTTGCTTCTTTCACACTAAGGCCCATGGTCACCTTGCCGAAGCATTGATGCAGCAAGGTTGTCATTCTTGCCAATAACACCGGAGACAAAGCATGAACTCTTTTCGTCGTAATACCCTGCGACTGGCTCTTGGCGCCACGCTGGCCACAGCGATGGGCGCGGCACCTGGGGTTGTGTGTGCACAAACCGCTGCACCGGTGAGCGCTTATCCCGGCAAGCCGATACGTGTCGTGGTGCCTTACCCGGCGGGTGGCGGCGCCGACTTCATTGGCCGTTCCATCGGAACCCAGCTCGGTCAGGCTTGGGGTGTTCCCGTGGTGGTGGAGAACAAGCCGGGCGCCAGCGGGATCACCGGTAACGACATCGTGGCCAAGTCGGCGCGGGACGGCCATACGGTGTTGATCGGCATCACCGCGATGATCCAGACGCCCGCGCTGTATGCCAAGCTGCCCTATGACGTGGTGAAGGACTTCGCTCCTGTGTCGCAGCTGGCCTTGTCCGCTGATCTGTTTGTGGTGCCGCGCGAGGCGCCTGCAAAGTCCCTGCCGGAATTTGTGGCCCTGGCCAAAAGCAATCCCGGGAAATACAACTACGGCAACTATGGCAACGGCACTTCATCGCACATGCATGGCGAGCAGTTGAAGATGAAGGCGGGCGTGGACCTGGTTGCCGTCCCCTACAAGGGCGCGGCACCTCTGGTAAACGATGTGCTGGGCGGGCAACTGGCCTCGGCCTTCATTGATGTGTCGTCGGCCAATCCATACCTTAAGTCCGACAGGTTCCGCATTCTGGCCATTACCGGCACACAGCGTCACCCGGCGGTGCCTGATGTGCCAACTTTCGCGGAGCTCGGCTACAGCGGCTTTGAGGCGAATGGCTGGTTTGGCGCCTTTGTGGCGGCCGGCACGCCCAAGCCCATCGTGGACAAGCTCTCGGTCGAGATTCGCCGGATCGTGCGTTCACCCGAGCTCAGTGGCCGCCTGACGGCCATGGGCTTGCGCCCGGTGGGCGGTACGCCCGAAGAGCTGGCTGGTGTCATGGCGCGCGATATGCCGATGTGGACCAGGATCGTCAAGGACGCTCGTATTTCGCTCGACTGAGCGAGCGGCATCTGTCCCTATTTAACTGCAACCAGGAAAGTCTCTCATGACCCAGATGAAAAGAGCCGTTCACGTCGTCGGCGTCGGCATGATTCCCTTCACCAAGCCCGGTGCCAGCGACCCTTACACCGTGATGGGTGCCCGTGCCGCCAAGCTGGCGCTCGACGATGCCGGTGTGAATTACGCCGATGTGCAGCAGGCCTATGTGGGTTATGTCTATGGCGACTCCACCGCCGGCCAGGCCGCCATCTACGGCGTGGGCTTGACCGGCATCCCGGTGTTCAACCTCAACAACAACTGCTCCACGGGATCGAGCGCATTGTTCCTGGCGCGCCAGGCGGTGGAAAGCGGCATGGTCGAGTGCGCGATTGCCCTGGGCTTTGAGCAGATGGTGGCGGGTGCGCTCAAGGGCGCCTACGACGACCGACCTTCGCCCATGGCCCGTTTTGCCGAGAGCATGACGGCGCATCAGGGCTACCTGAGCGACACGCCGCGTGCGGCCCAGTTCTTCGGAGGCGCAGGGCGCGACTACATGAAGCAGTACGGCATCCGGCCAGACACCTTTGGCCGCATCTCGGTCAAGGCACGCCAGCATGCCGCGCGCAACCCGCTGGCGGTGTTTCGCCAGACCCTGACGCTCGACGAGGTGATGGCTTCGCCCAGCGTGTTCGACCCCCTCACGCGCTACCAGTGCTGCCCGCCGACCTGCGGCGCGGCGGCGGCCATCGTGTGCTCGGCCGACTTTGCCAAAAAGCACAGCCTGGACATGCGCGTGGTGATTGCGGCCCAGGCCATGACCACCGACACCTCCAGCAGCTTCGAGAGCGACGACATGCGCAAGCTGGTGGGTTACGACATGACCGCCGCCGCGGCCAGGCAGGTGTACGAGGCTGCCGGCATCGGCCCGGAAGATCTGGATGTGGTGGAGTTGCACGACTGCTTCACGGCCAACGAAGTGATCACCTACGAAGGTCTGGGCCTGACGCCCGAAGGCACGGCCGAAAAATTCATTCTGGACGGCGACAACACCTATGGCGGCCGCATTGTCACCAATCCTTCGGGCGGCCTGCTGTCCAAGGGGCATCCGCTGGGCGCCACCGGGCTGGCCCAGTGTTCCGAACTGGTGTGGCAGCTGCGCGGCCAGGCGGGCCAGCGCCAGGTGGAAGGCGCGCGACTGGCACTGCAGCACAACCTGGGACTGGGTGGCGCTTGCGTGGTCACGCTGTACCAGGCCGTTTGACGAGGCGCGCCATGATTGACAAAGGTTTCATTGGGCACACCATGCCCGCCTTCAGTGCGACGGTGGAGGCTGGCCGTTTGCGCTTTTTTGCCAAGGCAACCGGCCAGACCGACCCCATCTACAGCGACGAAGCGGCCGCCCGCGCTGCAGGCCATCCAGGCCTGCCGGTGCCGCCAACCTTTCTGTTCTGCCTGGAGATGGAGTCGCCTGACCCCGCCGCCATCCGCAACCTGCTGGGCATGGACTACCGCAGCCTGCTGCATGGCGAGCAGGGCTTTATCTACCATGCCATGGCCTATGCGGGCGACACGCTGACCTTCGAGCAGTGCATCGACGACATTTATGACAAGAAGGGCGGCGCGCTGGAATTCGTCGTGCGCAAGACGCGCGTGACCAACCAGCGCCACGAACTGGTGGCCGAGCTGCGCTGCGCCACGGTGATCCGCAACGCAAAGGAGAGCTGACATGAATGCCATTGCACTGAATTTCGACGGTATCCAGGTGGGCGATGCCCTGCCGTCGTTTGAAACGCCGCCGATTTCCCGGCTGACGTTGGCGCTGTACTGCGGCGCTTCGGGTGACCATAACCCCATCCACGTAGACACCGATTTTGCCAAAGCCGCAGGCATGCCCGACGTTTTTTCCCACGGCATGTTGTCCATGGCCTGGCTCGGTCAGGTGCTGACCCGTTGGGTGCCGCAGATCGCCATCCGCGACTACAGCGTGCGCTTCGCGGCCATTACCCAGGTCGGCGAGCGCATTTTCTGCACGGGAAAAGTGGTCGAAAAAATCGAGCGGGACGGCCAACGCTGCATGCGCGTTGAGTTGTCCAGCGCCAACCAGGACGGCCAGATCAAGCTCAGGGGCGAAGCTGTGATTGCCCTGCAATGACATTCGGAAGGAATACAAAATGACTCAAAAACTCGAACGCAAAGTGGCCCTTGTCTCCGGATCGGGCCGCGGCATTGGCCGTGAGATCGCGCTCAAACTTGCCAGCGAAGGTGCGCGTGTGGTCATCAACGACCTGGACGCCGAACCTGCATCCCAAACCGTTGCAGACATCGTCGCAAGGGGCGGCCAAGCGGTGGCCTGCGTCGGCAGCGTGACCGAGGCGGACTTTGGTGAGCGTTTTGTCGCGAAGGCGCTGGATAGTTTCGGCGGGATCGACATCATCGTCAACAACGCCGGCTACACCTGGGACAACGTGGTGCAGAAGATGAGCGACGAGCAATGGGAAGCCATGCTGGCGGTGCACCTGACGGCGCCTTTTCGCATCCTGCGCGCCGCTTCGGGCTTCATCCGCGATGCCGCCAAGCGCGAGGCCGAAGCCGGCACCCCGGTGTTTCGCAAGGTCGTCAACATCTCATCCACCTCCGGCGTGTACGGCAACGCGGGCCAGGCCAACTATGCTGCGGCCAAGGCCGGCATCAACGGCCTGACCAAGGCCATGGCCAAGGAATGGGGGCGCTACAAGGTCAACGTCAACAGCGTGGCCTTTGGCCTGATCATGACGCGCCTGACCGAGGCCGCCGCCGATGCCGACGCGCAGATCGACATCGCCGGCCAGCAGATCAAGGTGGGCGTGAACCCGCAGATCCTGAAGAACGCCGAGGCCACGATCCCGCTGGGCCGCGGTGGCATGCCCGAAGAGGCGGCGGGCGCGGTGTACATGTTCTGCATTCCCGAGTCCAACTATGTGAGCGGACAAGTGCTGGTGTGTGGTGGGGGCAAGCCATGATCCAGGCTAAACGATCCTGGATGGATGCCGACCTTGAAATGCTGCGCGACACGGCGCGCCGCTTTTTCGAGAACGAGTGCGTGCCGAATGAGCAGCGCTGGACCGAGCAGCACCATGCCGATCGCGAGATTTGGACCAAGGCCGGCCAGGCCGGCCTGCTGTGCGCCAGCATTCCCGAGGAATACGGCGGCGGCGGCGGCAGCTTCCTGCACGAGGCGGTGATCTGCGAAGAGCAGTCTGCCACGCTGGTGGCAGCGTTCAGCAACAACGTGCACAGCGGCATCGTGGCGCATTACATCCTGGCCTATGGCAGCGAGGCGCAAAAGCGCCGCTGGCTGCCGCGCATGGCCAGCGGTGAGCTGGTCGCGGCCATTGCCATGAGTGAGCCCGGCGCCGGCACCGACCTGCAGCGTATCAAGACGAGTGCGCTGCGCGACGGCGATACCTACATCATCAACGGCTCCAAGACCTTCATCACCAATGGTTACCACGCCAACCTGATCTGCGTGGCGGTCAAGACCGATGCCGAGGCGGGCGCCAAGGGTGTGTCCCTGGTCGTGTTGGAAACCGACGGACTGCAGGGCTTCCGGCGTGGCCGCATCCTGGACAAGCTCGGCCAGAAGACGTTGGACACAGCCGAGCTGTTCTTCGACGACGTGCGCGTGCCGGTGGACCACCTGCTCGGCGGCGAGGAGGGCCGGGGCTTTGTTCAACTCATGCAGCAGCTGCCGCAGGAGCGCCTGCTGATCGCCGTCGGCGCCGTGGCCACCATGCATCGTGCGATCGCCGATACCACGGCCTATGTGCGCCAGCGCCAGATCTTCGGCCAGCCGCTGATGGCGCTGC
>DASXRN010000221.1:0-2896 GCA_036506595.1 Polaromonas sp. | reverse complement strand
ATAAATACATTAGTATTTGTAATATATGAGCACGCTGGATCTGGAGTTGTTAAGGGCCCTGGTGGCCATTCAGGAGCAAGACAGCTTTGCCGGCGCCGCCATTCACCTGGGCAAAACGCAATCGGCGGTGACGCAGCAAATGCAGCGCCTGGAAGACCAGATTGGCCACCCGCTTTTCGAAAAGCAGGGGCGCCACAAGCGGTTGACGCCGCATGGGCAAAAGCTGCTCGACTACGCACGCCACCTACTGGCCATCAATGATGAGGCCCTGCGCAGCCTGCAACAGGGCAACCTGGAAGGCGTGCTGCGCATAGGCGCGCCGCACGATGTGGCCGACACCATGCTGCCGCCGCTGCTGGCGCAGGTGGCGCGTGCCTCACCGCTGCTGCAGCTCGATATTCACGTCGGGCGCAGTCCTTTCCTGATGGAGTCGCTCAAGCGCGGCGAGATCGACATGACCATCTCCAACCGCAATGACTCCACGCTGGACGGCGTGGTCCTGCGCACCTCACCGACGGTGTGGCTGTGTTCGGCCAGTTATGTGCATGACCGCGCCAAGCCGGTGCCGCTGGTGCTGGCCGACGGCCCCAGCCTGTTTCGCCGCCTGGCGCTGGAAGCGCTCGATGGCGCAGGCATACGCTGGTCGCCCAACTACACCTCGTCCAGCCTCATCGGCATCAAGGCGGCGCTGCGTGCCGGGCTGGGCGTCACCGCCCGCGGCGTCGAGCTGGTGGGGGCAGACCTGCGTGTGCTGGGTGAAAACGACGGCTTGCCCCGGCTGCCCGATGTGGCCTACCACCTGTTCATCCGCAAAAACGTCATCAATCCGGTCACGCGCAAGGTGTTCGACATGCTCAAGGCCAACCTGGGCCTGATTCGCAGTGCGGCCGACCCGGGCGGCTCTGCCGCACAGCCTGAGCTTGGTGAGTGAGTTCGGCCGCGCAGCACTCAAACCCCTGTTTTTCTTGAGCTTAGGGTGTTTTAGGGCTTTAGCCCTTGTCAGGCGGGCGCAGGCGGCTATTAAAACTGTAGCAAATCCACGCTACCGTCCAGCTGCAACCAGCGTTGCGCTGCGGCCTGCAGGGCCGCTGGCTGACCGGTGCTGAACAGCCTGACCTGGCCTGCAGCCGTTGCGGCGGAGGCGCCGGTCTGCGGTTCAGCGGCGGGCAGCCGCAGCCGGGTTTGGCGCGCGACCGGTTCGCCCGTGTCTATGAACTGCACGTCGGGGCCGAGCAGGGTGCGCAGGTGTTCGTTGGCGAACGGATAGTGGGTGCAACCGAGCACCAGGGTGTCTATCTCGCCATGCTTTAAGCCAAATAGGCCCATGGCCCTTGTATGAAGGGCGCAGGCAGCTATTATTTCAGTAGCAATTCGGGGGTTGGCCGCAGCGTCAAGGCCGCGCTCGATGGCGTCGGCCAGGCCGTCGCAGGGTTGCAGAACAAATTCCGCCTGGGCTGTCAGCGAGTCCCGCAGCCGCTTGAACTTGGCGCTGGCCAAGGTGCCGCGGGTGGCCATCACGCCGATGCGCCGGGTCCGGCTCAGCAGGGCGGCGGGCTTCAGCGCCGGCTCCACGCCAATGATGGGCAGGCCGGGGTGCTCGGCGCGCAGATGGTCAATGGCCGCCGCGGTGGCAGTGTTGCAGGCGATGACCAGCGCCTTGATGTTTTGCCGGACGAGATGCGCGGTGAGGGCGCGCGAGCGGGCCAGCACATGCGCATCGTCCCGCTCACCATAGGGCGCGTGGCCGCTGTCGGCCACGTAGAGGAAGTTTTCTTGCGGCAGTTCGGCGCGCAGCGCTTTGAGAACGCTCAGGCCGCCTATGCCGCTGTCAAAAACCCCGATGGCCTGATCCATCAAGCGCTGATCCAGTGCAAGCGGCTCAGGCGCTGGTGACTGGAATCTTCTTGAACTCGCCGGTGGCTATTTTCTTTTGCCACTCCGCCGGGCCGGTGATGTGCGCGCTGGTGCCGCCCGCATCGACCGCCACGGTGACCGGCATGTCGACCACGTCAAACTCGTAAATCGCCTCCATGCCCAAGTCGGCAAAGCCCACGACTTCAGCGTGCTTGATGGCCTTGGACACGAGGTAAGCGGCGCCGCCGACGGCCATCAGGTAGGCGCTCTGGTGTTTCTTGATGGCCTCAATCGCCACCGGGCCACGCTCGGCCTTGCCCACCATCGAAATCAGGCCGGTTTGCGCCAGCATCATTTCGGTAAAGCCGTCCATGCGGGTCGCCGTGGTCGGGCCGGCCGGGCCGACGGCTTCGCCCTTGACTGGATCGACCGGGCCCACGTAGTAAATCACGCGGTTGGTGAAGTCCACCGGCAGCTTCTCGCCCTTGAGCAGCATGTCGGCAATGCGCTTGTGCGCGGCATCGCGGCCGGTCAGCATCTTGCCGTTGAGCAGCAGGGTGTCGCCGGGCTTCCAGCTGGCGACTTCTTCCTTGGTCAAGGTGTTGAGGTTGACCTTTTTGCTCTTGTTGTAGTCGGGTTGCCAGTTCACGTTGGGCCAGAGGTCCAGCGAAGGCGGGTCCAGGTAGACCGGGCCGCTGCCGTCGAGCACGAAATGGGCGTGGCGGGTGGCCGCGCAATTGGGAATCATGGCCACCGGCTTGCTGGCCGCGTGCGTCGGGTACATCTTGATCTTGATGTCGAGCACAGTGGTCAGGCCACCCAGGCCCTGTGCGCCAATGCCCAGCGCGTTGACTTTTTCAAACAGCTCCAGGCGCAGTTCTTCGGTCTTGGTCAGCTTGGCGCCCGACGACGACTTGGCCTGCAGCTCGTACATGTCCAGGTCGTCCATCAGGCTTTCCTTGGCCATCAGCACGGCTTTTTCGGCGGTGCCGCCAATGCCTATGCCCAGCATGCCGGGCGGGCACCAGCCGGCGCCCATGGT
>DASXRN010000220.1:0-15180 GCA_036506595.1 Polaromonas sp. | reverse complement strand
CGGCCAGCTTTTTGATGCACGCATGTATGTGTCACCGCTGATTGATCCGCGTGGCCAGCAAACCGGCTGGATGACCTCCATGACCGACATCACCGAGCCCAAGCGCATTCGCGAAGAGCTGTCGGCCTCTTATGAACGTTTCACCACGGTGCTTGAGGGGCTGGATGCAGCGGTGTCCGTGGCACCACTGGGCAGCGAAGAACTGCTGTTTGCCAACAAGCTGTACCGCTCCTGGTTTGGCGGCGAAGTGTCCGGGCACATGAACCTGATTGCCCAGGCGGGCGTGCCGGCCGCCGCACCCACCGAAGACACACTCGACGCCGTAGATGGCTTTGCCGGCCTTCCGACCGACGCACTGACCGCAGCCCAGGCAGAAAACGCCGAGATCTATGTGCCCGAGCTCGCCAAATGGCTGGAGGTGCGTTCGCGCTACCTCACCTGGGTGGACGGCCGCCTGGCGCAAATGGTGATTGCCACCGACATCACGCCACGCCGCCACGCGGAAGAGCAAGCCGCGCAGCAAAACGAACGCGCGCAGACGGCGAGCCGGCTCATCACCATGGGCGAAATGGCTTCCAGCGTGGCGCATGAGCTGAACCAGCCGCTGACCGCCATCAACAACTACTGCAATGGCATGGTGTCGCGCATCAAGGGCCGGCAAATCAGCAACGAAGACCTGCTGGTCGCCCTTGAAAAAACCGCCAAGCAGGCGTACCGGGCCGGGCAAATCATCCAGCGCATTCGCGCGTTTGTAAAACGCAGCGAGCCCAATCGCATGCGCGCCGATGTGGCCACCATGGTCAGCAACGCGATGGAGCTGGCCGACATCGAGCTGCGGCGCCACCATGTGCGATTAAGCCATTACATCGCGGCCCGCCTGCCCGAGATCATGGTGGACCCCATCCTGATCGAGCAGGTGCTGATCAACCTGATGAAAAATGCCGCCGAGTCGATTGAGCAGGCCCGCCTGCCCACGGCCCGCCGCAGCGTTGAATTGCGCGTGGTGCCCAAGCACATTGAAGACCAGAGCGTGGTGGAGTTTTCTGTCCTCGACACCGGGCACGGGCTGTCGCCTGAAGTCATGACACGGCTGTTCGAAGCCTTCTACTCCACCAAGGCCGAGGGCATGGGCATAGGCCTGAAATTGTGCCGCAGCATTGTCGAGTCGCACCAGGGCAGGATGGAGGCCCAGAACCTCTACAATGGCGACGAAGTGGTGGGGTGCCGGTTTACCTTCTGGATTCCCGTGACGCCCCTGCTTTCACCGGCGCCACCTGCTACCGATAACGTAGCAGCCAAGGACGCCGGCGTTCACTGAGACGATTCAAAAAAAGTTCACTGAGAAGGTTTGGCATGAGCTTGATTCCCAAAAAAGGCACGGTCTACGTCGTTGATGATGACGAGGGCGTGCGCGACTCGCTGCAATGGCTGCTCGAAGGCAAGGACTACCGGGTGCGTTGCTACGACTCGGCCGAAACCTTTCTGAGCCGCTACGATGCGCGCGAAGTGGCCTGCCTGATCGTTGACATCCGCATGGGCGGCATGACTGGCCTTGAGCTGCAGGACCGCCTGCTCGAACGCAAGTCGCCGCTGCCCATTGTCTTCATCACCGGCCACGGCGATGTGCCCATGGCCGTGAACACCATGAAGAAAGGCGCCATGGACTTCATCCAGAAGCCTTTCCAGGAAGAAGCGCTGGTCAATCTGGTGGAGCGCATGCTGGAGCAAGCCAAGGAAGCCTTCGCAGGCCACCAGCAGTCCGCCAGCCGCGACGCCCTGCTGGCCAAGCTCACCTCGCGCGAGGCGCAGGTCCTTGAACGCATCGTGGCGGGCCGGCTGAACAAGCAGATCGCCGACGACCTCGGGATCAGCATCAAGACGGTGGAAGCGCACCGCGCCAACATCATGGAAAAACTCAACGCCAATACCGTGGCCGACTTGCTCAAGATAGCCCTGGGTTCGAGCGCGCCCAAGGTCTGAGCCCCACATCAGACGCTATCTTGTTGATAGCAACATACGCCCGTAGTTACTGGACTAACGGGCGTTTTTACTTAAAAACCGCAAAAAATGACTGCACAACTCATCAACGGCAACGCCCTCTCCAAACAACTGCGCACTGAAGTCGCCCAGCGGGCCGCCGTGCTGCGCGCCCGTGGTATCACGCCGGGCCTGGCCGTGGTGCTGGTGGGCGAGAACCCGGCCAGCCAGGTCTATGTGCGCAACAAGGTCAAGGCCTGCCAGGACAACGGCCTGCATTCGGTACTGGAGCACTACCCGGCCACGCTCAGTGAAGCCGAGCTGCTGGCGCGGGTCGATGCCCTGAACCATGACCCGGCAATTCACGGCATCCTGGTGCAACTGCCGCTGCCTGCACATATTGATGCACACAAGGTGATTGAAGCCATTTCACCCGCCAAGGACGTGGACGGCTTTCATGTGGCCAGCGCGGGCGCACTGATGGTCGGCCAGCCGGGTTTCTGGCCCTGCACGCCTTACGGCTGCATGAAGATGCTGGAAAGCATAGGCTACGACCTGCGCGGCAAGCACGCGGTGGTCATAGGCCGCAGCAACATCGTGGGCAAGCCCATGGCGCTGATGCTGCTGCAAAAAAACGCCACCGTAACGGTATGCCACAGCGCCACCCCTGACCTGAAAGCCATGACGCTGCAGGCCGACGTGATCGTGGCCGCCGTCGGCAAGCAAAAGGTGTTGACCGCCGACATGGTGAAACCCGGTGCGGTGGTGATCGACGTGGGCATGAACCGGAACGACGAAGGCAAGCTCTGCGGCGACGTGGATTTTGAGGGCGTCAGCCAAGTGGCCAGCTACATCACACCGGTGCCCGGCGGCGTAGGCCCCATGACCATCACCATGCTGCTGGTCAATACGCTGGAAGCGGCCGAGAAAAGCTAGCAGCCCCCACGCTCGCTCACCGCGTGTAACTCCCCGCCCCCTCAAGGGACGCCACAGCCTTGGGGCGGCCCGGCGGCGGAACTAGCCTTCGCTTGCGCCAGCCGTTGCAGGCCGACTCAAACGCCAAAGCGCGAGACCGGCGCACAGCCACTGGCCGAAATACATGGCGCTGCCCAGACCGTGCCACAGCCTCAGGCTTGCGCCTTCGGCCCGCGCGCTGACAATGCGCGGTGCCACGCCAAACTCCACCAGCAAGGCCAGCAGCAGCCCTGCTACTATAAATTTCATAGCTGGCCGCGCATACGCAACAAGGGCTTCATCGTCTCTTTTATTGAAGATCAACAGCATCAGCATGGCGCAGGCGGTGCTGAGCCAGGTTTGAGCCGTGAAGAGCTTGGCCGCTATGGCCCCCGCCGCAGCCGGGCTGCCCAGGTGCATGAACAGCATGGGCACCACAAGAAAACCCATAGCGGTCAGGCTGCCCCACCAGAGGGCCGCCAGCACAATACCCAAACGAGGTTTCATACCGAGCTCCGCCTGCTGTCCGTTTTTTTGTGCCGTTCAGATATAGCTGACGGCCACAATCTCATAGCGTTTGATGCCGCCCGGTGCCTGCACCTCAGCGGTATCGCCTTCATCCTTGCCAATCAGTGCGCGGGCAATTGGTGAGCCGATATTGACCAGGCCCAGTTTGAGGTCGGCTTCATCCTCGCCCACGATCTGGTAAGTCACGCTGTCGCCCGTGTCTTCATCCTCCAGCCTGACGGTGGATCCAAACACCACGCGGCGGCTCACCTCCAATGCGCTAGGGTCAATGATCAGGGCGGCGGACAGCTTGCCTTCGATTTCCTGGATGCGGCCTTCAACAAAACCCTGGCGGTCTTTGGCGGCGTCGTACTCGGCGTTTTCGCTCAAATCACCCTGGGCACGGGCTTCCGAAATCAAATTGATGACCGAGGGGCGCTCAACGGTTTTGAGCTGGTGCAACTCGGCCTTGAGCTTTTCTGCACCGCGCTTGGTAATGGGTAAGGTTGCCATGTTTTTTGCTCCTGCAAAAGCGAAACCGCCACCAGTCACCTGGCAGCGGCGTATTCAATCAGAATTCAAGTTTAATGCAAATACGGCTTGATCAAGCGGGGGATTAACCCCGTCATCAAGCTAGCTGGGCATGAAGCTCCTGGACTGAATACACGTTCAGGTTGTCCAGGTGTTTCATGCCTTCGACCGCAGCCTCGGCACCGGCAATGGTGGTGAAGGTGGTCACGCGGGCCAGCAGCGCCGAGGTGCGGATTTGCCGTGAGTCGGCAATCGCATTACGCCGCTCTTCCACGGTGTTGATGACCAGCGCAATCTCGTTGTTCTTGATCATGTCCACCACGTGCGGCCGGCCTTCGGTGACCTTGTTGACCACGCCGCAGGCAATGCCCGCCGCCTGAATGGCGGCCGCCGTGCCCTTGGTGGCCACCAGCTCAAACTTCAGTGCGGCCAGCGCGCGCGCCACTTCAACGGCGCGCGGCTTGTCGTTGTTCTTGACCGTCAGGAAGACTCGCCCAGACGTCGGCAGCTTGGTGCCGGCGCCGAGTTGCGACTTCACAAAGGCCTCGCCAAACGTCTTGCCCACGCCCATCACCTCGCCGGTGGACTTCATCTCGGGGCCGAGAATGGTGTCCACGCCGGGGAATTTGACGAAGGGGAAAACGGCTTCTTTCACGCTGAAATAAGGCGGCGTGACCTCATGGGTGATGCCCTGCGACGCCAGCGACTGGCCGACCATGCAGCGGGCCGCCACCTTGGCCAGCTGGATGCCGGTGGCCTTGCTGACAAAGGGCACGGTGCGCGAGGCGCGTGGGTTGACCTCCAGCACGTAAATCACGTCCTGGCCATCAATATTCTGGATCGCAAACTGCACGTTCATGAGACCCACCACGTTCAGGGCCTGGGCCATGGCGGCGGTCTGGCGCTTGATCTCGCTCACGGTCTCGGCGCTCAGGGAATAAGGCGGCAAGGAGCAAGCCGAGTCGCCGCTGTGCACGCCGGCCTGCTCGATATGCTCCATCACGCCGCCGATAAAGGTCCGGCCTTCAGCGTCACGAATGCAATCCACATCGCATTCAATCGCGTCGTTCAAAAAGCGGTCCAGCAGCACCGGCGAGTCATGGCTGACCTTGACCGCTTCGCGCATGTAGCGTTCCAGGTCGCGCTGCTCATGCACGATTTCCATGGCGCGGCCACCCAGCACATAGCTGGGACGCACCACCAGCGGGTAACCCAGCGCGGCGGCTTTTTCGAGCGCTTCGGGCTCGGTACGGGCCGTGGCATTGGGCGGCTGGCGCAGCTTGAGTTCATGCAGCAGTTTCTGGAAGCGCTCACGGTCTTCCGCCGCGTCGATCATGTCGGGCGAGGTGCCGATGATGGGCACGCCGTTGGCTTCCAGGTCCAGTGCCAGTTTCAAAGGCGTCTGGCCACCGTACTGAACGATCACGCCCAGCGGTTTTTCCTTGTCTACGATCTCCAGCACGTCTTCCAGCGTCAGCGGCTCGAAGTACAGGCGGTCCGACGTGTCGTAATCGGTTGAAACCGTCTCGGGGTTGCAGTTGACCATGATGGTCTCGTAGCCGTCTTCACGCATGGCCAGCGCCGCGTGCACGCAGCAGTAGTCAAACTCGATGCCCTGGCCGATGCGGTTGGGCCCGCCGCCCAGCACCATGATTTTTTTCTTGTCGGTGGGCGCGGCTTCGCACTCACTGCCTTCGGCCTCGTAGGTCGAGTACATGTAGGCGGTGTTGGTCGCGAACTCGGCGGCACAGGTGTCCACGCGCTTGTAGACAGGCCGCACACCAAGGGCTTTGCGCCTGTCACGAATGGCGGTGTCGGTGGTCTTGAGCTGCTTGGCCAGTCGGCGGTCAGAAAAGCCCTTTTGCTTGAGTTTGCGCAAGGTCGCAGCATCAATCTTGTCGAGCGAGGTGGTTTCCAGCTCCAGCTCAATCTTGACGATCTGCTCGATCTGCACCAGGAACCAGGGGTCGATCCTGGTCAGTGCAAACACCTCGCTCACGCTCATGCCAAGCGCAAAGGCATCGCCCACATACCAGATGCGGTCGGGGCCGGGGGCGCCAAGCTCTTTCTCAAGCACTTCGCGATCCTGGGTTTTTTCGTTCATGCCGTCCACGCCGACTTCGAGACCGCGCAGGGCTTTCTGGAAGGACTCCTGGAAGGTGCGGCCCATGGCCATGACTTCGCCGACGGATTTCATCTGCGTAGTCAGGCGCGAATCGGCGGTCGGGAACTTCTCGAACGCAAAACGCGGAATTTTGGTGACGACGTAGTCAATGCTGGGCTCAAAACTGGCCGGCGTAGCACCGCCGGTGATTTCGTTGCGCAGCTCGTCCAGCGTATAGCCCACCGCCAGCTTGGCGGCCACCTTGGCAATCGGGAAACCCGTGGCTTTGGAGGCCAATGCCGAGGAACGCGACACCCGCGGATTCATCTCGATCACGACCATGCGGCCATCGACCGGGTTGATCGAGAACTGCACGTTGGAGCCGCCCGTGTCCACCCCAATCTCGCGCAGCACCGCCAGCGAGGCATTGCGCAAAATCTGGTATTCCTTGTCGGTCAAGGTCTGGGCCGGTGCCACCGTGATGGAGTCACCGGTGTGCACGCCCATGGGGTCCAGGTTTTCAATCGAGCAGACGATGATGCAGTTGTCCGCAGTGTCGCGCACCACCTCCATCTCGTACTCTTTCCAGCCGAGCAGCGACTCTTCAATCAGCAGCTCGTTGGTCGGCGAAGCCTCCAGGCCGCGCTTGCAGATGACTTCAAATTCTTCCGGGTTGTAGGCGATGCCGCCGCCGGTGCCGCCCAGCGTGAAGCTGGGGCGAATCACGGTCGGGAAACCCACGGATTTCTGCACGGCCCAGGCCTCTTCCATGCTGTGCGCAATGCCGGAGCGGGCCGAACCGAGGCCGATTTTGGTCATCGCGTCCTTGAACTTCAGGCGGTCCTCGGCCTTGTCGATGGCCTCGGGCTTGGCGCCAATCAGCTCGACCTTGTATTTTTCAAGCACGCCGTGGTGCCACAAATCGAGCGCGCAATTAAGCGCCGTCTGGCCACCCATGGTCGGCAAAATCGCGTCGGGCTTTTCCTTCGCGATGATTTTTTCAACCGTTTGCCAGGTGATGGGCTCGATGTAGGTCACGTCGGCAGTCGCCGGGTCGGTCATGATCGTGGCAGGATTGCTGTTGATCAGAATGACCTTGTAGCCCTCTTCGCGCAGCGCCTTGCAAGCCTGCACGCCGGAATAGTCAAACTCACAGGCCTGGCCGATGATGATGGGGCCGGCCCCAATGATGAGAACGCTTTTTATATCTGTGCGCTTAGGCATTATTGCTCCCGCAGGACCGCTCCAAGGGAGCAAAAGCCCCCTCGGGGGGCAGTGAAATGGCAAAGCCGTGAACGTGGGGGCTCATTGCGTTCCTCCGTGCTGTTCCATGAGGGCGGTGAAACGGTCGAACAAATACGAAATATCGTGCGGGCCCGGCGAAGCTTCCGGGTGGCCCTGGAAGCAGAACGCAGGCTTGTCGGTGCGGGCCAGGCCCTGCAGCGTGCCATCAAACAGGCTGATGTGCGTGGGGCGCAGGTTGGCGGGCAGGCTTTTCTCGTCCACCGCAAAACCATGGTTCTGACTGGTGATGCTGACGCGGCCATTGTCCAGGTCTTTGACCGGATGGTTGGCGCCGTGGTGGCCGAACTTCATCTTGAAGGTCTTGGCGCCGCTGGCCAGCGCCATGATCTGGTGGCCCAGGCAGATGCCGAAGGTCGGGATGCCGGTTTCAATCAGTTCACGCGTGGCCGCAATGGCGTAGTCGCAAGGCTCGGGATCACCCGGGCCATTGGCCAAAAAGATGCCATCGGGCTTGAGCTTGAGTACATCTGCCGCGGGTGTTTGGGCAGGCACCACCGTGATGCGCGCGCCTCGCTCGGCAATCATGCGCAGGATGTTCTTCTTCACGCCGAAGTCATAGGCCACCACATGGAATCTTGGCGTGATCTGCACGCCGTAGCCTGGCTTGCCATGGTGGTTCACCAGCTTCCACTCGGTCTGCGTCCACTCATAAGTCTGTTTAACCGACACCACTTTGGCCAGGTCCAGGCCGGCCATGCTGGGTGCAGCCTTGGCGGCTGCGACGGCCTTGTCAATCGCGGGCTGGGTGACCGCTTCGCCCTGGCCGAGCGCCAGAATGCAGCCGTTTTGTGCGCCCTTGGTACGCAGCAGGCGCGTCAGCTGGCGAGTATCAATACCGGCAATCGCAACGGTTTTCTCTTTGACCAAATACTCGGACAAAGTCATGGACAGGCGAAAGTTGGAAGCCAGCAGCGGCAGGTCTTTAATGATCAGACCGGCGGCATGAACCTTGCCCGCCTCGACGTCCTCGGCATTGATGCCGTAGTTACCAATATGGGGATAGGTCAACGTGACGATCTGCTGGCAGTAGCTTGGATCCGTGAGGATTTCCTGGTAGCCGGTCATGGCGGTGTTGAACACCACCTCACCGATCGTGGAGCCCGCAGCTCCAATCGAATTGCCGATAAAGACCGTGCCGTCTGCGAGCGCCAAAATGGCGAGAGGGGTGTTTCCCTGTAGAGACAAAAGCACTGGGTTCTCCGGGTTGGTTACGGTTCGCCCAAGCGTGCACAAGAAACGTCTCGTAAAGACTGTTGCAGGCTGCTTTTGTGAGGGTATTGGCTTTGTATGCGCTCGGGCGAAGCTGTGATTTGAAAAGCCACTGATTATAGCGTGAAGGTATGTGGCCCCCACGCTTGTCGCTTCGCGTACTGCGCTGCCCCCCGAGGGGGCTAATTTTCCTAGGGGCGGCCCGTCGGAAAACGTGGCCCCCACGCTTTTGGCTTCGCCGCTCTTCGAGAACACTTCGTGTAATACGCTGCCCACCGAGGAGGCCAATTTTTTTCCTTGGGTTGACTCGGCGGAAAATTGCTCGCGCCCTTTTGCTGGGTGTGATGTGCTGCGGTGTGAGTGACTCAGCGCCTGGCGATTGCGCTCGCATACAGGCAAATGGCGGCTGCCGCAGCCACGTTGAGCGACTCTTCGCCGCCGGGCTGGTCTATGCGCACCTTCAGGCTGGCCCTGGCCATCAAATCGTCGCTGACGCCCTGCCCTTCATGGCCCATGGCCCAGGCGCAGGGCATGGGCAGTTGTTGCTGGTGCAGAAAGCTGCCGTGGTGCGAGCTGGTAACGACGATGGGGACTTGCAAGGCCGCCAGCGCTGTGGGCTCAACACTTTCCACCAGCCGCAAGGCAAAGTGGGCGCCCATGCCGGCCCGCAACACCTTGGGCGACCAGAGGGCTGCCGTGCCTTTGAGCGCAATGACCTGGCCAAACCCGAAGGCCGCAGCGCTGCGCAGAATGGAGCCGACGTTGCCGGCATCCTGCACGCGGTCCAGAATCACCGAAGCCGTGTCGATCAACAAATCAGCCTGAGCGGGCAAGTCAAGCACGAAACCCATGCGCGCAGGCGACTCCAGGCCGCTGATTTCAGGCAGCAAGGCATCGGAAATCACTATATTTTTGATAGCCGCTCGCGCCCATTCTGCGGGGGCCAGAGGCCAAAAAGACTCTGAAAACACGGCAATGGCCGGCGTCAAGCCGCGCACGAGCGCCGCACGGCACAGGTGGTCACCCTCGAGCCAGACCCGCCCCTGCTTGCGGTAAGCCGTGCTGTCCTGCGAGAGCTTGCGCAGCTCCTTGACAAGCGGGTTGTCGCGTGAGCTGATCTGCGTGACCGGCACCGAAAAACCCGCACTCACCGCAACACCTCGGCCACAGGCGCAAACGATTTGCGGTGCTGCGGGCAAGCGCCATGCTCGCGCAAGGCCGCCAGGTGCACGGCCGTGCCATAGCCCTTGTGGCCGGCAAAGCCATACTGCGGGTATTCGAGGTGAAACGCCTCGCACCAGCGGTCGCGGTAAACCTTGGCCAAAATCGACGCCGCCGAAATGGACGGAACCAGCGCGTCACCTTTCACAATGGCCTCCGCCAGAATGCCCAGCGTGGGCAGGCGGTTGCCGTCCACCAGCACCTTGTTGGGCTTGAGCCGCAAGCCCTCCACGGCGCGCTTCATGGCCAGCATCGTGGCCTGCAGAATGTTCAGGCTATCGATTTCCTCGACACTGGCCTGCGCGATGGAGCAGCACAGCGCCTTGGCACGGATTTCGTCGTACAGTTTTTCGCGTCGCAAGGGCGTGAGTTTTTTGGAATCCGCCAGCCCATGGATAGGGTTCAAGTCGTCAAGAATGACGGCGGCCGCCACCACGGGCCCGGCCAGCGGCCCGCGCCCGGCCTCATCCACACCCGCCATCAACCCGGGCGTGTACCAGGACAAGGGGGTTTGCTCAGCCTTCAAGAATTTTCTGGATTGCATCGGTCGCTAATTGGGAAGTGTCGCGCTGCAGTTCGGCGTGCAGCTTGGTGAAGCGTTGTTCAACAGCCGCTATTTTGTCAGGTGCCGCAGATTTGGCATCCGCCCACTGCAGCAGTGCGCTGGCCAATGCCTCCGGGCTGGCCGCGTCCTGCAGTAACTCGGGCACCACAAAATCCTCACAAAGAATATTGGGCAGCCCGACCCAGGGCTGGAGCTGCTTGCGCCGCATGATTTGCCAGGACAGCCAGTTCATGTTGTAGGCAATCACCATGGGACGCTTGAACAGCGCGGCCTCCAGCGTGGCGGTGCCGCTGGCAATCAGCGTGACATCGCAGGCGGCCAGCACGGTGTGTGACTGGCCTTGCACGATCTGCACGTCTGCCCGCACGCCCGCCTCGTCGGCCCGGCGTTCGATCATGCTTTTCAACAAGGGCACCGCAGGCGCTATGAATTTAATAGCTGGTTGCGCCCGTTTTACCAGGGCTGCAGCCTTAAAAAACCGGCTTGCCAGGTACTGGATTTCAGACTTGCGGCTGCCCGGCAAGATGGCAACAACCGTATCTTCATCCTGCAAACCCAATTTTCGCCGTGCAGCACTGCGATCTGGCTGCATCGGAATCACATTGGCCAGCGGATGCCCCACGTAAGTTGCGGCGATGCCGTGGGCCGCCAGCAAGGCCGTCTCAAACGGGAAAATGCACAGCACATGGTCGGCACTGCGCCTGATTTTCTGAATACGGTCTGCGCGCCAGGCCCAGACGGAGGGACAGACGAAATGAACGGTCTTGATGCCTTCGGCTTTGAGCCCAGCCTCAAGATCAAGGTTGAAATCAGGGGCATCGACGCCGATGAAGACATCAGGCCGCTGCGCCAGCAGGCGTGTTTTGAGTTGCTGGCGGATGCCAACGATCTCACGGTAATGGCGAAGCACCTCCACATAACCGCGCACCGCCAGCTTGTCGCTGGGCCACCAGGCTTGAAAACCCCGTGCGGCCATCTGCGGCCCGCCTATGCCGCTTGAAGTCAGCGCGGGCCAGCGCGCCTTCAGACCATCGAGCAGCAGGCCCGCCAGCAAGTCGCCAGAAGTTTCGCCCGCCACCATGGCGAATGTGGCCCCCACGCTGTTCACTTCGTGTAATGCGCTGCCCCCCGAGGGGGCTATTTTTCCTCGGGGCGGCCCGTCGGAAAAATGCTCTACCTCCACGCTCGGCACGGAGTTGATCGGGCCTGGCATGAACGCCTAGCGGACGATGCCGCGCTGCGGTGCGGTTTGCTGCAAAAAGGAGAGCATCATCTGCACGTCCCGCGCAGATTCCGGGTATTTTTCAGTCAGCCCGGCAATTCGCAGCTTGGCGTCTTCCAGCGTGAGGTCATCGCGGTAAAGCGCCTTGTGCATGGCCTTCACGGCAGAAATCCGCTCGGCAGAAAAGCCGCGCCGCCGCAGCCCTTCAAAATTCATGGACCGCGCTTGGGCGGGTTGGCCTTGCGACATCACGAAGGGCGGCAAATCAGCGAACAGCAGCGAACACATGGCCGTCATGCTGTGCGCGCCCAGTCGCACAAACTGGTGCACCACGGTAAACCCGCCCAGGATGACCCAGTCCCCCACATGCACATGGCCGGCTAACTGGGTGTTGTTGGCAAAAATGGTGTGGTTGCCGACCGCGCAGTCATGCGCCAGGTGCACATAGGCCATGATCCAGTTGTCGTCGCCCACACGCGTCACACCGCTGTCGCCCGGCGAGCCGATATTGAAAGTGCAAAACTCGCGAATGGTGTTGCGGTCGCCAATCACCAACTCGCAGGGCTCGCCCGCGTATTTTTTGTCCTGCGGAATCGCGCCCAGCGAATTGAACTGAAAAATCCGGTTGTCACGGCCTATCGTGGTGTGACCTTCAATCACGCAATGGGCGCCAATGCTGGTGCCCGCCCCCACCTTGACGTGGGGGCCGATGACGGTATAAGGCCCCACGCTGACCGAGGCGTCCAGTTGGGCTTGTGGATCTACAAAAGCCGTGGCATGAATGCCCGGCACGGCGACTTCGGACGTCATGTCTTTTGCGCCATCTTCAGGCAATGGTGCGCATGGTGCACATCAGTTCGGCCACGCAAGCAACGTTCTCACCCACGCTCGTCACACCCTTGAACTTGAAAATGCCTGCCTTCATGCGGTCCAGCGTCACGTCCATGATGAGCTGGTCACCGGGCTCGACGGGACGTTTGAAGCGGGCACCGTCGATGCCGGCAAAGTAATAAACCGTTTTATCGTCGGGCGTCACGCCCAGGGTGTCAAAGGCCAGCAAGGCAGCCGCCTGTGCCATGGCCTCAAGCATCAACACACCCGGCATCACGGGGTGATGCGGAAAGTGCCCCATGAAAAAAGGCTCATTGATCGTGACGTTTTTGAGCGCCTTGATGCGTTTGCCTTTTTCGATTTCGAGCACCCGGTCAACCAGCAAAATAGGGTAACGATGCGGCAGCTGCTTGAGAATTTGGTGAATGTCCATCATGATTTTTCTTGAATGTGTGCAGGTCTGCTTGCGAGGGTTTTTTCAGCCTGTTTGAGTCTTTCACGCAGCGCGTGAAGCTGCTTGAGTGTTGCAGCGTTTTTTTCCCACGCGGTATTGTCGTCGATGGGAAAGAGGCCGGTGTAATGTCCGGGCTTCAAAATCGAGCGCGTCACGACCGATGCCGCCGAAACATGCACATGGTCGGCCAGGCGCAAATGGCCCAGCACAATGGCGCCGCCCCCTACCGTGCAATGCGCGCCAATGCTTGCGCTGCCCGCCACACCCGCACAACCCGCCATGGCGGTGTGTTGACCCACCCGGACGTTGTGACCGATCTGCACCAGGTTGTCGAGCTTGACGCCGTCTTCCAGCACGGTGTCTTGCAAAGCGCCCCGGTCAATGCAGGTGTTGGCCCCGATCTCCACATCATTGCCGATCTGCACCGCACCCAACTGCTCGATCTTGACCCACTGGCCCCCGTGCGGCGCAAAGCCAAAGCCATCGGCACCAATCACCGCACCAGGATGCACAATGCAACGCTCACCCATGCGGCAGCCATCTGCCACGGTGACGCGGGCTGACAAGCGGCTGTCGGCGCCAATCACCACCCGCTGGCCAATGACGCAATGCTCTGCAATGCGCACGCCAGCACCAATCACGGCACCCGCCGAGATACAGGCAAACGCGCCGACCGAAACACCCGGTGCCAGCGTAGCAGCAGGGTCAATATAGGCGCTGGGATGAATGTGCGGCGCGGCATCCGGGAAATGCTGCCGTTTCCATAGCTGGGTAATCAGCGCGAAGCAGTGATAGGGATCGTCCACCACAATGCAGGCACCGCGGCTAACGGCCGCCTCGCGGGATGCGGGAGCCACGACAACGCAGGCCGCCGCAGATTGCGCGAGCTTGGCCAGGTACTTGGGGTGGCTCAGAAAGCTCAGGTCGTGGGGCCCGGCGGCTTCGAGCGTGGAGAGGCGCTCTATCAGCACATCCGGGTTGCCGAGCAGCTCGGCATCGACCGCCCCCGCCAGGGACTCAACGATACGGCCTAGACGAAGCGTCACACTGCGCCTGCCTTTTTGTCGTCGATCTTCGTGCTTGACACTCGTTGACTGGCACCCGCAATTAACGGGCGGCGTTCAGCGCCTTGATCACCTTGTCGGTGATGTCATGCTTGGGATTGACATACACCGACTCCTGAAGAATCAGGTCGTATTTCTCTGTTTCAGCCAGCGTTTTAACCACCTTGTTGGCGCGCTCAATGACCAGCTGCAATTCTTCATTTTTACGGTTATTCAGGTCTTCCTGAAACTCGCGGCGCTTGCGCTGGAATTCCCTGTCTTGGTCCACCAACTGCCTTTGACGCGTGTTGCGCTGGCTCTCGGCCAGCGTAGGCGCCTCGCGCTCGAATTTATCGGACAGCGTTTTCAGCTGCGTCCCGAGATCGTTAATCTCTTTTTCGCGCTTGCTGAACTCCTGCTCCAGTTTGGTCTGGGCCGCTTTGGCCGTATTGGCTTCACGGAAAATCCGGTCAAGATTGACGATACCGACCCTGAACTCCTGCGCACTGGCGGAAAAACCCGCCACCGCGATGATGAGGCCCAGAAAAGTTTTGTTAAAAAAATGATTCATTAGAAAGATGTACCAATTTGGAATTGCAAACGCTCTAGTTTATCGCCTGGCATTTTACGCAATGGCAATGCATAGGCGATACGCAGGGGACCCACTGGAGAAATCCAGCTAATACCAATACCGGTGGAAACCCTCAGGTCGCCGAAGCGATAGCGCTCCTTTTCGCCAAACACATTTCCGGCATCCACAAAGCCGTACATGCGCAAAGTCCGGTCATTGCCCGCGCCCGGAAATGGCGCAATGACCTCGGCGTTCAGTGTCAGCTTCTTCGGACCGCCGGTCGCCAGGTCAGAGGCATCACGAGGGCCCAGAGAGCCCTGCTGAAATCCGCGCACCGAGCCCAAACCGCCTGAGTAGTAGTTCTTGAAAAGCGGGTAAGGCTGGCCACTGAGGCCTTTGCCCCAGCCAAACTCGCCATTGAGGGCCACCGTGAACTGCTTGTTGAGCGGTATGTATTGCTGAATCTGGTAATTCGCGCGCAGAAACTTGATATCGCCTGCCACGCCCCAGTCACCGTACACACGCTGATAGCGCCCGGAGGTTGGCACCAGCGCACTGTCCCGGCTATCGCGCGACCAGCCAACGGTCAGGGGGATGGAGTCGCTCTTGAGGCCGAACTGATTGGCGTAAGTCTGGTAGCTCACGGGAAGATTGGTTCCAGGCACAATCGTCAAGGACTCATAACC
>DASXRN010000219.1:0-8685 GCA_036506595.1 Polaromonas sp. | reverse complement strand
GATCTCGTCGATCGAGTTGGCCGGCAGGTCCTTGCGCGCCACCATCACCAGCGGGTTGACGGTGAGCTGGGTCAACAGCCTGAAGTCTTCGGCGCGCAGCTTGACCGCGGCATTGGCCAGCGGCGACAGGATCACCTCATTGGGCGAGCCGAGGAAAAGCATGTAGCCGTCGGCCGGCGCATTGAGCACTTTTTGCGCGGCCAGTGCACCGCTGACCCCACCGAGGTTGTCCACGATCACCTGCTGGCCCAGCGCCTTGCCCAGCGGCACGCTGATCGCGCGCGCAATCGAGTCCGACAGGCCGCCCGCCGGGTAGGGCACCATCAGGGTGAGCAGCCTGGACGGGTAGGGATCGGCCGCCGTCGCGGCACCGGCCAGCAGCAGGCCCGCCAGCAGCGTGCCGAGTTTCCTGGTCAATTTGAGGGGTGCGTTCACGTTGTCTCCTGTCAAACAGTGGATGAGGGTTGTAGGGGTGATGCCCCCAAATAGTAAAAATCCCCGCTATATTTGTCTAATGCATAATTTTTCTTGTTCCCAGCAAAATAACTCATTCTCAAGACGGACCCGATGAACCTGAGACAACTGGAACACCTGCTGGCCGTGGCGGAAACCGGCTCGTTCAGCCGCGCCGCCGAGCAGCTGCACCTGACGCAGTCGGCCCTGAGCCGCAGCATCCAGGTGCTGGAAGACGATCTGGGCGCCCGCCTGATCGACCGCACGGGCAAGCGCAACGAACTCACGCCGCTGGGCGAGGCCGTGGCCGCGCGCGCCCGGCGCATGGTGTTCGATGCTGCCGAGCTGCGCCGCAGTGCGGAGCTGCTCAAGCAGGGCAGCGTCGGGGTGATCCGCGTCGGGCTGGGCTCGGGGCCGGGCGCGATGCTCACGACACCGTTTCTGGTGCACATCGCGCAGCAGCACCCGGGCGTACGCGTCAGCATCACGTCCGGCGCCATCGAACTGCAACTGGTTCAGCTGCGCCAGCGCACGCTGGATGCGCTGGTGATCGAGGTGCGCAACATTGCGCCGGCCCCCGACTTGACCATTGAGCGCTTGGCCGAAATGCGGGCCGGCTTTGTCTGCCGCAGCGGCCACCCCTTGCTGCAGGCCGGCAGGCCGGTGTCTTTTGACGACATGCTGCGCTACCCGCTGGCCTCGACGCCGCTCAGCACGGAAGTGGCGCATACCCTGGTCAACCGCTTCGGGCCGCGGGCCGACCCGCAGCAGGCCGTGAGCCTGCGTTGCGACGATATCACGAGCCTGATCGAGACGGTCAAGGCCTCGGACGCGATCTACCTCGGCATCCTGGCGGCTGCACGCGCCAGCATCGAGGCTGGCCAGCTCGTCGAGCTGGCGACCGAGCCCCAGCTGATCAACGGCCCGCTCTTTGCGTTTGTCACGCTGGCCGGCCGCACCGAGGCGCCGTCAATGGGTTTGTTCCGCCAGTTTGTGACTGAACGGCTGCGCGACTGAAAAACCGCAGCAACTCGACCAGGTGCAACCCAGTGGCTACACCGAGCCGCTACCGCATGCCCGGCGCCTGAAGGTCAAGGCGCAGGCTTAAAGTTTTTTTGCTACCAAATTCATAGCTTCATGCACCCATCGCGCGTGGGCCAAAGGCCGATCTCGCAAAAAAAATGGCCCAGGAGGAGGCCTGAGCCTCGTCCTGTGCCTAATTTCCACCAACGGAAACCAGCTTTCAAAATCCCGTCACCCTTTGACCGGATGCTCCTTGACCCGGCTGACCAGTTGCGTCGGATTGACGAAGCGCAGCGCGATCAGCAGCCACAGCACGGTGATCGCCATATAGATCATCGCCATGGCGTCGACCGACTGGCCCGCCCTCACCCCTGCGGCAAACACGGCGTAGTACAGCGCCACCACCAGCGTCTGCGTGTCGGGCCCGGCCACCAGAAAGGTGAGCTCGAACATGGCCACCGTGCGCACCAGCACCAACAGCCCTGCGGCCAGCACGCCCGGCGCCAGCAGAGGCACCAGCGTGTAGATGAACATCTGGCGTGTGTTGGCGCCAAACACCCGGGCCGCTGACTCGATGTTGGTGTCGATCTGCTCGACAAAAGGCGTCATAACCAGAATTACAAAAGGCAAGGCCGGAATCATGTTGGCAATGATCACGCCCGGCAGCGTGCCCGCCAGGTGCAGCTGGTACATCACGGTGGCCAGTGGAATGCCGTAGGTGATGGGCGGCACCATCAAGGGCAGCAGAAACAACAGCGTCAGAAGTTTCTTGCCGCGGAAATCTTTGCGCGCCAGCGTGTAGGCCGCAGGCACGCCTATCAGCAGCGACAAAAAGACCACCGAAAACACCACCACCACCGTCACGACCAGTACATGGCTAAGCTGGAATTCTTTCCAGGCCGACAGGTACCAGCCCGCGGTGTAGGCCTCGGGCAGCCAGGTGCCGAGCCAGCGCGTGGCCACCGAGTTGGTCGCCACGGCCAGAATCATCATGCCGACATTCACCAGAAAGAAGGCGATCACGCCCCATACGAGCGCACGCCAGGCGCGGTCGCGCAGCGGGTTGTGATCGCGTGTACTTGTGCTCATCCCTTGCCTCCGGTAACGGGGCCACGGTAGAACATCGAGCGCAGGCCCAGCGCTGCGACCACGATGGCCAGCTGGGCCAGGCCCATGATCATGGCGACGGCCGAGGCAAGCGAGTAGTCGTACTGCTCGAAGGCGGCCTCGTAGGCGGCGATGGCAATCACCCGGGTGGTGCCGCCCGGCGAGCCCAGCAGCACGGCCGAGGGGAAGACCGAGAAGGCCTGCACAAAGCTGAGACAAAAAGCCATCACCAGGCCCGGCGTGAGCAGCGGCAAATAGATGTAGCGAAAGCGGTTCCAGCCGTCGGCCCCCAGCGTCGCTGCCGCACGCGGCAGCGCCGGGTCGATGCCGGTGATGTAGGACAGGATCAGCAAATAGGCAAATGGAAAGCCGGTGATGATCAGCGAAATGAGCACACCCCAGTAGTTGTGCGTCAGCCGTATCGAGCCTTCATACACATGCAACCAGCGCAGGGCTTGTGCCAGCCAGCCTTGCGGGCCGAAATAGGTCAGCATGCCCTCGGCAATCAGCACCGTGCCCAGCGTCAGCGGCACCACCAGCAAGGTAGACAGCAGGCGCTGGTACGGGCCCTTGATGCGCGTGGCATAGGCAATCGCCAACGCACATGCCACGTTGAGAAAGGTGGCCGGCAGCGCCAGCTGCATGGTGTTGCCAATGGTCTTCCAGAGGTCCTGGGTCTGGAAAAAATGGATGTAGTTCTGGAACACGCCGCCCTGCGCCGGCTGGAACGACAGCAGCAGTCCGTAGGCGAACGGGTACACAAAGAACATCACCATCAGGGCGGCGGCCGGCGCCACCAGCATCACGGCCGGATCGAACGGCGGACGCGGGCTGATGCCGGAGCGAGGCGCAGTCATGACAGTCGTTGCAGTCATTTTCAGGACTCCCCCTCATAGACCAGCACGCGCTCCGGCGGCGCCGTCAGCATGACACGGTCGCCCGCTGCGACCACGCGTGACGAACGCACGTAAAGCAGATCGTCAAACGCCGTTTTGACCTGCAGCAGCCATTCGCGCCCGCCGTATTCGGCGGTCTCCACCGTGCCGGCAAAGGCATTCGGGCCGTCACCGATGGCGATTTCGTCGGGCCGTATGGCCACCACGGCCGCGCCGCCCCGCAATGTCTGCATGGCCACGCCCGCCAGGCGCACGCCGCCCGCACCTTCAACAGTGACGCGCGTGCCGTCGGCCTGCACGATCCTGACCGGCAACACATTGCGGTAGCCCATGAAGCGCGCAATATCGAGCTTGGCGGGCCGGGCAAAAACATCTTGCGGCGTGCCGATCTGCTGCACCACGCCGAGCTTCATCACCACCACGCGGTCGGCCATCGCCAGCGCCTCATCCTGGTCATGGGTCACGTACACCGTCGAGCAGCCCTGGGCCCGGTGGATGCGACGTATTTCGGAGCGCATTTCAATGCGCAGCTTGGCGTCCAGGTTGGAAAGCGGCTCGTCCATGAGGATCAGCGGCGGCTCGATGACGATCGCGCGGGCAATCGCCACGCGCTGCTGCTGGCCGCCCGACAGTTGCCCGGGCAACTTGCCCGCATGCGCCTGCAGCTGCACGGTGTCCAGAGCGCCAGCGACCCGGCGCTCAATCTCTTTGGCCGGCACGCCGCGCATCTTCAGGCCAAAACCCACATTGCGGTTGACCGACAGATGCGGGAACAGCGCGTAGTTCTGGAACACCATACCGAAGCCGCGCTTTTCGGGCGGCAGCGGGTCAATGCGTTGCTCGTCCAGCCAGATGCTGCCATCTGTCAGCGGCAACAGCCCGGCCATGCAATTGAGCGCTGTGGACTTGCCGCAGCCCGAAGGCCCCAGCAGCGCAATGAACTCTCCACGCTCTATCGTCAGGGAGAGCTTGTCCAGGGCGTTGGCGCCACCAAACTGGCGGCTCACCCCTTCCAGGCGCAAGCGCCTGAACTCATTTTTTCCCGCGCCCTGCACCGCGACGTTCTGCTTAACAGACATCAAAACCCCTTCCAAAGCCCGCTGCTGCGGGCGCGCTGTTTCCGGACCGATGTTTTTACTTGGCCTTGCCAGTGCCGATTTCCTGGTCCCACTTCTTGAAAGCAGCGACCATGGCCTTGTCTTCCAGCGGCTGGACATGCGGCTGTTTGGCAATCCAGTCGGCGTATTCAGGGCGACCGAATTCCTTGATGACGTCCTGGCTCTTTTGCGGCGCCGACGACAGGGGTACGTTCTTCACGGCCGGGCCGGGATAGAAATAACCGGCGTCATACGTCAGCGCCTGCTGTTCCGGCTTGAGCAGAAAAGCCATCAGTTCCATCACCACCGCTTGGCGCGCTGCCGGCAAGCCCTTGGGCATCACCATGTAGTGCGCATCATTGATCCAGGTAAAGCCATTGAGCGCCGCCACCTTGAACTGTTTGGGTACCACGCCGAGCGCGCGGGGATTGATGTCCCAGCCGGTCACCGTCACCGTCATGTCGCGCGAACCTTCACCCAGCTCCTTCATGACAGCCCCGGTGCCTGTGGGGTAGTACTCGATGCAGCTGTTGAGCTCCTTGAGGTAGGCCCAGGTTTTATCCCAGCCGGCGATGGGATCTTTCGGATCCTTGTCGCCAAGCAGGTAGGGCAGGCCCATCAGAAAAGTGCGGCCTGGACCCGAATTGGCAGGACGTGCGTAAATAAGCTTGTTGGGGTTCGCCTTGCACCAGCTGAGCAATTCAGCGGTCGTCTTGGGAAGCACCTTGACCTTGTCGGGGTTGTATTCCAGCAGCGGGCCTGCAGGCATGTACGTCACCACAATGCCCTGCCCATTGGCAAGGTCCTGCATCTTGCGTGCGCTGGGCAGATAGTTGTCCATCAGGCCCGGAAATTTGGCCGCGTGCGCCGGTAGCAGCGGCTCCCACAGGTTCAGCGCAATGCCCGCTGCCAGTGCATCGGTTCCGGTCAGCACGAGGTCGATGTCGGTGCGGCCGGCGGCCTGCATTGCCCTGATTTTTCCGGGCAGCTCAGGCGCGGGCGCCTTGGTGAAGGTGATGCGCGACACCAGATTGGGGTTTTTTGCCGCAAACGTCTCCAGCGCCTCCTGCGTGAGTGCGAGGTTGCCCGCAACATCCACGACGTTGAGGGTCACGGGCTGGGCCTGTGCCGCACCCAAGGCGGCCACCGACAGGCCGGCCGCCGCAGTGAGAAATCCTGCGACCCGCAGGCTGCGGGCCAGATTGAAAATAAGCTGATTGAATTTCATGATGTCTCCGTAGTTTTTGACCATGAACACTGACTCGTGAGGGTTACCGACTAATAACGTGGGCTTGCTCCTGAAAAGGCCGGATCGTATTTGCGCATCTGCGCCAAGTCATTGCGGTTGCGCACACCGCAGTCTAGATACTGCTGATGCAGCTTGGCAAGCTCGGCCGGGTCGATTTCCACACCCAGGCCCGGCGTGGCGGGCACCTTCACCGCGCCTTCGTGAAAGGAAATCCGGCCGCCCTTGATGACTTCTTCTTCCTGCCACGGGTAATGCGTGTCGCAGGCGTAGGTCAGGTTGGGAATGGCGGCAGCCGCATGCGTCATGGCCATCAGGCTGATGCCCAGGTGCGAGTTGGAGTGCATGGACATGCCCATGCCGAAGACGCCGCACATGCGGGCCAGCGCGGCGGTGGCGCGCAGCCCGCCCCAGTAGTGGTGGTCTGACAGCAGGATTTTTACCGATTGCGTGGCGGCATTGCGCCGGAACTCGTCCAGGGTCGTGACCACCATGTTGGTGGCCAGCGGCATGCGGCTGTGTTTGGCGAGCTCGGCCATGCCGTCGAGGCCGGGCGTGGGGTCTTCGTAGTATTCGAGCAAGTCGTCCAGCTCTTTGGCGGCGGCAATGCTGGTCTCAAGCGTCCAGTTGGCGTTGGGATCCAGCCTGAGCGGCAGGGTCGGAAAAGCCTTGCGCAGGGCCTTCATCGACTCGATCTCGTGGGCAGGCTCAAACACGCCGCCCTTGAGCTTGATGCTCTTGAAGCCATACTGCGCCACCATGGTTTTGGCCTGGCCGACGATTTGCTCGGCCGTGACGGCTTCACCCCAGGCGTCTGGCGCATAGGGTTTATCGGCATGCTCGGCATATTTATAGAACAGGTAGGCACTGTAGGGCACCTCCTCGCGCACCGCGCCGCCCAGCAGGTCACAAATCGGCAGGCCCAGCAGTTGACCCTGCAAGTCGAGCATCGCCACTTCCATGGCGCTGATGACCTTGTCGGCGTTTTTGGCGGTGTGCGAACCCGGTGCCAGTTCAAACTGCACACTGCCGTCGCCCCTTGCGCCGGGCTTGATGCTGGCGCGCACCCGCTCTTCCATGACGTTAAGGTCGAACGGCGACAGCTCCATGAGCAGGGCTTTAGCCTGCTCAAGCACTTTCACCATGGGCTCGTCGCCGTAGGTCTCGGAGATGCCGACCCGGCCGTCGGAGGTTTCGATTTCAACAATGCTGCGCAGGGCCCAGGGCTCGTGGATGCCGCTGGCGTTCAGCAGCGGCGCATCGCGGAATGCGATCGGCGTGACGCGGACCTGGGTGATACGAATGTCTTTTCTCATGTCAGCTCGCCGTCGCTCCGGATTTTTTGACGAGCTCGGCCCAGCGCGCGATCTCGGTCTTCATGTGGGCCGCCAACTCTTCGGGCGTGCTGCCCACGATTTCCATGCCGAGCTGGTCGGTCAGTTTGGCCGCCACATCGGGCATCTTGAGGATCTTGAGAATTTCGGCATTGAGGCGCTGCACGATGGGCTGCGGCGTTCGCTTGGGCGCGTAGACCGCTTGCCACGAACTCATCTGGAAGTTCTTGATGCCCGACTCCATCATGGTCGGCAGCTGGGGGGCCAGCGTCATGCGTTTGACGGAGGTGACCGCCAGCAGCTTGAGCTTGCCGGCCTGGGCCAGTGAGGCCGCAGCGGTCATCTGATCAAACATGAAGGGCACCTGGCCCGATGAGACATCCAGCAAGGCGGGTGGTGTGCCCTTGTAGGCCACATGGGTGAGCGGCACGCCAATCAGATCGGCAAACATATCGCCGGCCAGGTGGGTGGAGGTGCCCGCGCCCGACGAGGCAAAGTTGCGCTTGGACGGATCGCGCTTGAGCAGCGCCACGAGTTCGGCCACCGAGTTGACGCCGAGGCTGGGGTTGACGATCAGCACGTTGGGCAGCATGGCGACCAGGGCCACGGGCTCAAAGTCTTTGACCGGGTCGTAGGGCAGGTTTTTGTACAGGCTGGCATTGATGGCATGGGTGCTGATGGTGCCACCAAACAGGGTGTAGCCGTCGGCTTTGGACTTGGCGACAAAGGCCGCCCCCACCGCACCGGCCGCGCCGGGCTTGTTGTCGACGATCACCGGCTGCCCCAGCGATTCAGCCAACTTTTGCGCCAGGGTGCGGCCAATCACGTCGGTGGAGCCACCGGGCGTAAAGGGCACCACATAGGTGATGGGTTTGACGGGCCAGCCGGGCGTGGCGATGTCTGCGGTGTTTGCAACACTTGGCAGGGGCAGCAAAGCCCCCAAACCGAGGCCACCGAGGCCCAGAACCGCCTTGCGGCGGGCGAAATTTGTTGTCATTGAGGTCTCCATTTGAAGCATGCAGCGATTGAATTTTGCTGGCCAACTTGGTATGTTAGCGCTAACAATTTAATCTTAAGACCAAGCCATGGCGCCGGTCAAGTCAGGCGCTGGCTCTTGTGACTATGGAAAACCCTAGGTCGCGCACCCGGGGCCCGACATCGCGGCTCTCCACCCGGTCCAGAATGAAGCGTGCCGCCTGCCGCCCGATCGAGGTGCCGTCTATGCGCACCGTGCTCAGCATGGGATGGGTGAAGGCGGCAAACGGCAGGTCGCCAAAGCCCATGACGGCGACGTCACGCGGCACGGCCAGCCCGCTGGCCTGGGCTTCGGTGATGACGCCGTGCGCAATCACGTCGGAGCCGCAAAAGACCACATCAATGCCGGGATGCCTGGCGCGCAGCTCGGCAAAGCCGGCCCGCCCATTGGCCAGGGACGACGGCGCAGGCACCTCGCACACCGGCACGCCCTGCACGCCCAGCTCGGCCAGGCGCTGCTCAAACCCGGCCCGGCGCCGCATCGCGCGCTCATC
>DASXRN010000218.1:0-6260 GCA_036506595.1 Polaromonas sp. | reverse complement strand
CATCAGCCCCAGACCCGCGCGATAACTGTCGTAACCGCCAATCCCTTCGTAGTCGTTCAGAAGGTCGCCGCAGCCATACAGGATCAAGCGTTCGTGGTACACCTCGATGCCCTTCACATGGTGGGAGGAGTGGCCGAAGACGACATCCACGGCACCAGAATCAATCAGACGCCTGGCAAAGCTGCGCTGCTCGGTGGGCACCTGAAACCCCCAGTTGCCACCCCAATGAAGCGACACGACCACGAGATCACCCTCTCGCCGCGCTGCAGCCGCCCTGTCGGCCAGCGCCTGCGCCGCCTGTATGGAGAAATCGGGCACGCGCGAGACGCCAGCCCGCTCTCCCGTGGCCTCCCAGGATGGGGGGACGCCGCTGCTGTCACCGGCCATGGCCAGCACGAGTACCCGCCCCTTGCCGGGCACCTCGATGCAGGCCGGCGCCTCCGCCTCGGTCTGGTTGAGTCCCGCGCCGGCGGTACGCAGCCCGGCACGATGGAGTGCGGACAGGGTGTCGCCCAGGCCGGCGTAGCCCCAATCCAGCACGTGGTTGTTGGCCAGCACGCAACAGTCGAGAGCGGCGGCCGCCAGACAAGGCACATTGGCGGGATGCATGCGGTAGTGAATGCCCTTGGCCGGCCAGGGGTCCCCTCGCGCCGTGACGGCGGTCTCCAGGTTGACGATGCGCGCGTGCGGCTGCCAGCGATCGAGTTCGGCCAGGGCGTCGCCCCAGACATAGTCCCAGTCCACCGGACGATGGATGGGGCCACTTTGGCGTTCCGCCAGCCTGACGTAATCGCGCGCGGACTTGACGAACGATTCGAACAATTGCGGGTGGACTGGATGAGGCAGGATCTGGTCGATGCCGCGGCCGCACATGACATCGCCCGCCAGGAACAGAGTCATGGCTGACATGTCCGTCTCACCCATGACAGTCTGCAGCAAGAGACGCGATGCTCATGACAAACCTCCTCGTAGACACGTCATGGCCAATCAATATTTTGATCGTGGGTGGCCTTGTGGTGTCATCACGACGGTAAACAGCCGGGTTTCGGTAGCATTCCCTCACAAACGGTGAGCTTTCCCCATAGCCTGCGGCGTGTTCAAAGCCTGCGCTGCGCTTGCCGAGCTACTCGGGCCTTTTTCTGCCAGCAGATTGACAAGGTGCTGGCGAATCACGGCGGTAATGTGCTCACGCTTACCGTGCTCGACCATACCGACCTGCCGAGTTGGTGGACGCCCCGGCAAGGGGATGACGCACAAGGACGGGTCGTTTACCCAATCCGCATTTCTCAAATGCGGCACGATCGTGACGCCAACGTTCTGGCGCACGAGATCCACAATGGTCGAAATGGAGCTCTGCTCAAGAAGGTCCTGAGGCACCAGGCCCAGCTTGCGCAGCGTCTGTTCGATGCGGATGCCACTGGGCATCAGCCGATCAAAACGTATAAAGAGGTTTTCGCTTAACAGTTTCTTCAAGTCGCTATGAGGTCGGGCAATTTGCGAACTGGCCACGACCGTTAGTGGTTCCACATAAAGAGGCGTCCAGGTCAAGCCCTGGCGCTCCTCGGGAGAATCGCTGATGAAGATGGCCGCATCAAGCTCGCCTCGCCTGACGCTCTTCACCAATTCACTGGACTGCTGCGCAACCAGTCTGACATTCAACCTCGGAAAGAGTGGCTTGATACGCACCACAGTGCTGGACAAGAAGCCCATGGCCGAAACGGTCGACCCCACCGCAACCGTTCCTGCAATTTCGCCTTCATCGTCCAGGCCCGCACGCATCTGGTCGTAACAGGCAATGATTTTTTCCGCATGGGCGATCAACGCCCGGCCCGCCACCGACAGCACCACGCCGCGCCCTGACCTTTCGAACAACACCGTTTTCAGCTCTGTTTCAAGCGCACGCATTTGGAGCCCGACAGCGGCCTGCGTCAGCGCAACCCGTTCTGACGCGCCAGCAAATGAGCCCACTTGTGCCACCGCCAAAAAGGTTCTGAGAAATCTGATTGTGCTCATCGGGATGAATGTGCGCGCCGCCGCTTAATTCAAAAGAATAACTTTAGCATTCCAAAACATAATTTAGATATTTTTTTAAGATCAGATGAAGAACAATTCACAACCAATGGACTTCTTGACATCTGATTGTGCTAATCCACGCAGAAGTCTTGCCGTCAAGTTCGCAGCGCTTTCCTTGGATGAGCGCGTGCGAATCGCTTTCATGACTTCTTACGGTGACAACACATGCCTGACCTGCCAACGCTGACCACCAGCACCGATGCACCTCTTTCGCTTGCCGAAAAGCGGGCAGCCGCCATTTATGACCTGGGCCACAGCACTGTGTTCGCCGCCCGCACCGACCCGCGTTTTTCCTATTGCACCTATGCCCCGCCGCCTTCCGGGAATGAGAAATACCCCAAAGAGCTGGTCGTCGTCATGCATGGCACCGGCCGCGCGTTCACCGAATACCGCGATGCCTTTGCAGAGTTTGCAAAATGGAACGACTGCATCGTCCTATGCCCGCTGTTTCCCGCAGGACCGCAGGGCGATGGCAATCGCGATGGCTTCAAGCACCTCCAGGAAGCCACCATTCGCTATGACCAGATCTTGCTGGACATGGTTGATGAGGTCGCCGAAAAGTTCGGCTGTGATTTTTCGAAATTCGCCCTGTTCGGCTATTCGGGCGGCGGCCAATTTGTGAACCGCTTCAGCCTGTTTCATCCAGAACGCCTGTGGGCCGTGTCCATTGGCGCGCCAGGATCGGTCACCTTGCTTGATTTCAACCAGGACTGGTGGGTGGGGGTTCGGGACTTTGAAAAGAAATTCGGCAAACCGCTCAACCTCGATGCCCTGAAAGCCTTGCCCGTTCACATGGTCGTCGGCAAGGCCGATCTGGACACATGGGAAATCACGCACCGCGAGGGCGGAAAATTCTATATGGCCGGTGCCAACGACGCCGGGCGCACCCGCCCGGAACGGCTCGAAAGCCTGCGCAAGTCGTTCGCAGCCTCAGGCGTCGATGCAACGCTGGACCTCGTCGACAACGTTCCCCACAACGGACTCGCCTGCGTTGACAAGGTACAAGACTTTTTTGCCGCTGTGCTTCGCGCCCTGCGTGATGAAGCAGCCCCCCAATCAGTTCGCGGATCAGCGCGCTAAGCCGTCGTGTTGAACGCTACCCCGAAAAAACCGAGGGCCTGAACCATGTTCCGTTTTGCGCTGGCCCGTCTCGCCATGGCCATACCGACGCTGCTGATCGTGGCGGTGGCCGTTTTTGTATTGATCCGGCTCATACCCGGTGACCCCGCGCAGCTTTTACTGGGCGATCTCGCGGATCCGGTGCGTTTGGCCGAGCTGCGTGCGCGTCTGGGCCTGGACCACAGCTGGCCGGTGCAGTTCGGCATCTGGGGCAGCCACGCACTGCAGGGCGACCTGGGCCTCTCCATCACCACCGGCGAAAAAGTGATGCACTTGGTATGGAGCCGCTTTCTTGTCAGCGCGCAAATTGTGCTGGTGGCGGTTCTTCTGGCAACACTGGTCGCGGTGCCCGCCGGGATGATCGCGGCATGGAAGCAAAACCGTCTTCCAGACTTGATGCTGGTAGGAGCTGCAACCTTGCTGGTGTCCATTCCGACTTTCTGGCTGGGCCTGCTTCTGCTGCTTTTTTTCGGCCTGAAACTGGAGTGGCTGCCCGTGGTGGGCTATGTGTCCGTCGTCAGCGACTGGAAGTCGGGGCTGCTCTACCTGGTCATGCCCATTCTCACCCTCTTCCTCCACGAGATCGGCGTCCTGATCCGGATGGCCAGGGCCAGCACACTGGAAGTTTTGCGGCTGGACTACATCACCCATGCACGCGCAAAAGGGCTTTCCGAACGCGCGGTGTTGCTGCACCACGCCTTCAGAAATTCGTTTGGCCCGACATGGACGCTGATCGGCCTGGTGCTTGGCAACCTGCTCGGCGGGGTGGCCGTGGTGGAAACCGTCTTTACCATTCCAGGACTTGGCCGCCTGCTGGTGGACGCGATTTTTGCCCGTGACTATCCCGTCATACAGGGCTGTCTTCTGTTCGTCGCAGTGATTTACGTCATCACCAACCTGCTGATTGACCTGTGTTACCCCATCTTCGACCCAAGGGTGCTGGCCGAATGAAAAAATTTTTAACGCCACAAGCCCTGATCGGCCTGTTGATCGTGGGCCTGATTCTGGGTGCCGCCGTTATGGGCTTGTTCTGGACGCCGCATGCGCCATTGCAGATTAATTTTTCTGCGCGCTTCAAGCCGCCAGGCTCGCTGTATTTGCTGGGGACCGATGAATTCGGCCGTGATGAGCTCTCGCGCCTGATGGCTGGCGCGTCCAACAGCATGTGGATCAGCGTTCTGACCGTCCTGTTCGCCGTGACCGTCGGCACCACCATCGGCGTCGTGACCGGCTTTATCCGCGGGTGGACTGACCGCATCATCATGGCGTTCATCAATGCACTGCTGGCCTTCCCCGGCCTGCTGCTGGCACTCGCGCTACTTGCCGTATTCGGTGCCAACAAATACGGCATCATTCTGGCGCTCGGCCTGGCGTATACACCCTCAGTGACCCGGATTGTGCGCGGAACGGTCATGTCCCTGCGCGAAAAGGAATTTGTTGAATCGTCGCGGGTGCTGGGAAACTCGGAGCTCTACACCATGTTTCGCCACGTGCTGCCCAACTGCGTGGCGCCGCTCACCGTCCTGGCCACCTCCATGTTTGGCTGGGTCATCCTGGCCGAAAGCGCCCTGTCTTTCCTGGGCCTGGGCGTGCCGCCGCCTGCGCCGACATGGGGCAACATGCTGGCCTCCGCCCGCCCCTACATGGCGCAGGCCACCTATCTCTCGATTTTCCCCGGGCTTTGCATCGCACTGACCTTGCTGGGCATCAACTTTCTGGGAGACGCCGTGCGCGATCTGCTGGATCCACGCATGAAGGGTCTGGAATGAGCAAGCTGGTCGATGTCTCCAAGCTGACGCTGGCCGTCGGGCCGGGTGGCAGGGAAATCGTGCGCGACGTATCGTTCACCGTCCTGCCTGGTGAGTTCGTGGGCATTGTGGGTGAATCTGGCAGCGGGAAGACCCAGGCCGCAAAAGCCATCATGGGCCTCACACCCTTGCCGCTCGTTCGTACTGCAGGCCGCGTCGAGTTCGAGGGAGAAGACCTCACCATAGCGAGCGAGGCACGCTTGAGGGAGCTGCGCGGTGCACGTATCGGCATGGTTTTCCAGGAGCCCATGACGTCGCTGAATCCGTCCATGACGATTGGGCAGCAACTCGATGAAGGCCTCGCCTTGCACCGGCGCCAGCTGACACCAGCCATGCGCCGCGAACTCACCCTGGATATGCTGGCGCGCGTGGGCATACTCGACCCCAAAGCGGCCTTGGCGGCCTGGCCTCACGAGTTTTCGGGCGGCATGCGGCAACGCATGATGCTCGCGTCGGTCATGCTGCTGGAGCCCGCCCTGCTGATTGCCGACGAGCCCACCACCGCGCTGGATGCTGTCGTGCAGCGGGACGTGCTCGAACTCATGGTGGGGCTGACGCGGGAGCGCAATACCGCAGTGCTTCTCATCAGTCATGACCTGCCCATGGTGGCGCGCTATACCGAACGCGTGATCGTCATGAAGCAGGGCGAGGTGGTGGAGTCCGGCGCTACCGCGCGCCTGCTCGCGGCCCCTGGTCAGCCGTATACGCGCAAGCTGCTGCAAGCCATACCGCGCAGGCAGGCGGCGCGAACCATAGAAGCAGCGCCACCGGTCATCGAAGTGCGCAATCTGGTTTTTGACTATGCCGGGCATAGGCGGCTCTTTTCAAGAACGGCTGCAAAACGTGTACTCCACGGCATCGATCTGCTCATCCACCCACGCGAAGTCGTTGCAGTCGTGGGCGGATCGGGTTCGGGTAAAACGACACTCGGACGCGCCATTGCCGGGCTCATTCAGCCCACGCAGGGCGAGATCCGGTTTCGCGGGCACGCCATCAAACGCAACGATGACCGCTGGCATGACTACCGGCTCAACTGCCAGATGGTGTTCCAGGACCCCTATTCGTCGCTGAATCCGCGAATGACCATTGGCCAACTCGTGGGTGAAGGTCTGCGACAAGTGCATGACATGTCGGCCGCCGACAAACGTGCGCGCGTGACGAAAATGCTGCAGGAGGTCGGCCTGGGCGGCAAGTACTCAGACCGTTACGCACATGAGCTTTCGGGCGGCCAGCGGCAGCGTGTGGCCATCGCCCGGGCGC
>DASXRN010000217.1:0-2617 GCA_036506595.1 Polaromonas sp. | reverse complement strand
TTCAACCTCAACGTGCGCGCCCAGTTCTGGATGATCCAGGCGGCCTTGCCCAAGATGTTGGCCCATGGTGGTGGCAGCATCATCAACATGGCCAGCGTGTGCGGTAGCCTCAAGGGCTTGCCCAATCGCTTCGCCTACGGTGCCAGCAAGGCGGCGGTGGTGGGCTTGACCAAATCGGTGGCCGCCGATTTTGTGGGCCAGGGCATTCGCTGCAACGCCATCGCACCGGGCACGGTGGATACCCCCTCCCTGGGTGAGCGCATCAACAGTTACGCCGATCCGGAGGAAGCCCGCAAGAGCTTTGTCGCCCGTCAACCCATGGGGCGCCTGGCCCAGGCGCATGAGATTGCCCCCATCGTGGTGTATCTGGCCAGCGACGAATCGGTATTTGCCACCGGACAGCTGTTTTCGGTGGACGGCGGAATGACTATCTAATCTCACGTACAACCCTCAACTGAAAGGAAACTTGATGAAACTTGTTCGTTACGGAAACCCAGGCAAGGAAAAGCCCGGTTTGATTGATGCCGATGGCAAACTGCGTGACCTGAGCGCGGTGGTCCAGGACATCGGCCCTGAGCAGCTGGGCGATGCGGCGCTGGCCAAGCTGCGCAAACTCAAAACCGAGAAGTTGCCGCTGGTCAAGGGCTCGCCGCGTATGGGCAGCCCGGTCAGCGGTGTGGGCAAATTCATTGCCATCGGCCTGAATTACGCCGACCACGCCGCCGAGTCCGGCCTGCCGATTCCCGCCGAACCCATAGTGTTCATGAAGGCCACTACCTGTATTCAAGGCCCCAACGATCCGGTGATGCTGCCCAAAGGCTCGGGCAAAACCGACTGGGAAGTCGAGCTCGGTGTGGTGATCGGCACGCGCGCCCGTTATGTGTCGCAAAAGGAAGCCCTCAACCATGTGGCGGGCTACTGCACCATCAACGATGTCAGCGAACGCGAGTACCAACTGGAGCGCGGCGGCACCTGGGACAAGGGCAAGGGCTGTGATACCTTCGGCCCTATCGGTCCCTGGCTGGTCACGCGCGACGAGGTGCCCAACCCGCAAAAACTCGGCATGTGGCTGGAGGTCAATGGCAAGCGCATGCAAACCGGCAGCACCAAAACCATGATCTTCAGCGTCGCCAAGCTCGTCAGCTATGTCAGCCAGTTCATGACGCTGGAGCCTGGCGACGTCATTACCACGGGCACCCCCCCCGGCGTGGGCATGGGCATGAAGCCGCCGGTGTTCCTGAAAAAAGGTGACCAGATGGCATTGGGCATTGAAGGCCTGGGCGAGCAGCGGCAGATGGTTGTGCCCTTCAAGCTGTAGGCGCGCTCTTCGCCGGATGGCGCGGCTCGGGTAGCCCGTGCGTTGTTCCAAAAGTAAAAAGGCTCTGCGGATTTTGCAGAGCCTTTTTTTATTTAAGGCCGTCCTTGAAGGCCTGCGCCGGCTTAGTCGAGGGTCACGCCCGAGTCCTTGACCACCTTGCCCAGGCGCACGGTTTCCTTTTTGATCAGCTCGCCAAATTGCGCGGCCGTGCCCCCCACCACCGGCGTGCCCAGCGCCTCCCATTTCTTATGAAATTCAGGATCCATGAAAATGGCATTCAGCGTGCTGTTGAGCTTGTCGATCACTGCGGGCGGTGTGCCGGCGCGCACCGCGATGCCGTGCCAGCCGGTGAATTCATAGCCTGCAACCCCGGCTTCGGCCATGGTCGGCACATTGGGCAGTGACGGGCTGCGTTTGGCCGACGTCACGGCCAGCGGCGTGAGCTTGCCGGTCTGGATGTAGGGTAGGGAACTGCCCAGGATGTCGAACATCACATTGACCTGCCCGCCCAGCAGGTCGTTCAGCGCCGGGCCCGCGCCGCGGTAGGGGATGTGGGCAATCTTGATGTCCGTCTGGCTGTTGAACAGTTCACCCGCCAGGTGCTGCGGCGTGCCGTTGCCGGCGGAGGCAAAACTCAGTTCGGGTTTGTTGGTTTTCGCCATGGCAATCAGTTCCTTGACGCTTTTCACCCCGAGCTTGGGGTTGACTTCCAGCACCAGCGGAAACGATGAAATCTGGATGACGGGTACCAGATCGGTCAGGGGATTGAACGGCATGCTGCGAAACAGCGTGGTGTTCACCGCCATCGGCCCGCTGGCCGCCAGCAACAGCGTGTGGCCGTCGGCCGGGGCCTGTTTGGCCACATCGGCGCTGCCCACGTTGCCTCCCGCTCCGCCCTTGTTGTCGACGATCACCGTCACGCCCAGGCGGGTCTGCAGTGCGGTCTGCAGCAGGCGAGCCATCAGGTCGGTGGGGCCACCGGGCGGGTAGGGCACCACGAAGCGGATGGGTTTGCTGGGGTAACTGTCCTGGGCCTGGCCGGCCAGTGCCAGCAGTGAAAGGGCCGCAGCGGCGCCCAGCTTCGCGGCCAGTCTCAGAAATGCAGTGCGTTTCATGCTGTCTCCTTTTATTAAAAAACTGTTCAGGCCGCGCCAAAGCGCTTTCTGATGTCAAAGGCGCTGGCCAGTGGACGCCCCAGGCTGGCGGCCGCTTCGGCAGCCTGTCTGACCAGGGCTGCGTTGTCGGATGCGGTCTGGCCGTCCTTGAGCTGGAGGTTGTTCTCAAAACCCACGCGGACAT
>DASXRN010000216.1:0-8639 GCA_036506595.1 Polaromonas sp. | reverse complement strand
GTTATTTCTTCTGACGGTATTTGCGCAGCGCGGCAATCTGGGCCGCCATCACGGCAAGTTCGGACTGCGCCATGGCGATGTCAATATCGGTTTTGGCATTTTTCAAGGCTTCTTCCGCGGCCGCCTTGGCTTTGGTGGCCTTGGCTTCGTCCAGATCCTTGCCCCGGATCGCGGTATCGCTCAGAACCGTCACGCAATTGGGCTGCACTTCGAGCAGGCCGCCAGCGACGAACACAAACTCTTCCGTGCCATCGGTTTTTTCAATGCGCACGGCACCGGGTTTGATGCGGGTGATCAGCGGCGTATGGCGTGGGTAAATACCCAGCTCGCCCGCCTCGCCGGGCAAGGCCACAAATTTGGCTTCGCCGGAGAAGATGGACTCTTCTGCGCTAACAACATCAACGTGAATGGTGCTCATGAATACTCCAAGTAAAAAAAGACGGCTTAAAGCAAGTAATCGGTCGTCCGGCTAGGCGGCGCGCGGAAATGTGCATAGGCACATTGAGCACGCCAACAACGCCGGGCGGTCGAGTACGCCGCTTTAAGCGACTTTTTTCGCCTTCTCAAAAGCCTCGTCAATGGTACCGACCATGTAGAAGGCCTGCTCCGGCAGGTGATCGCACTCACCCGCCACAATCATCTTGAAGCCGCGGATGGTTTCGGCCAGGCTCACGTACTTGCCGGGAGAGCCGGTAAACACCTCAGCGACGTGGAAGGGCTGCGACAGGAAACGCTGGATCTTGCGGGCGCGGGCCACGGCCAGCTTGTCCTCAGGGGCCAGCTCGTCCATACCCAGAATCGCAATAATGTCGCGCAGTTCCTTGTAGCGCTGCAGCGTGCCCTGCACGGCGCGCGCCGTGTTGTAGTGGTCTTCGCCGACCACGGCAGGTGACAGCTGGCGGCTGGTCGAATCGAGCGGGTCCACGGCGGGGTAAATACCCAGCGAGGCGATGTCACGCGAAAGCACCACGGTGGAATCCAGGTGGGCAAAGGTGGTGGCAGGCGATGGATCGGTCAAGTCATCGGCAGGCACGTAAACGGCCTGGATGGAGGTGATGGAGCCGACCTTGGTGGAGGTAATACGCTCTTGCAGGCGGCCCATTTCCTCGGCCAGCGTCGGCTGGTAGCCCACGGCGGAAGGCATGCGGCCCAGCAGCGCGGACACTTCGGTACCGGCCAGCGTGTAGCGGTAAATGTTGTCCACGAAGAACAGCACATCACGGCCTTCGTCACGGAAGGACTCGGCGATCGTCAGGCCGGTCAGCGCCACGCGCAGACGGTTGCCTGGGGGCTCGTTCATCTGGCCGTAGACCATGGCCACTTTGGAGTCTTCAAGCTTCTCGAGATTCACCACGCCGGAGTCGGCCATCTCGTGGTAGAAGTCATTGCCTTCACGGGTACGCTCACCCACGCCGGCGAACACGGACAGACCCGAGTGCGCCTTGGCGATGTTGTTGATGAGTTCCATCATGTTCACGGTCTTGCCCACACCGGCACCACCGAACAGACCCACCTTGCCGCCTTTGGCGAACGGGCAGACCAGGTCAATCACCTTGATGCCGGTTTCCAGCAGTTCCTGGGAAGGGCTCAGTTCGTCGTAAGCCGGGGCCTTGCGGTGAATCGGGGCGGTGAGGGTCTGGTCAACCGGGCCACGCTCGTCGATCGGTGCACCGAGCACGTCCATGATGCGGCCCAGCGTGGCTTTACCCACGGGAACCGTGATGTTCGCGCCGGTGTTGTACACCATGTTGCCGCGGCGCAGGCCGTCAGACGTGCCCAGGGCGATGGTACGCACAATGCCGTCACCCAGCTGCTGCTGGACTTCCAGCGTCAGCGCGGAGCCTTCCATCTTGAGCGCGTCATAAATCCTTGGCATCTGGTCACGCGCGAATTCCACGTCCACCACCGCACCAATACACTGAACAATCTTGCCTTGAATCTGAGCCATGATTGAATCCTCTTTCGATCTTTACGTTCGTTCTTTAAGTCTTTAAATCGGGCGCGGCGGTCTAAACCGCAGCAGCACCGGCAACGATTTCCGAAAGCTCTTTCGTGATCGCCGCTTGACGCGTTTTGTTGTATACCAGCTTGAGCTCGCCAATCACGCTGCCGGCGTTGTCCGTGGCGGCCTTCATGGCCACCATGCGGGCCGACTGCTCGGACGCCATGTTTTCGGCCACGGCCTGGTATACCAGCGCCTCGACGTAACGCAGCAGCAGGTCGTCAATCACGGTCTGCGCGTCCGGCTCGTAGATGTAATCCCAGCCATGATGGTCCTTGTCGGCCTCAAGGTGGGCGGCGGTCAGCGGCAGCAATTGCTCCACCACCGGTTCCTGGCGCATGGTGTTGATGAATTTGGTGTAGCACAGGTACACCGCATTGATCTTGCCTTCGCTGAACGCATCAAGCAGCACCTTGACGGGGCCGATCAGCTTGTCCAGGTGCGGCTTGTCGCCCAGTTGCGTGGCATGAGACACCACCTTGGCGCCCACGCGATTGAGGAAACCCAGGCCCTTGTTGCCAATGGCCACGGCCTGCGCGTCATGCCCTGCCGCCTGAAGATCCTTGAGCCTGCCGGTCACGGCGCGCAGCACGTTGGTGTTCAAGCCACCGCACAGTCCCTTGTCGGTCGTCACCACGATAAACCCGGTGGTCTTGGCGTCATTGGACTCCATGAACACATGGGTGTATTCGGGGTTGGCTTGAGCCAGGTTGGCCGTAACATTGCGGATTTTGTCGCTGTAAGGACGGGCGGCGCGCATCCTCTCCTGCGCCTTGCGCATTTTGGAGGCCGCCACCATTTCCATGGCTTTGGTGATCTTTTTGGTGTTTTCCACCGACTTGATCTTGCCGCGTATTTCCTTGCCTACTGCCATATGTATTCCTAAATGATTTCTAAAGCCCTTGGCTTTTCTTTATTCAGGCAAGACTCAGGCAAAGGACTTCTTGAACGCAGCCACAGCCGTGCTCAGTTCCGCCTCGGCGTCCTTGTCCATGGCTTTGTCGGCTTCAAGCTTGGTCATCAGCGCAGCGTGTTTGTCCTTGAGGTAGCCATGCAGGCCGGCTTCGAACGCCAGAACCCTCTTGACGTCCACATCGTCCATGAAGCCCTTATTCACGGCGAACAGCGAGGCAGCCATGGTGGAGATGGACAGCGGCGAGTACTGGGCCTGCTTGAGCAGCTCGGTCACGCGGGCACCGCGGTCCAGCTGCTTGCGGGTGGCTTCGTCGAGGTCAGAGGCGAACTGCGCAAAAGCCGCCAGTTCACGGTACTGTGCCAGGTCGGTACGGATACCGCCGGACAGGTTTTTGATCAGCTTGGTCTGGGCCGCACCACCAACGCGGGACACCGAGATACCGGCGTTGATCGCGGGACGGATACCGGCGTTGAACAGGTTGGTTTCCAGGAAGATCTGGCCGTCGGTAATCGAGATCACGTTGGTGGGAACGAAGGCGGACACGTCACCGGCCTGCGTTTCAATGATGGGCAGAGCCGTCAGTGAACCTGTCTTGCCTTTGACTTCACCTTTGGTGAAGGCTTCGACGTAGTCGACATTCACACGAGCGGCACGCTCGAGCAGACGGCTGTGCAGATAGAACACGTCGCCGGGGTAGGCTTCACGGCCCGGCGGACGGCGCAGCAGCAGCGAGACCTGGCGGTAGGCCACGGCCTGCTTGGACAGGTCGTCATACACAATCAGGGCGTCCTGGCCGCGGTCACGGAAGTACTCACCCATGGTGCAACCGGAGTAGGCGCTCACGTATTGCATAGCAGCCGATTCGGAAGCAGAGGCGGCGACCACAATGGTGTAGTCCATGGCACCGGCTTGCTCCAGCGAGCGAACCACGTTCTTGATCGAAGAAGCCTTCTGGCCAATCGCGACATAAACGCAGAAAACGCCTTTGCCCTTCTGGTTGATGATGGTGTCAATCGCCACAGCGGTCTTGCCGGTCTGGCGATCGCCAATGATCAGCTCGCGCTGGCCGCGGCCGATGGGCACCATGGAGTCGATGGATTTGAGACCTGTCTGCAGCGGCTGGTCGACCGATTTACGGGCGATCACACCGGGTGCTACTTTTTCGATCACGTCGGTCATCTTGGCGTTGATGGGGCCTTTGCCGTCGATCGGCTGGCCCAGCGCATTGACCACGCGGCCCAGCAGCTCGGGACCGACCGGGACTTCCAGAATGCGGCCCGTGCACTTGACGGTATCGCCTTCGGCGATATGTTCGTACTCGCCCAGGATCACCGAGCCGACCGAGTCGCGCTCAAGGTTCAGCGCCAGACCATAGGTTGGCGTGCCATCGGCCGTGGCGGGGAATTCCAGCATCTCACCCTGCATCACATCGGACAGGCCATGGATACGGACGATACCGTCGGTCACCGAGACAACGGTGCCCTGGTTACGGATGTCAGCGCTGACTACCAGGCCTTCGATGCGGCTCTTGATCAGTTCAGAAATTTCTGCGGGATTGAGTTGCATGACTCTTTCCTTCTTTCTAGGTGTTGTTGGCTAAAAACTTGATGTGACGCCGGGGCATCGGATCAGGAAATCAGCGCCACTTTCATTTGCTCTAAACGGGCTTTGACCGAGGTGTCCAACACCTCGTCACCCACCACGACACGCACGCCGCCGATCAGCGCCGGCTCCAGCTCAACCTTGAGGTTGAGCTTGCGATCAAAGCGTTTTTCCAGCGTTGCCGCCAAATCGGCCAGTGCCGAACCGTCCAGCGCAAAGGCGCTGTACACGATGGCATCGGACGTGCCACTGCGGGCATTTTTCAGCACGCGAAACTGGTTGGCGATCTCCGGCAGGACGCTGAGGCGGCCGTTGTCAATCACCGTGCGCAGGAAATTCTTTGCAGCGTCTGTCAGCGTAGCCTTGGTCACGCCCACCACCACGTCGAAGACCTGCGTCACGCTGGTTTTCGGGTCATCGGCGAACTGCTGCAGTTGCTCATTGCTGGCAACCGCTGCAATTTCGTCAAGCCAGACGGCAGTGCCGGCAAGGTCGGACGCCGAAGCCTTGAACAGTGCTTCAGCGTAAGGGCGGGCAATAGTTGCGAGTTCAGCCATGGTTTGCTTCTTTAACTTGGATAACAGCCTGGGTCAAAAGCGCGATCAAAGTTCAGTCTTCAGACGGCTGAGCAAATCGGCATGGACGCCAGCATTGACTTCCTTGCGGAGAATCTGCTCGGCACCCTTGACGGCCAGTGCCGCGACCTGCTCGCGCAATGTCTCACGGGCCTTGACCGTTTGTTGCTCGGCTTCTGCCTGGGCGGCAGCAATGATCTTGTTGCCTTCTTCCGTCGCGCGTGCCTTGGCCTCTTCAATGATGGCGCGGGCGCGGCGTTCGGCATCAGCCAGACGTACGGCATTTTCGTCGCGCGATTTGGCCAGCTCTTGCTCCACCCGCTTGTTGGCGGAAGACAGCTCAGACTTGGCTTTCTCGGCGGCGGCCAGGCCGTCAGCGATTTTTTGAGCCCGCTCGTCCAGCGCTTTTGTGATCGGGGGCCACACGTATGTCATCGTGAACCACACCAGAATCGCAAAAACGACAGCCTGCAGGAACAGGGTTGCGTTAATGTTCACGGTTCAAGCCCTTTCGCTCGTGAAAGGTCGCCCAAAATCAGATGGCGAAAGGTTTGGCGAAAGCGAACAGCAGGGCAATAGCCACACCGATCAGAAACGCAGCATCGATCAGACCGGCCAAGATGAACATCTTGACTTGCAGTTCGTTCATCAATTCAGGCTGACGAGCCGAAGACTCGAGGAATTTTCCACCCATCAGCGCGATGCCGATAGATGCGCCCATTGCGCCCAGACCAACGATCAAACCACAAGCCAATGCAACGAGGCCGAGAATGTTTTCCATGATTGCTCCTAAAAAGTACGGAAAAGTAAAAACGAAAAAAGTTAGTGTTTATCGTGGGCCTGCCCCACGTAAATCAACGTCAACATCATGAAGATGAAGGCTTGCAGCGTGATCACCAGAATGTGGAAGATGCTCCACGCGGTTCCGGCAATGACATGCCCAACACCCAGCAAGAAACCACCCGCAAGCGGGTTGAACTGCCAGGCCCACGTGCCGCCCATCAAGGCGATCAACATGAATACCAACTCGCCGGCAAACATGTTGCCGAACAATCGCATGCCGTGCGAAACGGTCTTTGCGAAGTACTCGATCATCTGCAACAGCAGGTTGAACGGGTACAAAAATACTTTATCGCCAAAAGGCGCAGCCACGAGCTCGTGCGCCCAGCCGCCCGCGCCCTTGATCTTGATGTTGTAAACCAGGCAAACCAGCAACACACTGACCGACAGCCCAAACGTGGTGGACAGGTCGGCCGTGGGCACGACCCGCAGAAAAGCATGGCTCGCATCATGGCCGGCAGCACCGTAAGCCTCGGCCCAGAGGCGCGGCAGCACATCCACAGGCAGCAAGTCCATGCCGTTCATCAGGAAAATCCAGACAAACACGGTCAGCGCCAGCGGGGCCACGAGCTTGCGGCTCTTGGCATTGTGGATCACGCCCTTGGCCTGGGTTTCGACATATTCGGACATGATTTCGACCGCCGCCTGGAAACGGCCAGGCACACCGGAAGTCGCCTTGCGGGCCGCGCGCCACAGAAAGTAGCAGCCCAGCACGCCCAGCATGACGGAGTAAATCAGGGAGTCCAGATTGAAGAGACTGAAGTCAACAATACTGTTTTGCTTGACACTCTGAAAGGAGAAATTCATCTGCAAATGCTGCAGATGGTGAACGATGTATTCGCCAGCGGCAGGACCTTGAGTTCCAGAATGTTCAGCAGCAGCCATAAATCACCAGTTTGCCTATTACAAATACGTCAAATACGTTTAACTCAAACCTTGTCCGATGGCCGGCGCTTGGGGCGAAACAATAACAACACCCAAACCACCTTCATCGTCACCACGAAACCAACCACCAGGGCCAGCCAGCTCAGCGAAGCAATCAGCCTTGGCGCGGCGACCAACATCGCCACCGTCAAGGCAATCTTGACTGCTTCCCAGAAAAAGAAACCCGCCATCGCGGCCCCGGCACCGCCTGCCGCCAACCCGCGCTTCATACCCCGCGCCAGCAGCGCCGCCGGAATCACCACCGACAAAGCACCATAGAGCGCCGACCAGCCCGCCTCAGCGCGCCCCGTCAGCCCCCAGGCCAGCAGCGCCACCAGGCAACCCGCCAGACATTGCACCGCCAGCACACGCCAAACAGAAGCCAGGGGATCGGCCTTGCTTAACTGCAAGGACAGCTTTTGGGCCTCCTCGCGCGTCAGCGGCGTGAAGCCTTCGTCGCCATCTTCTGCGCGCTCTCGCTCTCTATCTTCTTCATGAACCGGCATGTTGTGCATTGCACTCAAAATGGCTGAATGTGCGATTTTGCAAAGAGCAAATTACATACAGGTTACAAAGAATGGCGCGGATTTCTTTTGCCCTTACTCAGCAAAGCCTTTAATTATACGTAGAAACCCGTGCCTTTCGTCAAGGCTTTCAGGTCGGGCACCCAAATACCGCAGGCCCAAGTGTCGTTTTACATTGCAGGCGACAATAAGTTAGCCCCGGCTGCCCAATCGCTTCAGAGGGCCAGAACCCGCGCCCAGCCACCTGTTACCGAAAGACAACATGCCCGCCCTGATGAAATTTCTGCATATCGTTGCCGCCATCACCTGGCTGGGTGGCGTGAGCTTCATGCTGTTTGCCCTGCGACCCGTTGCGGCCGAACTGCTGACACCTGTGCAGCGGCTGCCGCTGATTGCGCAGGTCTTGCGCCGGTTTTTTGGGCTGGTGTGGGGGGCCATCGCGGTTTTGCTGCTGACGGGCCTGGCCATGTTGCTGGGTGTCGGCATGAAAAACGCGCCCCTGGGCTGGCACTTGATGTTTGGCATAGGCCTGCTGATGTTCGCGCTCTTCGGCCATCTTTATTTCGGCCCTTTTCGCCGCCTGAAGCAAGCTGTCAGCGCATCCAACTGGCCGGAAGGCGGCCGCCGCGTCGGACAAATCGCGACCCTGGCCATGATCAATCTGGCACTGGGCGCCCTGGCGATTGCCGCCATTGTTTTTATGCTGTAGACCGCAACGTCTTACCCAAGCCATGAAAACACGGCAAAAGCAGGCACCCGGCAGCCCGCACTGGACAGACCGCCTGAAAGCCTCCCTGCCCACCCGCGAAATGCTGATGGCCAACCCCTGGCTCAAACCCTTGGCCCAGCGCTTGCTGGACCCTCAGCTGTGGCGCCTGCAACACGAAGCCGTGGCGCGTGGCGTGGCCATCGGCATCTTCTGGGCCTTTGCCATTCCGTTTGCGCAAATTGTGATTGCGACGGCGCACAGCGTCTGGTGGCGCGCCAACATCCTCGTGGCGACGGGCACAACGCTGATCACCAACCCCTTCACCATAGGTTTCTGGCTCTGGCTGGCCTACGAGCTGGGCAGCCTGCTGCTGGATGCCCCCCCGCTGGTACTCCCGCTGCCGGAGGGCGAGAGCATGCGGGACTTGCTGGCATCGTTTGGCGAGCCCGTGATACTGGGCATGGGCATTTTTGCCGTCGCCGGCTCGGCCAGCGGCTATCTGATCGTCAAGCTCGTTTGGCGCCTGCGCGTCTGGTTGAAACGCCAC